>JAFZSQ010000024.1 GCA_017619295.1 Lachnospiraceae bacterium
ATGGTTATGCATCACTCAACTATGTTCTTAAGACAGTTGTAGAAGAAGAAATGAAGACAATCTCCACAACAACTTGGAACAAGTACGTAGACCGTTCTACTAAGGCAACTAAGACTTATGAGAACGACAAGTGGTACAGCGGAGATATCTCCTTCGCAACAACCTACAAGCATGGCGAAGCTGATTACAAGACAGATGCTAACACTGAGAAGCGCTTCACACCTCAGCAGCAGCAGCTTGTTATCGACTACAGAAATGCTCTTAAAAAACAGCAGGATAAGATTGATGCTAAGGATAGAGAAATCCAGAAAGCTCAGAATAAAATCAACTCTCAGGACGCAGAGAGCAAGAGACTTGCTAATTTGTCTAAGCTCTATGCTAAGATTTCTAAGGAAGCTAAGCAGGCAGAAAAGGCAGCAGATAAGGCTGAGAAGCGTATAGCTGAAATCAAGGATATGATTGATAACCTTGATAGAAGCAGACATGACTTTGAAGCAGAGCTTATCGAGAAGAAGGCTTGGCTTGAAGATGCTCAGCAGAGACTTGATGCTGCTATTCAGAGAAGAGACGCTCTCCTTGATGCTCTTAAAGAGATTAAACTTCCCACTGGCGGCGGAGAAGGCGGCGGAGAGCCCAGTGGTGACGAAGGCACAGGCGCAGGCGCACCTGCAATCGGTGGCGCAGCACCCGCACCCGCACCCATACTCCTTGGTGGCGCAGCACCTGCAGGATTTATCGGCGGTGGTGCACCTGCAGCAGCAGGCGAAGGCGATGGAACAGTTGAGCTCACAAACGGCCAGGCAGCTCTTGCAGCAACAGTTCCTGAAGAGGCAGCTGATACTGCATATGAACAACTTCCCGAACAGAAGGCTCCTCTTGCAGCAGCACCTATCAACGAAGAGACACTTTCATGGTGGTGGTTACTCATCATCGCAGTTCTCGGCGGAGCAGGTTATGCAATGTACAAGAAGTTCCAGACCAAGAAGGACGAGAAGACAACTAACTAATAACTAAAAGTAATAAGCAAGACGGCGTCGGAATAATCCGGCGCCGCCTTTTTTCATACTCACATATATTTGTTCTATTCTTCTGCAGGAGCTTTCTTCATGTAAGCGATTGTTGAAATTTCAGTTCCGTCAATTGTAAACATAATTGAGCATCCGTCAAAGTTGTAGTTAAGAATCAGTGAATCTACAGGAATAACATCATTGGGATCACCATATTTAGCATGTAAATCATCCTCTGTATCACCGACAGCAATACCTCTGGGGGTCTTTACTGACTTGTCGTGGATAATAATCTGAGATAATTCTTCCTGGCCGTCAACTTCACGTGCTACGACTTCAATGTCATCTTTACCGTTAGTGTAGATATGCTCGCCGGTAACATCACCGTCAGCCTTTTTATCAGCACCAAGGTCATCAAGAACAGTCTGAAGGTCTCCGAGAATGGAAACAATTCTGTCGTTGTACTTGAAGGAATCAGCCTCAAGTTCGCTGTTTACTTCAGGATCAGCAGTTTCTTCCTTTGAAATCTCGTCGGTCTCGATATTGCTTTCAGCGCCGAGATTATCAGTTTTTACAGTATCTTCGCTTTCCAAGGCAGGTTTTTCTTCGGTTGTTTCTGTGCTTTCGGCAGTTTCAAACAAGTTTGTTTTATCTGCGTCAGTAGATGCGCCTCCGCATCCTAAAAGTGATAACACCATTGCTGATGCCATAGTTAAAGCTAGTATTCGTTTCTTCATATGATTAATACTCCCCTTTCATTGTTACTTAGCGATAAAATATGATATCGCTGCTACATTATCGTTAAATGCAAATAAGATTGAATAACCGTCAAAATCATAATTCCAAAGCTTAGCGCCCTCAACTATTTCGCTGTCGGGCTCGCCGTAAGCTGTTTTAACTTCAGCCTCTGTGCTTCCTACGCCAACGCCTTTGGCAGTTCTTACTGTCTTGTCGTGAATTGTGATCTGAGTAAGGACTTCGTTTCCATCGTTATCTTTTGTGAAAACGTTGATAGCGTCTGTTCCTATATCGTAGCAAAGCTCACCGGCCTGATCTGTATTTGAGCTGTTACTTGCTCCAAGGCCGTCAAGGATGTTCTGAAGATCATCTTTAATGGAAATGATTTTTCCGTTATATGCAAAGCTGTCATCTGATAAGGAAACAGCTGTTTCTTCTGCGGCCTCTGTATCGACTGCTTCTGTTTGGGCCGCTTCTGTCTGGGGTTCTTCTGTCTTAGCAGGAGCTGTCTCCGTAGTTGCTGGAGCTTCCTCAGCCACAGTAGTTTCCTCCCAAGGATCGGAAGCGGCCTCTGCTTTTTTTGTTCCGCATCCAATCAGAGCCAGCATCATTACAGATGCAAATAAGATTGTTAATGTAGTCTTCTTCATTGTTACTCTCCTCTCGTAATAATTTTGTAACATTTCTGTAACATTTATTACGATTGCATCATAACACACTAAACCGGAAGAAAAAGTTAGGGAATTCTTTAAGATTTCTTTAAGGCCCACTAACCGTGGTATAATATATGTAGAAATTGAATGTAAACTATAAGTAGCAATTTTGGCAAAACCCAGTGAACCTCAGCGTTTGAGCCATATGTCTTTATAAGTGAAAGGGTTAAGGAGATAAAGAAAACTTTAACCGAACCGATATATAAATCAAAGATAAAGAGCAATCCTTACGACAGATTAAACGGAGAAACGGAGAAAAGGAGAAGGACATATGATGAATAAGAAATTGGTTAACAAGAAAGTTATCAAGGCTTTAACAATTGGGTTGTCATTGGCGATGGCAGGCCAGCCTTTGACTGCAATGGCAGCTGAACCTGAAACTTCATCTCCTGATCCCGCTACCGATACAATGCCTACTTACAAGGATGTAGAGAATGGTGTGGCAGATGATGCTCAGGAACAGGCTGATGCAACATGGGTTGACATTAAGACAGCTGAAGCTTCTGCAGTAGTAGCTGTTGAGGAAGCATCAGGTGATGGAATATCAGAAGAAGTTAAAGAAGCAGCTGAGGCTCTCGGCGATGGAATGGAAGCTCATATTGAGGGTAACACCGTAATAGATGCTCCCGAAACTGACATCGAGAAGGCAGCAGGTGTTCTTGGTGTGGCTGAAGGATTTGCAGAAATCGTTGATTCAAAAGTTACAGAAGCAAATCAGAAGGCAGATATAACTGAGCAGAAGGCGGAAGCAGCTGCTACACTTCAGACTCAGGCAGAAACAATTGCAAATGATATTACAACAACTGTAAACGAGGCACAGACCTTCGTTGATGAGAAGGCTAAAGAACTCGAGGATGCAGGCTCTGAGAAAGAAGTTAACGAAGTATACGAAGTAATCGAAACAAAGGTTAACGATACAAACGACGCAGTTGAGAAGGCAGCTTCAGATCTTACAAAGATTGAAGAGAACTTCAACAAGGCAAACGAAGACCTTGAGGAAGCAACAAGAGAGTACAACGAACTTGTTAACGGAATCAATGGAATCGGTAACAGCGCAACAGCTTTTGGCGATAATATGGCAGCTGCTGCAAGAGAAGCAGCAGAAGCTAAGGCAAGAGTAGATGAACTTAAAGAGCAGGCTGAAGCTCTTAAGAACGCAGCTGAGGCAGCCAAGGAAAAATACGAAGGATTACAGAAAGTTAAGGAACTTGAGGATGCCATCGTTGCAAATCTTCTTGATGGAAATAACAGCAACAATCCCGTCACTGGCTCAACTACTTTCATTGACTATTTCAAGGCGGTTGTTCAGTATTACTACATTCCTGAAATCGGTGGAAAGGTAATAAGCATTGAACGTAAAGCTGCAGAAAACCCCAGCAGTAACCTTTGGAACGATAACAGCACATCCAAAAGCACATCCGGAGATACATTAAACTACTACATTGTTAAATACGAGAAGGATGGTGTGGAGGAGACAGTTTACCTCAACTACAAGTTACAAAACAATAACAAGGTTGATTCAAGATGGCATGGAATTGTTATCTTTGAAAAGACCGCGCACTCTGTTGTTGATGGCCATGACATTGAGAATCTCAAGGATGACGGAACCGGCACTTTAACTTACACAGATAAAAACAATAACGTTAGCAAATATGTACTGGAAGACGGCAAGTATTATAAACTTGTCGGTTATGATAAGAAGGAACTTACAGTCGAGACACAGCTTAGAAACGACAACTGGTATTCAGGAAATGTTCTTCTTGTAACAAAACAGGATACCAAGGCTGATTTTAAACCCGGTATCGATATGGAATATAAGACAGATGGTCGTGAGAAATATTCTGATAAAAACATGAAGTTTAGTGATGCTCAGAGACAGCCGATGCTCAACTTCAGAAATGCATTAGCAAGCTCTGCAGAACTCGCTCTTAAGTACGCAAGCATCGCTGAGAAGGCAACAGCAGCTCAGGCAGCTTTCGAGAAGGCTCAGTCAGACGTAGCAGAGTTACAGAGACGTATTGGCGAGGTATCTTTAGGCGACACATCAGTGGATGAAGTTGCAACCATGCAGGCAAGCCTTGAAACTGCTAAGAGCAAACTTGAGGCAGCTAAGGAAGTAAGAGATAACATGGTTAAACAGCTTGAGACAATCAAAACTGTTCGCGATAACAAGATTGCAGCTCTTACATACAAAGCACCTGCTACTGACGGAGGAAGCGCTGATACCACAGCAACAACCGATGACGTGGCAGTTACAGCAGGTGTTATAACAAATGTTATTACACCCGAGGCACCCGCAGCTCCTGCAGCAGGCGGAGCCGCAACCATAGTAGTTACCGGTGGAGCAACAGACAATGCAGCAGGTGATGAAGTAGTAGTTACAGAAGGCGCTTCAGAAGAGAATCTTACCAACATCAATGACGGAAGAACAGCTCTTGCATCAGTCCTTGACGAGGAAACAGCTCCCGAAGTTACAGCAATCAACGAAGGAGATACACCTCTTACATACGCACCCATCGACGAAGAGTCCATCTCTTGGTGGTGGTGGATCATAATTGCTCTCCTTGGTGCTACAGGATACGCAATGTACAAGAAGCATCAGGAAAAGAAAGCAGAAAAAGTTACTAAGTAATTATACTCTCCCTTCTCTATATAAACCCTAAGGGCCGAAGCTAAATGCTTCGGCCTTTCTCTTATTCCAATGTAAACTATAAGTAGCATTTTTTGTCAAAACTCATGAACCTCTATGTTTAAGCTATATGTCATTATTAGTGAAAGAACAAATCTCCTTAAGAGATTAAACGGAGAAAGGGAAAAGGACAAATGATGAAGAAATCACTGGTTAACAAGAAGGTAATTAAGGCATTAACAATTGGATTGTCACTCGCTATGGCAAGCCAGCCTTTGACCGCTATGGCAGCTGAGGATAACGGCAACTCCGAAGGCAATTCCAACACAACCGATTATAAAGATATACAGAACGGTGTCGCTGATGACGCGCAAGAGACAGCTGAGACATCCTGGAAGGAAATCAAGACTGCAGAAGCAGATTCCAAGACAGCAGTTGAAGTAGCAGATGCTCTTAAGACAGCAGGCGAGTCAACACAGAAGATTGATAAGGCTGCAGATAAGCTTGAAGAGACAACTCAGTTCGAAGCACAGAATACAAACGCACCTGAAGTTCATGTACAGAACGCAGAGGGCGAACTTATCATGGCAGAGAACTTTGATGCGATTGCTACCAAGAATGTGGAAGATATTAAAACAGAAGTTGCAAATGCAGAGGCAGCAGTTCAGGCTGCAACTGAGGCTGAGACCACATACAATGAAACAATGGATACAGCAGAAGAAGCACTCAAGAATGCCGGATCTATTCCGGCAGCTGATGAGGCAATAGCAGATGCAAGAAATGCATACACTGAGGTTTCAAAGGCATTTGAAGATGCAGCGGCAGATTACGAGGCAGCAGAGGGCGCATATCAGACGGCTCTTACTAACCTTAAGGCAAATCAGGCAGCATATGACGCAGCTCTTGAGTCAGCAAGTTCCGAGGCAGGAAAAGCTAAGACAGCCCTTGAAGCAGCAGAGAAGAATGCGGCTGAATTAAAGGCAAAAGCAGAAGAAGCTAAGAAGAACTATGTAAAAGACGGTTACGCTAAGATTGCAGAGCTCGAAGCAATCATCAACGAGAAGAATAAGAATGTATCTGAAGCTCAGGCAAGAAAGAACGGAACATTCTTAAATGAGATGCGTGATCTCTTTAAAACCATCATGAAGGTTGAGTATCTTACCGAGGATCGTTATCCCGGAATCGATACCAAGTCAATTAAGATTACAGAGCCTGACAAGTCTTTGAACAAGACTCCCAGAGATCAGGAGTACAATACATACGTTATCACATTCATGCAGAGCGGTGTTCAGCAGAAGATGGAACTTAACTATGTCCAGGCTGACAACAACTCTCTTGGCGGTCTGGTAATCTTTGAAAAGAAGGAATACTTCGACTGCAAGGACCTTGGACTTCACTATCATCTCTCTGATGAAGAGAAAACTGCTCTTGCAAACGGTGAAGCTGTTACAGCTCAGAGCGTAAACGGCGAAGACAGAATCCTCGTTGCGGTTGGCGATGGCTATGTTGCGGTAAAACCTGAGGATTCTACAAATACATATAACCGTACTAAAGCAGCAAACGAAGAGTACAGCAATGTTGAGACTTCATGGAGTGTAGCTGAAGACGGCACATTGGTTAAGACCGAAACAGGTACAGTTACCACAACAAATACATACGCTAAGACTCTTACAGGCGGCTCCGGATTTGAAAGTGAAGCAGCAGCTCTTGAAGCAGCAGAGGCTGAGACAGCAGGAATGCTCACAGGTGGAACCGCTGAAAATAAGAATTTTAATGCGGAAAAAGAAGAATCCACTGAATATACAGCTACAATCAAATCATATAATGGATTCACAAAGACAGTAGGTACCGCTAAATATTCTAATATTGGTGATTTCTTTGGCTTGAGCGCAAGTAAAGAAGAAGTAACCAAAGAAATTGACAGCGAACTGGCAAAAAATGGATATGTGCGTATCAGTGATGTAGAGGGCTGGGACGGAAAACTCTTTGAATGCTCATACACATACGCCAAATTAAACTCAGTTGTTACCGCTACAGGCGCAACAATGGAGGCAGCATTAAATGCAGCAAAAGCTAAACTTGCAAATGGTGCGGTTATCCTTGATACACAGTACGATTCTACAGGAGTAGAAACCTGGAAGTACTCAGGTACCTTCAACGAAGTTAAGACCTCTGTGGCAAATAACCTGCTTCTTTCCACAACAGCCTGGGATAGCGAGGATGTTAAGGAAACCAAGAGAGTTCTCAATAACGATAACTTCAAGGAAGGAAATATCTTATTCTCCGAGTATGAAGGAAACTACAAGGCAAACGCGGAAAGATATAAGAACGATGCAGCTCACAAGTGGTATGCAGAAGCAACTGATAAAGCAGCAGTTGAATATCAGTTAACAGACGAGCAGCAGGCAGAAACGGTCAGCTTTAGAGCTAAAATTAATGATGCGAACAAGAAGAGAACTGACCTCATCAATCTTATAAATGCAGCAGACAAGGCAGACAAGGACCTTAAGGCAGCAGCAGAGACTGTTAAGACACTTGAGGAACAGATTGATGAACTCGAGAAGACATTCGCTTCTGATAAGGTTCTTAAGGATCTTCAAGACAGACTTGATGCAGCTAAGTTGGTTTATAACCAGCTTGCTGAGAAGAAGACAGAAGCTGAGAACCGCTTGGCAGATGCTGAGGCAGCTTACAAGACAACAGTTGCTAGACTTACACCTTCCGCTTCCACCACAGGTGACGGAGGTACAGGTGACACAACCACAGCCGGTGGCGCAACAGCGGGTGCGGCAACCGATATCATTACTCCCGGAGCTCCCGCAGCAGGCGGACTTGGAACAGTAGTAGTGCCCGGTGGAGTAGCAGGCGGGGCAGCAGTAGCAGACGCAGGTGATGGCGCAGCTACACAGCTTACAGACATCGGCAATGGTAATACAGCTCTTGCAGCAGGACTTGATGAGGAAACAGCTCCCGAAGTTACAGCAATCAACGAAGGAGATACACCTCTTACATACGCACCCATCGACGAAGAGTCAATCTCTTGGTGGTGGTGGATCATAATTGCTCTACTTGGTGCTACAGGATACGCAATGTACAAGAAGCATCAGGAAAAGAAAGCAGAAAAAATTACTAAGTAATTATACTCTCCCTTCTCTTTTATAAACCCCAGGGGCCGAAGCTAAATGCTTCGGCCTTTCTCCTGTTGAAAAAAACCTCAAAAACAAATAAAATATTATATAGCACAACAACAAAACACAGAGGCACATTATGAAAAAGAGACTATTATCTACATTAGTTATATTGACCCTGGCAGCAGGACTTACAGCCTGCGGCAAAACTGAGAAGGTGATTGAACCGACAGAAGAAGTGTGGACAGAAGTAACCCCCACTCCTACTGAGGCTCCAACACCTGAACCAACAAAGGAGCCCACTCCCGAGCCCACAGAGGAGCCCACACCTACTCCAACCCCCGAACCTACAAAGAAGGCAGCTCAGGCGCCCTTTGCAGATGCGGTGGAGTATTTTGAGGTTAGTTTAAGCTTTACCAATTCATGCTCGGTAGATATCGGTATGATAGCTATTATCGACCCTATCGAAGGTTCTCAGATAAATCTTGGCGGTATCAAGAAAGATGAAACCCAGAAGTGTAAGCTCATTTGGCCCACTGACAAGAACGAGCTCAAATGGGCGGTTTATACCCAGGGCGGAGACTTATACTCTGATTCAACAACAGATGTTACGGGTCTTACGGAATCCATTTCCATCACCATCAAAGGTGAAAATACCATCGACGACATAGACGTTGATATTAAGTAGGTTGTTCATGACAGTAATTAAGCGAACCGCTTCTATAATATTTATATTGCTTTACCTTCCGGTACTGGCCTCCATTATCTTTCTTGGTAACAAGGCCAACTACCCGGATTATTACAAACTGGATACAATCGTTCCTAACTGGGTGCTCTTTATAGCGGCACTTTTGTTGGCGGTTGTATTTTTCTTTGTGGCAAAAGCCTTCGACCGCATCTCCGTAACTCCTAAAACCAACATTATCTTCAATTTGATAGTAGCGGCAGCCTTTGTCATAATTACAATCATAAACATCAAGCTTTGCAAATCCTTAGTCTTCGTCACAGGTTGGGCAGATCCCGTAAACGCCCAGTATTCGGCACTTCGAATCACCGAGGGCATCTCAATTAACGAGGGCACCTGGTATTATCTTTTATGCTCAAACAACGTGCCCATAGCCTATATCTGTTCGCTGATTCTGAGATTATATAAGATTTTTCCAAATTTCCCATATCAATCGGACTTCTTTGTAATAGAAGTTAACTGCGTGATTATTTCCCTGGCGGGGTTCTTTACGGTGCTTACAGCCAAGAAATTAAGCAGGAAATTCGGCCCCGCTGTGGTGGCATTTCTAATCTACGCGGGATTAATCTGCGTATCCCCCTGGAAGTTATTCTTCTACACGGATACCGCAGGCATGTTATTGCCCATAATTACGCTTTATGTGTACCTTATATCAAAGGGTAAGGCAGGCCTCAAAAAATACGCATTTACGGCTCTATATGCCCTCACAGGCATTCTGGCAGGAATGATTAAGCCCACAGCCTACACCTGCCTTATTGCCATTGTTATAGTGGAAATCGTGGAATTGGTGGCAAGACTCATAAGAGATGAAGGCAGAATCATGGAAACTGCCGTGCTTCTCGCCTCAGTCCTTGTTGCTTTCCTATTAATAAATGTATGTCTCAAAGCTCATATATATGATGTGGCGAAGTTCACCCCGGACAAGGATCTGGAGGGAACCTGGACCTACTATCTTAACATGGGCTCCAACGAGGAGTACATGGGAACCAACAATCCCGTGGACAGCGGGCTTTTGGTTGGCGAGTACTCGGGGCGTCCCGGAAGCGAAAGACGTGCCGCTGAAATAGAAAGCTTCATGACCAGAACCAAAACCAGGGGCTTTTTTGGCAATTTAAGCTTCTGGAACAGAAAACTTACCATGACATTTAACGACGGCACCTTTTCCTGGTATAAAGAGGGAATTGCGGCCTTTTACGCGGGAGAATACGAGGATATTTCCGCTAATCCCCGAAAAGAACTTTTAAGAAATATTTTCTGGGGCGACGGAGAGTATTATAATTATTTTGAAACCTATGCCCAGTGGCTTTGGATTTTCGTCCTAATCGGCATGGCAGGCGTTGGCTTTGTAAGCTTTTTTGGAAAAATCAGACAACCCTACGCGTTCCACCTTACGGTTATCTGCATCGGAGTAATTCTATTTCAGATGTTATTTGAAACCAGAGGAAGATACCTGATTTGCTCCCTTCCCCTTCTCATTATCGCAGGAGTAGAGGGCTACAGGTTTTATGCAACTTTGAAGGATGAGTGCCATATTTTTAGAAAACAGGAATTGAAGAAATAGGGAGGAAGAAGAATGAGCGATTACAAAAAGCAATTTGAGTTTTGGCTTAACGATTCGTACTTTGACGATGCTACAAAGGAAGAGCTTCTTAGCATCAGAAATAATGAGAAAGAGATTGAAGAGAGATTCTATAAGGACCTTGAGTTTGGTACCGGCGGCCTCCGTGGCATTATCGGCGCAGGAACCAACAGAATGAACATTTACACCGTTCGTAAGGCTACTCAGGGACTTGCAAACTATATATTAAAGCAGGGCAAGAAGGACCCCAAGGTTGCCATTGCCTACGACTCCAGACGCATGAGCCCCGAGTTTGCTGATGTTGCGGCTCTCTGCCTTGCAGCCAACGGAATAAAGGCCTACGTTTTTGACGAATTAAGACCTACTCCCGAGCTTTCATTTGCAGTAAGAAAGCTTGGATGTACATCAGGTATTGTGGTTACAGCTAGCCACAATCCCCCTGAATACAACGGATACAAGGTTTACTGGGAGGACGGCGCACAGGTTTCCACCCCCAGAGACGGCGAGATTATCGCTGAGGTTAACAATGTAACCGATTATCACACAGTTAAGACCATGGACAAGGAAGAGGCCAAGAAAGCAGGCCTTTACGAGGTTATCGGCGCCGAGATTGACGACGCTTACATGGTTGAATTAAAGAAGCAGATTATCCACCCCGAAATCATCAAGCAGGTGGCAAAAGATATCGTTATCGTTTACACACCTCTTTGCGGCACAGGTAATAAGCCCGTAAGAAGAATCCTTAAAGAGCTTGGTTTCGAGAATGTTTACGTGGTTCCCGAGCAGGAGAATCCCGACCCCAACTTCACAACCCTCGAGTACCCTAACCCCGAGGATCCCAAGGCTTTCACCTATGCACTTCGCCTCGCTAAGGAGAAGAAGGCAGACGTTGTCCTTGCAACAGACCCCGATGCCGACAGACTTGGAATCTACTGCTACGATACCAAATCAGGAGATTATGTTCCTTTTACCGGAAACATGTCCGGAATGCTTATTGCGGAGTACATTTTAAGGGAGCGTAAGGCCAACGGCACCATGCCTTCTAACCCCGCTTTGGTAAAAACCATAGTTACTACTAACATGGCTGATGTTATCACTAAGGACTATGGCGTAGATGAGATCGAGGTTTTGACAGGATTCAAGTATATCGGAGAGCAGATTAAGCTTTTCGAGCAGAATAAGAATCACAACTATGTATTCGGCCTTGAGGAGAGCTACGGCTGCCTGGCAGGAACCCACGCAAGAGATAAGGATGCCGTTGTTGCGGTTATGTGCCTTTGCGAAGTTGCTGCATGGTGTAAGGCTAAGGGCATTACCCTCTGGGATCAGATGCTTAACATGTACGAGAAGTACGGCTACTTCAACGAGAGCCAGTACGCAATCACCTTAAAGGGTATCGAAGGAAGCCAGAAGATCAAGGAGATGATGGACAAGTTAAGAGCCAACCCTCCTAAGAACTTCGGAGACCTTAAGGTTAAGGAATTCAGAGATTACGACATGGGAACAACCCTTGATATTGCCACAGGAAAGAAGGGCGAGACCGGTCTTCCCAAGTCCAACGTTCTCTACTTCGACCTTGAGGATAACGCATGGTGTTGCGCCCGTCCTTCAGGAACCGAGCCCAAGATCAAGTTCTACATGGGCGTTAAGGGAACCAGCATCGAGGATGCCAAGAAGAAGAACGAGGAACTTACGAATGCAATTAAAGCAATAATATAGTCGACCGCAGGGCCGACGTGCAAAAAGGGGACAGTCCCCAAATCGCACATGAAACGTGCGGTTTGGGGACTGTCCCCTTTTTGCACATCGGCCCTGCTGCACATCTTTGATGCATCCATACCGCATATTAGAATTATGAGCAAATTAAACATGACAAACCTCAAAAAAGCATACAACTACATGAAGAAGAACGGTCTTAAGGCCATGCTTACCCAGGCGGCTGAGAGGCTTGAAAGTCATGACTATGATGACTATACATTTGAACCCGTAAGCGAGGAGGAGCTTGAGAAGCAGCGCAACGAGGCAGGCTCTTATTCCGTAAGATTCAGTATTCTTGTGCCCGCTTACAACACTCCAAAGGAGTACTTTAAGGAAATGATTGAGTCTGTGGAGGCTCAGACCTATCCCAACTGGGAGCTTATCATCGGCGACGCCGGAGATGATAACTCAGGCCTCAAAACGATAATAGACGAATTTTCTGACAGACGTGTCAGATACATCAAACTTCCTGAAAACAAGGGAATCTCCGGAAACACCAACGCAATCCTTAAGGAGGCAAGAGGAGAGTACATTGCCCTCCTTGATCACGATGATTTCCTGACTCCCGATGCTTTATATGAGAATGCAAAGCTTATTACGGAAGCAACAAAGCAGCCGAGACTCATCTACTCAGACGAGGATAAGTGTAACGGTGAAGGTACAAAGTTTTACGACGTATACCGTAAGCCAAACTTTAACCTGGATCTCCTTCTTTCCAATAACTACATCTGTCATTTCCTTGTTATTAAATCGGAAGACATGAAAAATATCGGCTTCAGAAGCCAGTTCGACGGAGCTCAGGATTACGATCTGACCTTAAGAACCGTCATGAGATACATGCCGGACTTCAAAGAGATTTACCACATTCCAAAGGTACTCTATCACTGGAGATGCCACGAGGAATCCACGGCTTCAAACCCTCAGAGTAAGAGATATGCCTATGAGGCAGGAAAGGCTGCCCTAGAAGACGCCCTTCAAACTCTTGGATGGAAGGCTGAGGTAACTCACTCCAAGCACCTTGGATTCATGGATGTCAAGTACATCCCCGGAATCTTTGATGTCAGAGAAGATATAGGAATGATTGGCGGCAAAATCGTAAATGACAAAGGTGTCATAATTGGCGGTATCATGGATGAGGACGGAACCCCCATCTTTGCAGGTCTTAAGGACGGCTACAGCGGCTACAGAAACACCGCCACTTTGAAACAGGATGCGGATTTACTCGATATGAGGTGTATGAAACTTCGCCCGGAACTATATGATGTGTTTATGGATGTGACGGGATTTGACTACAAAGAGGATCCAAAAACAGGATTTTATGACATAAAACTTCAAAAAGATGATACAGATTTGATGAAAATCTGCACCATAATATGTCACAGGATAAAGAAAATGGGTTACAAGCTTTTGTATGACCCGGATTGCAGCGTAAAGGTTAAAGAATGAGAGCAAGTGTGGTAATTCCAAATTACAACGGATTAAAGTTTTTACCCACATGTTTGGCCAGCCTTGCGTTACAGACAGTTACCGATTTTGAAGTAATTGTTGTGGACAACGGATCCACGGACGGGAGCCTTGAATACCTGTCGAAGCATCCGGAAGTGAGAGTGATTGCTTTCCCGGAGAACACGGGTTTTTGCAAGGCAGTTAATGAGGGCATAAAGGCGTCAAACGCCGAATATGTGATCCTTCTTAACAACGACACGAAAGCTTTTGACACATACATTGAATATCTCCTAAAGGCCATCGAGAAGGATGAGCGGATTTTCTCAGTAAACCCTATGATGCTTTGCATGGATTATCCGGGACGAATCGATGACGCGGGAGATTTATATTGTGCTCTGGGATGGGCTTTTGCCAGAGGTAAAGGCAAGAGAAAAGAGCTTTACGACACCCCGAAGGAGATTTTCGCAGCCTGTGGGGGCGCATCCATTTACAGAAAGAAAGTTTTCGATGAAATCGGCCTCTTTGATGAAACACATTTTGCCTACTTAGAGGATTTGGACGTGGGCTACAGAGCGCTGATTCACGGTTACAGGAACCTGTATTATCCGGACGCCAAAGTGCTTCACGTTGGAAGCGGCGCATCGGGTTCCAGATACAATGAGTTTAAGGTAAGGCTTTCATCGGCCAACAGCGTATATGTAATTGGCAAAAACATGCCGTTTTTGCAATGGCTAATCAACCTGCCTTTTCTCTTCATTGGTTTCAATATAAAGATTCTGTTTTTTATCCGACGAGGACTTGGCGGTACGTATTTCAAAGGTCTGTTTCGAGGAATGGGCATGTGCTTCAAGCACCGCGATAAGCATGTTCCCTTCCGGTTTAGGCATATGAAGAATTACTTACGGATTCAAGTAATGCTGTGGGTGAACATGGTGCTTCGCCTCAAAGGATAAGGATTATAAATATAAATGATAAGGGACAATCAGACATTACTTAACCGAATACACCTTGTACTTGATGCCCTCATAGCAGCTTGCTCCTATATGCTGGCATGGTACATTTGGTTTGAAAGTCCGTGGGAACAGGTAGAAGAAGGCGCCGGTGTTCTCCCTATGGAGACCTACTTTTACGCCTTAACCTTCATCATTCCCGGATGGATTATAATATATTACGCTTTTAACCTGTATACATCCAAGAGAACGTCCAAGCAAAGGTACGAGATTTGGGGAATCATCAAATCAAACACCGCGGGCGTTGCAGGATTCCTGATTGTTTTGTACGTAGTAAATCAGCCTTACTTCTCAAGAGGTATGATTGTTGTATTCTACGTAATAAACATCATCTTCACTTCGATTTTCAGGGTTGCCTTAAGGAACTTCCTTAAGTTCTTCAGGAAAAAAGGTTACAACATTAAACACGTACTTCTGGTAGGCTACTCAAGGGCAGCCGAAGAGTATATAAAGAGAATCGTCGACAATCCCCAGTGGGGTTACGACGTGGTGGGAATCCTTGATGACGAGGTTCCTGCGGGAACACTTTTTAAGGGCGTTAAGGTTCTTGGACGAATCGACAACATTTACGAGATTTTGCCTGAGAATAAGCTTGATGAAATAGCAATCACCCTTTCCCTTAAAGATTACGACAGACTTGAAGAGATGGTTTCAACCTGTGAGAAATCAGGTGTCCACACGAAATTCATCCCCGATTACAACAGTCTGGTTCCTTCCCAGCCTTACACAGAGGATCTGGTGGGACTTCCCGTAATCAACATCAGGTACGTTCCCTTAACCAATCCATTCAATGCCTTTGTTAAAAGGATAATGGACATTGTTGGTTCCTTAATCGGAATCATCATTACATCGCCTCTTTTGATCATTGTGGCGATACTTGTGAAATGCACCAGCCGCGGACCTATTATTTTCAAACAGCAGCGTGTGGGCCTTCACAACAGAAACTTCAACATGTATAAATTCAGAACCATGAAGCTTCAGGCATCTTCTGAAGAAGAGAAAGCCTGGACGGTTAAGGACGACCCCAGAGTTACAAAGGTTGGTCGCTTCCTTCGTCGAACAAGTATCGATGAGTTACCGCAGCTTTTTAATATATTGGTGGGTAGAATGAGCCTGGTAGGACCCAGACCCGAACGACCGCTCTTTGTAGACAAATTCAAAGAAGAAATACCAAGATATATGGTTAAACATCAGGTCAGACCGGGCCTAACCGGCTGGGCGCAGATTAACGGATATCGAGGGGATACATCAATCAGAAAACGAATTGAGTATGATATCTACTATATCGAAAACTGGACATTGGGATTCGATATAAAAATCTGCTTCCTTACAATTTTCAAAGGTTTTATCAACAAAAATGCTTATTAACAGGTAATACGGAGGAATTAAGAAATGGCAACACAGGACAGAAGACCTGCGCCTAGAAGACGCGCACGTCGTGATGACCCCAGACAGAGAGAGGCTCAGAGAAAGAAAAGAGCTATTATTCTCGGAGTTGAAATCATTGTTATCCTTTTGATGCTGGTGGTAGTTATCATGGCTATCCGCGGTGAGGGTATCTTTAAGGTGTTAAGTAATGAGGCACCTACAAGAGTAGAGTTAAATGAGGGTGAAATTCAGGAAAAAATGAACGAGGCGGTTCTCGAGAATGAGACCCTGAAAGGTTATCGTAACATCGCACTTTTCGGTGTTGACTCCACAACAGGAGCTCTTGAGAAGGGAACACGTTCCGATACAATTATCATTGCATCCATCAACCAGGACACAAAGGAAGTTAAGCTTTGTTCCGTATATCGTGACACCTACCTTAACAAAGGTAATGATAAGTACGGTAAATGTAATGCCGCTTATGCAAACGGTGGTCCCAAGCAGGCAATGATGATGCTTAACATGAACCTTGACCTTAACATCACAGACTTCGTTACAGTTGGTTTCCAGGGCCTTACAGATGCAATTGATGCACTCGGCGGTGTTTGGATCGACGTTGACGAAGAAGAGATTAAGCATATCAACAACTACCAGATGTGTATCGCTGAGAACTTAAAGCGTCCTTACACAGAGGTTACTTCCACAGGTTATCAGCTCCTTGACGGACTTCAGGCAACAGCTTACTGCCGTATCCGTTACACAAAGGGTGATGACTACATGAGAACCTTCCGTCAGAGAGAGGTTATCAAGGCTTGCATGGAGCAGGCTAAGAAGTCAAACGTTACTTCTCTTAACAAGATCGCAGAGGCAGTATTCCCTGAGGTTTACACATCACTTAACCTTGAGGAAATCCTCACAGTTCTCGGAGAAGTTTCTCAGTACAAGATCGTTGCAGACGACGGACTTCCTTTCGAGCAGTACAGAGGCTCAGGCACAATCGGTGCAAACGGAAGCTGCGTAGTACCTACAGACCTTGCAAGCAATGTTAAAGAGCTTCACAGATTCCTCTTTGACGAGGCTGATTATCAGGTTTCCGATGAAATCACCAAATACAGCGATGTGATTAAGGGCGATACCCAGGCATATCTTGGTAACTAAAGATTGGAATTCAAAGGGAGTCGTTTTTAGCGACTCCCTTCTTTTGTTTTATGGAAAAATTGAAAAAGATTCTTTTCGGAATAATTAAATATATAACCCTTGCATCTACCCTGGGGATTTTGGCTCTTATAATCGTAAGGGACAGGCGAATCGACTATCTCTACAAGAATATGAGCTTTTTTTCGAATGTGGTAATAGTGGGAATAATCGCCCTGGCCTTCGCCGGTATTTATTTCTGGCAAAATAAAAAGCCCGCGGCTACACCTTTCGCACCCCAAAAGAGACGGTACATCGGTATCATCGCTGCCAGCCTTGGCTTACTTGTGATTGAACTTATCGTAGCAAGAAACATATATCTTGATACAGGCTGGGACTGCGGCACTCTAACCGAGATGGCAAGGAATATTGCATTTTATGACGGAAGTGTCGGAAATGATATCTACTTTTCACAACATCCAAACAACATGATGCTTGTGGCCATCCTTACATGGCTTTTAAAGATCTTTAACTTCCTTGGATTTAAGGGGGAGAGCATGACTTACTTCCCCATGGTATTCGGAAGTGTTGCCATGGTTAACCTTTCCGGAATCTTTGTCTTCGACCTTGTAAGAATGCTTACAGGCAGTGAAAAGAAGGCCTGGGGTTCCTGGGGCGTTTTTGCAGTGTGGGTAGGGCTTAATCCCTGGATCTGCATCCCCTATTCCGATACCTACAGCATTCTTTTCCCTATACTTATTCTTTGGATTTATGAGAAGGCCATAAGAAAAACTGACGATAGTGTCACATATACAATCGGTTGGGTAATGGTATCTCTGTTTGCATTCTTTGGATATCTTATAAAGCCCACAGTTTTGCTGGCTTTAATATCCATAGTAGTTGTGGAATTACTTGATAAGAAGTTTTCAGGTTTCCTTTACTTGCTCTTTGGAGTTCTTCTTGGCTGCTTTATCTGCCTTCTTATAAACACCGGGGCAAAGCGCCTTATAGGAGCTGACCTTGACCCTGATATGGAATACGGCATCGCCCATTTTGTTTACATGGGTGCCAACTTCGATACCTGCGGAACCTATGACCAAAGGGACGTTAACTTTACAGGAAGCTTTCCCGATAAAGCCTCAAGAAACGCAGGAGACATAGAGGCCACTAAGGAAAGAATAAATGAAATGGGTCTTAGAAAGCTCCTGGTTCACATTGAGCGCAAATCCCTTGTGAACTTTAACGACGGAACCTTTTCCTGGGGCAACGAGGGAGCCTTTTACAGAGGCATTACGGACTACGACGGACTACTTACTGGCTTCTTTAGAGGCATATACTATTCCCCTGAAATAACCGGGACTAAGGCGGGAGAATTCGGATACAGATTTTTCCATACAGTGGCTCAGTTTATCTGGGTACTTATGCTGATTCTTATGTCCTTAAGTATCCTTAAAAAAGACGAAAAAACAAGCCCTGCGGAGGTTGCCGCAAGGCTTTCGATACTGGCTATTATACTGTTTGTTTCAATATTTGAGGCAAGGGCAAGATACCTTTACCTCTACGCACCTGTAATTGTGGTGCTGGCTTTCACCTATAAGCCCTTCTTAAAGCGTCTGAAATCAGATAAGGCGTGAAGACCGATCTTTGTAATCTTGGGAATGTTTAAGGATGCCTTTCCGGCGCTTCTTTGCTTAAAAGATATTTCCTTAAAGCACACTTTTTCTTTATAATATACAAAGAAGGTTGTAAGCATTATATTCGGAAGATTGTAGTGCTTGTCAAAGCGGTTTAAATACCTGGCTACCACCTCGGATTTCATAAGTCTGAAGGGCGCATTGGCATCTGTAACCTTTATGCCAAAATACATGCCAAGGAGCATGCAAACCACCTTTTCAACAAAAGCTCTGGATTTGCCGTCGCCTCTTTCGGGGCGGGTTCCTATAACCGCATCGAAACCACCTTCAGCGCGGGCCTTCCAGAAGGCTTCAAATTCGGCCGGATCGGTCTGGCCGTCGGAATCGGTCTGGAAGATGAAATCGGCGCCGTTATCAATGGCATATTGATATAAAGCAATAAGCTTCGGGCCGTGTCCCGGGTGATCGGTATCAAGTATTTCAAGCTTGGGCAGGAAATCCTTAAGTCCAAGTAGTATTTCGTGAGTTCTGTCAGTGCTTCCGCTGTCTGCAACGATGAGCTTTGAATCTGCCCCTGCCAGGCTTAAAATGGGGTACCAGCTCTTCACCGTGGCATCGATATTTGCTTCTTCATTGTATGCGGGCATGACTATGTATAAGTTATTCATAAAGACTATTTTATTTTCTTTTATAAACAATGTCAACGTAAGAAGGACGGGCTAAATGAGGGTAGATATAGTAATCCCAACCTACAAACCGGATAATGATTTTCTTAAACTGATTGATACATTAATGACACAGATGTCAGATTATGTAAACAAGGTTTATGTAATGAATACGGAGGAGTCTCTCTGGCAAAAACGCATCCCCTCCGATTTCGAAGAAAGGCATGAAAACCTCGTCGTTACACATATTTCTAAAGCTGAATTCGATCACGCCTTAACCCGCCATGCGGGCATGCTTAAAACCACCACGCCCTACGTTTTATTCATGACCCAGGATGCAGTGCCGGCAGACGATAAGTTTATAGCAAACCTTATTAAGGCCCTTGATGAAAACGATGATGTGTCGGTGGCCTACGCAAGACAGCTTCCCAATGAGAAGTGCAATAAGATCGAAAGACAAACAAGAGACTTCAACTATCCTGACACGAGTGTCATAAAAGGAAAAGATGATATAGAACGCCTTGGGATCAAGACCTTCTTCTGCTCCAACGTCTCAGCCATGTATAAAAGAGATATCTATGATAAGTTAGGTGGTTTTGAAGGCCCTGCCATCTTTAATGAGGATATGGTTTACGCGGGCCATGCGGTAAATGCAGGCTATAAGATAGCTTACGTGGCGGATGCAAGAGTAATCCACTCCCATAACTACACAGGCCGTGAGCAGTTCCACAGAAACTTCGACCTTGGAGTTTCCCAGACCAACCACCCTGAGGTATTTGAGGGCATTAAGTCCGAATCCGAGGGCATAAAGATGGTTATAAAGAATGCCGTTAGCCTACTTAAGAGAGGGGCGGTTTTTTCCATATTTAAACTGGTATGGCTTTCCGCAAACAAGTACCTTGGGTACAAAAAAGGCCGTAACTACAAGGCTTTAAGCAAAGAAAAGATTATGAAATACACCATGAATCCCGGCTATTGGGATCACATATGTGAAGAAAAATCATAGTTTTTTAATACAAAAAACACAAAAAAAACACAAATTACTTCTAGACTGTGAGTTGTAGGTGAGGGAAAAGGTATTCCCTCCGAGGTAAATGTCGATTACAGAAAAGAGGTAATGAAGTATGTACGAAGACAACAACACAAACAGCACAAACAACAATCAGGAGACAGGTTCAACACCAAACACTAATTCAAATTACGGACCGTCATCCTACAGCAATTATAATTTTAACCAGGGTTATCAGAACCCTAACCAGACACCCTTCCCCAACACCACACCGGTGGCTCCCAAGAAGGAGAAGAAACCCGGTAAGGTAGGCGGCTTCTTTAAGAAGTTAATCCTTGTGGCAGTTTTGGGCGTGTTCTTCGGAGCGTGTGCCGGAGCAACCTTCTACGGAGTTTACAATTACTTCGGATTTGGAAACAAAGGCCCTCAGATAGCTGAAGGAACCGCAATCCAAAGAGAAGAGACACAGGATTTAAACAAGGATACCAAGGCTGAGGAAGATACAAAGCCCACTGTCAGCACCGAGATTTCAAAGGTAATCGAGGCCGACATCAGTGAAGTCGTTGAGAGCGTAATGCCTTCAATGGTTTCAGTTACAAACAAGGCCATCGTTAACTACAACTACTGGGGCAGAGTTTTCTCAGAGGAGCAGGAAGGACGAGGCAGCGGAATCATCGTTGGAAAGAATGATTCAGAGCTTCTTATCGTAACCAACTATCACGTAATCGAAGGTGCGGAGACCATCGAGATTACATTTAACGATGATGCTGTTTACCAGGCAAACGTAAAGGGTACCAACAAGAATATGGACCTTGCGGTTGTAGCTGTTAAACTTGCAGATATGGACGAGAGCACTCTTAACGAGATTAAGATTGCAAGCCTTGGAGATTCGGATTCACTTAAGCTTGGTGAGCCTGTTATCGCCATTGGTAATGCCCTTGGATATGGCCAGTCAGTTACAAACGGTATTGTCAGCGCCCTTAACAGAGAAATCGAAATGGAAGACGGCAGCACAGGTACATTTGTACAGACCAACGCAGCCATCAACCCCGGTAACTCAGGTGGTGCACTTCTTAACTACAACGGCGAAGTAATCGGAATCAACTCCAACAAGATCGGTGGCGAGACCATCGAAGGTATGGGATATGCAATCCCCATCTCAAGCGCAAAGCCTATTATCGCTGAGCTGATGCTTAAGGATACCAAGACCAAAGTTGATTCTGAGGATGATATAGGATATATTGGAATTCAACCCGCAAACGTTATGGACGGAATGCCTGCAGGCGTTTACGTAGCAAAGGTTTACGAGGGAACACCCGCTGAGGAAGCAGGAATTCGTACAGGCGATATTATCGTAGGTATCGATAATGAGGAGGTCGGAAGCTATGCAGACCTTCAGAAAGCCCTTACTTATCTGCCCGGCGGAACTCATACGGAGATAGATATCAAGAGATACGGAGCAAACGGATTTGAGGACGTAACCGTGGAAATCACCCTTGGCTCCAGATCTGATATCCAGACAGACTAAATGAATAAGACATCCGGAAATAATAAAATATACTTCTTTACAGGACTGGGACTAGTAATAGTCTCAGCCCTTGTTTTTGTTATTTTGGGAGGAGGGAGCATCTTCATAAACCACGATCAGATGGACGGCGAGATGCTCTGTTACATATTAAGCGCCAGACACATGTTTGACGGAAGAAGTGTTTTCCCTGAGTTTATGAATGGAATGCCAAAGACTTCCCTTATACCGCCGGCGCTTTTATTTGTGCCCTTATTTAGGTTTTTATCGCCCTTTGCGGCCTTTGTTCTGATGCGATATATCTCCATGGCCTTTGCCTACATAGGAATGTATCTTCTTTTGCAAAAACGCGGTAGCTCATCCCCGGTTTCCGCCTTAATTGCCTTAGTGTTTGCCTATGCACCCTTTATTCACGTGTACGGCTTTTCAATGTATGGAGTTCCCATGCTCGCATACGCTTTCCTTTGCCTTGAAGACAGGGCAGTGGGTGCCATGGAGGGTAAGAGCTCCCTTAAATACTTTGCTTTAATTATTCTTACAGCTCTTGGATCATCCCTGGTGCTCTCAGGCTTTGCAATGCTTGCGACAGCAGGAATTCATTTTATTTTCCTTCTTTGTAAGAAAGAGAAAAATAGAGCCCGTTGGACTTTCTTTGGCGGAGTGGCTTTATTTATCACATATATTCTCTGTAACTTAAGCCTTGTTAAGCAGATTCTTGGAATCGGTGATGCAGGCTATGCTTCCCATAAAGATGAGGTAAGTCTTGTGGCAAAGCCTTTCCTTGATAACTTTGCCGAGGCCTTTTTAAGCGGTGCGGAGCATTCGGGCTTTGAGAGAACCCTTATTCTTTTGATGGCTGTTATAGCTGTAATCTACGTGGGAGTTATAAGAAAAGAAGGCCGAAACGTTAGATTAATTGCCATCAGACGAACTTTCTTTGCGCTTTTATTTATGGCAATCATTGCCGCTCTTTATGAGTGCTCGGCTGTTACAGATTTTAGAATGAGTACCACAGGACCTTTAAGATGGTTCCAGGTTTCAAGAATAGACTGGCTTGCCCCTGCAATGCTTCTTGTTATGTTAACCGATGTTATAGAGATCTTAATTGAGAAAAACAAGATTTTGGCGGTGGCTTCTGTGTTTGTGGCAGCCTTAACCTTTGGCTTGTTTATCCACGCAGACACATGGAAGGATAACGCCAAGGTGCTTCTTGGCAGGGATTCAGCCCTTTTATCCTGGGATGAATACTATGCTTCTGACGTGTTTGATAAGGCAGCCTCAGTCATTGAAGATGCTACAGGGGAAAAGAAGAGCGATTATAAGTGCGTTAGCCTTGGCATAACGCCTGCAGCAGCCCTTTATAACGGCTTTAGCTGTTTAGATGGATATTCCAACAATTATGATGTAGAATACAAGCATGAGTTCAGGAAGATCATAGCTCCCGAACTTGAGAAGAATGACTATATAAAGACCTATTTTGACGAGTGGGGCAACAGGTGCTACCTTTATGCAGCTCAGATTCCAGGATATTTTACTGTGGAAAAAAGCGGTTTCTACTTCGCGGATTATGATATTGATACCGAAGCTTTAAAGGCTCTCGGAGGAAAGTATCTGTTCTCCGCAGCCTATATCGATGGGGCGGAAGATGAGGGGCTTACGCTTTTGACAGAAGAGCCTATAGAAACCGATACAAGTTACTATAAATTATATATTTACGAAGTGAATTAGTTTACATAACAAAGGAGTATAAATGTCAGAAACAAACGATAACAACAAGACTGAATATGAAGAAGTCTGCGTCATGTGCCATCGCCCCGAGAGCAAGGCGGGGAAAATGTTCCACCTTCCCGGAGGCATGTGCGTGTGCGATGATTGCATGCATCAGACCATGGATATGATTTCCAAGATGGATCCGGGAACCATGACGGATATTCCGGGTTTCCCGGGCACCATCGGAGGAATGAAGATAAGGGTTGATATGCCCATGCCCCCCGCAAATGAAACTCCCGCGGAGAAGCTGGAGGGAGATACCAAGCCCGAGGGTGAGGAAGAGAAGAAGGAAGAGGAGAAGACACCTCATGTCACCGGCATGCCCGGGGGCTTTCCAAACATCAGCTTCCTTAACTTAAACGACATTCAGGACATGTTCCCCAATCGTCGTGCCCCCAAGAAGAAGGCAAAGTCTGAAAAGCCCGTTATAAACATTAAGGATATTCCCGCACCCCACGTTATTAAGGAGAAGCTTGACCAGTATGTGGTGGGTCAGGAGCATGCCAAGAAGGTAATGAGCGTGGCGGTTTACAACCACTATAAGCGCGTGGCTTCAGGCACCATGGATGAAATCGAAATCGAGAAATCCAACATGCTTATGATCGGACCTACAGGTTGCGGTAAGACCTATATGGTTAAGACTCTGGCGAAGTTACTTGATGTGCCCCTTGCCATTGCGGATGCCACATCCCTTACAGAGGCAGGCTACATCGGTGATGATATCGAAAGCGTAATTTCTAAGCTTCTTGCTGCGGCTGACAACGACGTTGAGAGAGCCGAGCAGGGCATTGTCTTTATAGATGAGATCGATAAGATTGCAAGGAAGAAGGAAACTCATTCAAGAGACGTTTCCGGCGAGAGCGTTCAGCAGGGAATGCTGAAACTTCTTGAGGGTGCCGAAATTGAGGTTCCCGTGGGAGCAAGCAGCAAGAACGCCATGGGTCCCCTTGCCACCGTAAACACCAAGAACATTCTCTTTATCTGCGGCGGAGCTTTCCCTGACCTTGAGGAGATTATCAAGGAACGCCTTCACAAGCAGACAGGAATCGGTTTCGGAGCAATCTTAAAGGACGATTTTGATAAGGAAAAAACCATCCTTTCTAAGGTAACAGTTGAGGACATAAGGAAATTCGGCATGATTCCTGAGTTTATCGGTCGTCTTCCCATTATCTTTACCCTTGAAGGCCTTGGCAAGGATATGATGGTTAAGATATTAAGAGAGCCCAAGAACGCAATCTTAAAGCAGTATCAGAAGCTTCTTGAGCTTGATGAGGTTAAGCTCGTTTTTGACGATTCCGCCTTGGAGGCCATCGCAGAAAAAGCCCTGGAGCGTGATACCGGCGCCAGAGCTTTAAGATCAATAATCGAGGATTTCATGCTTGATATTATGTATGAGATTCCCAAGGACAAGAATATCGGTACCGTAACCATCACAAAGGATTACATCGAAGGTACCGGCGGTCCCATTATAGAAATCAGGGACGCTCTTCCTTTGCCCGAGGTTTCTTCCGGTACTGACCCGGAGTAGAACCGTTGAATTTCTTGAAAACCTGGGCGAAATAGGACTGGGATGAGAAGCCCACATTTGTGGCAATAGTGGATACGGAGTAGTTGGACGTACTAAGAAGATGTTCGGCTACCTGTATCCTTTTTCTTTGCAGATAATTCATGGGGGATTCACCAAGGAATTTGTTAAAGGAGTGGATGAGGTAATACTTGCTCATGTGGGTTACCTCAGAAAGCTGCTCTAAAGTAATAGGGTCCATGTAGTGGGCATCTATGAAGCTCTTTGCAATGCTGCACTCCTTGCTCATGTTGGGGTCATTCTTGAATCGAAGACCAAGGCTCTGGTTCCAGATAAGGTTACTGATGAAAATCTCCGCCATATCCTTGCATATGAGTTCATAACCCGGAGCCTGCTTCTCCGCCTCTTCAAACATCATGTTAAGGAGGAAAAGGTAGTCCTGCTTGTTCTTCGTAAGGTTATATACACCGTAGCCACGGCTTATGGGCTCTGAATTAAAAGTAAATGCCAGATCTTCAATGGCAAAAACAATATACTCCAAGCGATACTTGGGGTCAGATTCTTTCTTGTGAAGAATGTGGGGATTGATAACGACCAGGCTTCCGGCCTTTATGGGATAGCCGGTTCCGTCAAGAATGAAGGAGCCTTTTCCGTCGATAAAATAGAAAATTTGGGTAAAATTATGGGAGTGAGACTGATAATCCCACTTCCCGTCATATTTCATATGATTGATATAGAGCAACTTGAAATTAAGATGCTCTATAACTTTGTCAGAAAAATAAAACTTCCTGGTGCTCATATGGTTTTATTCCATAGAGTCGTCTTCATTTGCAGCGATGGTGGATACAAAAGTTGAAACTACGCTTGCCACAACACCGAAAATGATAACCAAAAGTCCGCCGCCAAGTAAAAAGAACATTTCAGCTTCCATGAGTATACTTCCTTTCTTACTGGGTTTGTGTTACCTTTATATTAGCACGATGTAGTTGAAAAAACAATCTTGGGGGATAGTTTATGGTTACAATCAGTGTATGCATGATAGTTAAGAACGAGGAGAATACTCTTAGACCATGTCTTGACTCTCTAAAGGGCCTTTATGACGAGCTTATTATCGTTGATACGGGCTCTACGGATAAGACCAAGGACATAGCGTCTGAGTACACCGACAAGGTCTTTGATTTTACCTGGGTTGATGATTTTGCCGAGGCCAGAAACTTTGCTTTTGCCAAGGCTACCATGGATTACATTTACTCTGCGGATGCGGATGAAACCCTGGATGAGGCTAACAGAAAGCAGTTCGCTCTCCTTAAGGAAGTTCTGATGCCTGAGGTTGAGATTGTTCAGATGCGCTACGGCAACCAGCTTGAAAACGGCAGCGTTTATAACTATGACGAGGAGCTTAGACCCAAGCTCTTTAAGCGCCTCCGAACCTGGACATGGATTGAACCCGTACATGAAACCGTGAGAATAGATCCCGTGGTTTTTGACAGCGATATAGTTATAACCCATAAGCAGGAGGAGATGCACGCCGAGAGGGATCTTAGAATCCTTAAAAAGGAGCTTGATAAGAGGGGCGCATTGTCCGTAAGGCTTACGGATATGTACGCAAGAGAGCTCTACATGGCCGGCACCAAGGAGGACTTTGAGGGGGCGGTTTCATACTTTGAAGCCATTGCGAAGAACAACGAAGTCATCTCTGAAATGATTCTTGATGCCTGTGCGGTTATGGTGAAATACCACAATATGTTGGGGATGC
The DNA here is from genome assembly GCA_017619295.1 of Lachnospiraceae bacterium. Classification (GTDB taxonomy): domain Bacteria; phylum Bacillota; class Clostridia; order Lachnospirales; family Lachnospiraceae; genus G11. The sequence goes on from JAFZSQ010000024.1 coordinate 27,140, forward strand.
CAATATCATCATGCACATATGTGGGGATTGCGGAAGATTTAGGAGGCTGCTCCGAGGTATACGTGGAGCTTGCCAAATACCATAAAGAGGCCGGGGACATTGATAAAGCCAGGGAATTTTGTGAGAAAGCCAAGGAGTCTGAACCGGTTCTTGATCTTAAAACCTGGAAAGAAATTCCCGATGAATTGTTGACCTCGATGGTCAAAATGTGATAGATTTAAATAGCTATAAAAATAATGAATGACCTTCTTTTGAGAAAACGTGGATCGCTTTTTCGAACGGAGGTTATTTTTATGCCCGATTTTACGCGCTTTTTCGAGGGGCTCTACACAAAGTTGCAAAACAACACTACATATAGTGGTCTAAAGGAGCTCTACATACTAATTAAGGAATATGCCCTGAGCCATGAAAATCTTTTAAAGGCTCTTTTATGGATTCTTTTTATGGCCGTTATCCATGATATCCTGACTTCCATATATACGGTTGAAGTTCTTGGAAACGACGGAAACGGCGAGATTATACCCCTTGGCAGGGTGATGCTAAGAAAAGGTTTTGGAGGATACAGGATAAGAATTCCCGATCAGATTCTTTATAAAACTGACATTCCCGTGTACCGCTTAAGGTTTAAAAAGGTCCTTCTTCCCCATATAAGAAATGCCGAATTAATTGCCGTAAGTGAGGGGAAAACAGGCATTTTCACAATAGATGAAAGTATAGACTTATGCTTATAGTCATGATAAAATAATCCTTTGAAAAACCTACATTTTCTAAGGAGAAAAAGGCAATGAGCTATGAAGCAAATGTAAGGCGAGTTACTCCTTATGTTCCGGGAGAACAGCCCAAAGAAAAGAACATTATTAAGTTAAACACCAACGAGAACCCTTATCCACCCGCACCCGGCTGGAGGGAAATCGTTAACACCATCGACGAGGATGCCTTCAGAAAGTATCCCGACCCCATGATCACAGACCTTACACATGCCATTGCCGCTTACCATAAAGTAGATATAGATAAGGTGTTTGTGGGAATCGGATCCGATGATGTTCTCGCAACCGCATTCCTCACTTTGTTTAATTCTGAGAAGCCTGTGCTTTTTCCTGATATCACATATTCCTTTTATGATGTCTGGGCTGATGTATATAAGATTCCTTATAAGAAGATACCTCTTGATGAGAACTTCAGAATTGTGGCATCTGATTACACCATCCCCAACGGCGGAATCGTAATCGCCAATCCCAATGCTCCTACAGGTATTCTGGAGAGTGTTGACTTTATCGAAGGAATCTTAAAGAATAACCCTGATTCGGCGGTTATCGTCGATGAAGCTTATATTGATTTCGGAGGAGAGACCTGCCTTCCTCTTTTGGATAAGTATGAAAACCTTCTGGTTGTACGTACTTTTTCAAAGTCAAGATGTATGGCC
>JAFZSQ010000025.1 GCA_017619295.1 Lachnospiraceae bacterium
ACGGAATCCCGGCCTTTGATATGTGTTGTTCAGGACAGGATAAGGACTCGGCCTACCATCAGCTTAAGGAAGTCCTCAAGACCCAGTCACCACAGGTGGTTGTGGTGGAAGCCTATGCATTCCTTTTCGAGAGACAGGAACATATAGGAAATGCCTACAGAAACATGCTTTCAATGGATTTTTCAAAGAATTCAAATGAACTTATAAGAAAGTATGTGGAAAAGGAGAATCAGCTGGATTATCTACTTCGCTGGCCCATAGTTCATACCAGATACAGAGAGCTTCAGAAGTATGATTTTGTTCAGTATGAGCCCAGTGTTTTCGGACGTGGCCATACATATAACTTCCATACTGAGGAAGTGGGATTTGATGCCAACATCTTCTATGAGCCCATTGTTACGGAGATTTCAGACCACAATAAAGAGTGGATAGACGAACTGCACGAGCTCTCCCAAGAGAAGGGTTTTGAATTGATGTTCGTGGAGATTCCCAGTGATGTTTCATCTGAGCAGCAATATATACTCAATGGTTGTGAGGAATATCTGAATGAAAAAGGAATTCCCTACCTTGATTTAAATAAGAGAATGTCGGAAATTGGGCTTAATTCAAAGACTGATTTTATAGATTTTAACCATGTAAATTATTACGGGGCAGGAAAAACTACCAAGTATCTGGCTGATTATCTTATGGAGAATTATTACTTTGAATCTCACGACGGAGAGGATGAGTATGAACTTTGGGATAAATCGGCAGATTATGGATATCATGCTTCCTGGGCGAATGAAATTGCTCCCATGGAGAGAGATGAGTACCTTAAGGCTGTTATCAAACAGAAGGATGTTATAACGGTTCTTTCCCTTGATGGATGGTATTCAGTAACCGGTTCTGATTGGCCTGTTGTGCTTGGAGGACTTGGCCTTCGCGAGGATCCTGCCAACATAGCCGATGGTGGAACCTGGATATTTAGAGACGGAAGAATAATTGCTTATATACCTCAAGGAGATGCCCAACCCCAGTGGGCACTTGATATTAATGATACAGATACCTTGGTTGTAAAGAATTATGTAAGAGATACCAAACAGGTTACCGGTATCTATATAAATGATGAAATCAAGTGTGGAAACAACGACGGACTTAACGTTTTCGTGTATGATGAAATTATGAGCGATGTAGTAAGCACTCGCCACTTTGACTGATTTTTCTTACATATTTGATGCAACGGGAACGTATTATACACCTGTAAATGAGGTGGGGTATAAACCCTAGAATGGATTAAAGGAAGGAAATAATATGAAGACATACCTTGTAACCGGAGGTGCCGGATTTATCGGTTCCAACTACATTCATTACATGTTTAACAAGTACAATAACGACATCCGTATTATCAATGTGGATGTACTCACATATGCAGGAAACCTTGAGAACCTTAAGGATATTGAGGGCAGAGACAACTATACTTTTGTTAAAGCCAACATCTGTGACAAGGAAGCAATTGCAAAGATTTTTGCCGAGAATGATATCGACAGAGTCGTTCACTTTTCTGCTGAAAGCCATGTAGACAGAAGTATTAAAACTCCTGAAGTTTTCGTACAGACAAACGTACTTGGAACAGCGGTTATGCTTAACTGCGCCAAGGCTGCATGGGAGCTTCCTGACGGAACTTTCAAAGAAGGCAAGAAGTTCCTTCACGTTTCAACCGATGAAGTTTATGGTTCACTTGAGGAGGATGGCGGTTACTTCTATGAGACAACTCCTTATGCTCCTCATAGTCCTTATTCAGCAAGTAAGGCAAGCTCAGATATGCTTGTAAAGGCTTATATGGATACATATAAGTTCCCTGCAAATATTACAAACTGCTCCAATAACTATGGCCCTTACCAGTTCCCTGAGAAGCTTATTCCCCTTATTATCAACAACGCACTTCAGGGCAAGAAGCTTCCTGTATACGGCGACGGAAAGAATGTCAGAGACTGGTTATATGTTATGGATCACGCCAAGGCTATCGACATGGTTTGCGAAAAGGGAAGACTTTTCGAGACTTACAACGTTGGCGGACATAACGAGAAGCAGAACATTGAGATTATCAACATTATTATTGATACTCTTCAGGAGATGCTTCCTGATTCAGATCCCAGAAAGAAAAACGTATCAAAGGACCTTATCACTTACGTAGAAGACAGAAAGGGTCACGACAGACGTTACGCTATTGCTCCCGATAAGATTAAGGCAGAGATTGGCTGGGAGCCTGAGACCATGTTTAAAGAGGGAATCAAGCTTACAATCAAGTGGTTCTTCGAGAATGAAGAGTGGATGAAGAACGTAACAAGCGGTGATTACCAGAAATATTACGAAGATATGTACGCAAACAGATAAGCACAGCGTTGAATGGAGGTTTACATAATATGAAAGGCATAATCCTTGCCGGCGGATCCGGCACAAGACTTTACCCCCTTACAAAGGCTATCTCCAAGCAGATTATTCCTGTTTACGATAAGCCCATGATTTATTATCCCTTATCAACCCTTATGCTTGCAGGGATAAGAGAGATTATGATTATCTCTACACCCAGGGATTTACCTGTGTTTAAGGAACTCTTTGGAACGGGCGAACAGTTGGGACTTAAGCTTTCATATGCTATCCAGGAGGTGCCCAGAGGACTTGCGGATGCTTTCATCATTGGTGCAGAGTTTATTGGAAAGGATTCCGTAGCTTTGGTGCTTGGAGACAATATTTTCTATGGTCAGAGTTTCTCCAAACTTTTGGTGGAAGTGGCAAGAAGAGAAAAGGGCGCCACAATATTCGGATATTATGTAAGAGACCCCAGAGAGTACGGCGTTGTAGAGTTTGATGAAAACGGAAAGGCTTTATCCATCGAAGAAAAGCCTGAGCATCCCAAGAGCAACTACGCTGTACCGGGACTTTACTTTTACGATAATGACGTTGTTGAGATTGCGGCTAACGTTAAACCCTCTGCAAGAGGCGAAATAGAGATTACCAGCATCAATAACGAGTATTTAAGACGTGGAACTCTTCACGTTGAAACAATGGGCCGCGGTTTTGCATGGCTCGATACCGGAAATCCGGATTCAATGCTTGATGCGACCAACTTCGTGGCTGCATTCCAGAAGAGACAGGGCCTTTACATTTCATGTATCGAGGAGATTGCCTACAAGAAAGGCTTCATAGACAAGAACCAGCTCCTTGAACTTGCAAAGCCCCTTATGAAGACGGACTACGGCAAATATTTGACAGAGGTTGCAAATGGACTCTAGACTGAGGACGATAACCATCGCCGTTTGTGTAGGCGTGGTTATGTTTGTACTTGTCATCGTTTTGTATCTTAATAGAGATTTGTTTGGAGGTAAGGGTACCCGTAAGAATTCAGGTGCCCTCATTTCTGCGTCTGAGGATACGAACGAAAAGGCCGTTGCCGAGAAAACCGAGGACGGTTATTGGATAGGAGATGACCTGTCTGCCTTTAAGGAAGATGAGGGATTCTTCGACAAGGAAGCAACCAAATACGATGAATACGTTAAGAAACATAAGACCCTTTCAATGATTACCACTTCAGTTGAGAAGGACCTCAGGGTAAAGATTGTGGACTACGACGGCAAAGTTCTTGAAGACCAGGAATTGTCCATAACAATCGAAGGAAAGGGTGATTATAAAGACACCGATAAGGACGGAATAATCTATATTCCATATATTAAGGCCGGAGAGTATAAGGTGACTCTTAATGAGGTGGAAGGCTATACGGTTCCTGAGGAGCCCTTGATAGTAAACATTAAGGCTCAGGTGGAATATGTTCCTATAGCCGACATCAAAGCTTTGATTAAGACTGAGGCAGAGATTGATCCTTCAAAGGATGACAAGGATTACCTCGATATGGACGCGGATACTGATAAGACGGAGATTACCAGGCTTATGACCACAGCAGAGAATGCAACACTTGGTATAGACGTATCCAAATATCAGGGAGAAATCGACTGGAAGAAAGTGGCAGATGCGGGAATCAAGTTTGCCATTATAAGATGCGGATACAGAGGTTATTCCACAGGTTCTCTTGTTATAGATCCTTACTTTGAGAAGAACTTAAAGGGAGCCACCTCGAACGGCATAGATGTGGGTGTTTATTTCTTCTCCCAGGCCATGAATGAAGTTGAAGCTGTGGAGGAGGCCTCCATGGTACTGAGCCAGATTAAGAGGGCCTATGTGAATTATCCGATTTTCATAGACTCGGAAGCTTCGGGCGGCGACGGAAGAGCGGATAAACTTAACGTAGAAAACAGAACCAAGGTATGCAAAGCCTTCTGTGCTACCATTGAAAGCGAAGGCTATAACGCAGGAGTTTATGCCAGCAAGAACTGGTTTAACAATAAATTAACGGCCAAGGAACTTGAAGATTATATCATCTGGCTTGCGGAATACCGTGAAGCGCCTACCTACGAAGGAGTTTACAACATGTGGCAGTACTCCTCGAAGGGTAAAGTGGACGGTATCGAAGGCAATGTTGATTTGGATTTAAGTTATTTGGAGATTAATAGATAGAATAGGAGTTTAGGTTTATGGGAAAGTTAACTGTCGAGACATGTGAAATTGAAGGATTGAAGGTTATTACACCTGAAGTACGCGGTGACAACAGAGGATACTTCATGGAGACATACCAGTACAATGATTTTAAGGAAGCAGGTATTCCCGAAGTATTTGTTCAGGACAATCAGTCAGCTTCAAGAAAGGGTGTTTTAAGAGGACTTCACTTCCAGATTAATCATCCTCAGGATAAACTTGTAAGAGTTATAAAAGGCGAAGTATACGACGTCGCGGTAGATTTAAGAGAAGGCTCAAAGACCTATGGTAAGTGGTTTGGAGTTCTTCTTTCAGCAGAGAATAAGAAGCAGTTCTTTGTTCCCAAGAACTTCGCTCACGGATTCCTTGTTTTGTCCGATGAAGCTGAGTTTTGCTATAAGGTTACAGATTTTTATCATCCCAACGATGAGGGCGGCATCATGTACAATGACCCCGCGATCGGAGTTGAATGGCCTATTCCCGAGGGAATGGAACTTGTTTTTTCAGAAAGAGATACAAAGTGGCCCCCTTTCCAGGGTAAATAATATATGAGAGAAATCATTAAGAATCGTAAGTTAATATGGAAACTGGCCAAGAACGACTTTAAGAAGCGTTACGCAGGCTCATACCTTGGAACTGTATGGGCTATGATTCAGCCGGTTGTTACTGTTCTTATGTATTGGTTTGTCTTTGACAGACTTGGATTCATGAGAGATTCAGGGGACGTTCCCTATGTTTTGTTTCTGACTGCGGGATTGGTGCCCTGGTTTTTCTTTTCCGAGATGATGACCAATGCAACCGCTTCCTTGACAGAGTATAACTACCTGGTTAAGAAGGTTGTATTTAACATTGATATTCTGCCTATCATAAGAGTAGTTGCAGCTACATTTATCCATGCATTCTTTGTATGCGTGCTGCTTATTATTGCGGTTGTGTATGGGTATTATCCCTCTCTTTACACACTCCAGGTGGTATTTTACAGTTTCGCTCTTTTATGTATGACTTTGGGTATCTGTTATTTCACCTCAGCTGTGGTGGTATTTTTCAGGGATCTGGCTCAGATAATCAATATATGTTTGCAGGTTGGCATGTGGGCTACACCTGTTCTTTGGAATATTGATTCCGTTAATCCCGCCTGGACCAAGTGGCTTAAGATTAATCCTTTATGCTACATAGTTCAGGGCTACAGAGGAGCAGTTTACGGAAAGAATACATTTATAGATCAGGGATGGTATAACCTTTATTTCTGGGGACTTACTGTTCTTTTCTTCGTATTGGGCAAGTGGGTATTTAAGAAGATGAAACCTCACTTCGCAGATGTATTATAGGGAGATTTATGTCAGTAGCAATTAAAGTTGAGAATCTTCATAAGGTATATAAACTCTATGCCAAGCCATCAGATCGTCTGAGAGACGCCTTTGGTTTGGCTAAAAATCGTTATACAGAGCATCATGCTCTTAACGGTATCGATTTGGAGATTAAGAAGGGTGAGACTGTGGGAATTATCGGAACCAACGGCTCCGGAAAGTCTACACTTCTTAAGATTATTACCGGTGTATTATCCCCCACATCGGGAGATGTTTCTGTTGATGGAAGAATATCTGCCCTTCTTGAACTTGGTGCAGGATTCAACATGGAATACACCGGAATTGAAAACGTGTATCTTAACGGCACCATGATAGGCTTTTCCAAGGAAGAAATCGATGCCAAGTTAAAGGATATACTGGAGTTTGCGGATATAGGAGACTACGTTTATCAGCCTGTAAAGACTTACAGCTCCGGTATGTTTGTGCGTTTGGCTTTTGCCGTAGCAATCAATATTGATCCGGAAATTTTGATAGTGGATGAGGCATTAAGCGTGGGAGACGTATTCTTCCAGGCCAAATGCTACCATAAGTTTGAGGAATTCAAGGCCATGGGTAAGACCATTGTCTTTGTAAGCCATGACTTAAGCTCCATCAGCAAGTACTGTGACAGGGTAATCTTACTCAATCAGGGAGATAAGTTAGGTGAAGGCGGCCCTAAGGAGATGATAGACGCCTATAAGAGAGTTCTTGTGGACCAGTATGAGGCTGTGGACGTAAACCCTGAAACTCTCGAGTACGGTACAGGGGCGGCCAAAATTGAGTCATATTACGTGGAAGACGAGCGTGGCGTTAAAACTAACGCTATCATTAAGGGAACCACCTTTACGGTCAAATTTAAGGTGTCTTTTTCTGAGGACTTGCCTGCTCCAATCTTTGCGGTTTCATATAAGAATCCCATCGGTGTGGAGATTACAGGAACAAATACCATGTTTGAAAAGGCCTTCCTGGAGCCTGTAAAGGCAGGAGAGACCTATGATTTAGCCTTTACCCAGAAGATGGATCTTCAGGGTGGCGAATATCTCATATCCTTTGGAGTAACCGGATATGAGGGTGATAAGTTTGAAGTTTACCACAGATTATATGATGTGCTTAACATCACGGTAATATCAGACAAGAATACCGTGGGATATTATGATACCAACTCAAAAATAACGGTAAATAAGGTTTTATAACAGGTGATATATGGAGAAAATAGGTGGAGTAAATCTGGATTATACTTTTTATCCGGGCGAAGATTTATATAGTGACGGTGAGATAGAAGATAAGATTCTTGATATAGCAAAGAACTTTTCTCCCGTGGAATTTCAGGAGAAAATCGAGGAAAGCGGCGAATGGCCGGTGCTTTATCACCTCTCACCTCAAAGAGAAAACATCGTTGACTGGATTCCCATAAAGGAGAATGCCAAGGTTCTTGAGATTGGTGCAGGTTGTGGTGCCATCACAGGTTCTCTTGCCAAGAAGGCAGGTTCCGTTACCTGCGTGGATCTCTCAAGAAAAAGAAGCCAGATAAACGCATACAGACACGAAAACTACGATAATGTAACCATTACCGTAGGTAACTTTAAGGATATAGAGCCGGCTCTCGGAGAGTTTGATTACATCTTTCTTATAGGTGTTTTTGAGTACTCGGAAAGCTATATGAATTCCGAAACACCCTTCGAGGATATGCTTAAAATCGTCATGAAGCATATGACTCCCGACGGAAGAATAATCATAGCTATCGAGAACAGGCTGGGAATGAAGTATTTCGCAGGATGCAAGGAAGATCATCTCGGAACATATTTCTCAGGCATCGAGAATTATCCCGATGGTGGCGCTGCAAAGACCTTCTCAAGACGAGCGCTGGAGAAGATGTTTAAGGCCTGTGGAGTAGTAAATTACAGCTTCTACTATCCTTATCCCGATTATAAGTTTATGACTACACTTTATTCGGATGTATATCTTCCGGGTAAAGGAGAACTTTATAACAACATGCGAAACTTTGACAGGGACCGCATGCTTTTATTCGACGAAACCAACGCTTTTGACAGCGTTGTGGAAGACGGTTATTTCTCGGTGTTCTCCAATTCATATTTAGCCGTAATCGGCGGAATACTTGATGTGAAGTTTGCCAAGTTTTCTAACGACAGAGCGCCGGAATACCGTATAAGAACCGAGATAGTAAGAACACCCTCAGGGGAGATAGAAGTAAGAAAGTTCCCTCTTTCAGAGGAAGCCAACGAGCATATAAAGAATATGCAGGTGGCTTACGAGCTTCTAAAAGAACGCTACGAGGGAAGCGGACTTGAGATTTCCCCCTGTACATTAACAGAAGGTAAGATTCCCTATGTTTCATTCCCTTATATCCAGGGAAGGACCTTATCGGAGCTTTTTGATGAGTGTATCGAGAAGAGCGATATGGACAGATTCGGTGAACTCTTTGACGAGTACATCGAAAAGATTGGATATAACGAGAATTATCCTGCATCGGACTTCGATGTGGCCTTCTCAAATGTGGTAATAAGAGGCGATAAATGGACACTTATTGACTATGAGTGGACCTTTGGAAAAGAGATACCTGTAAGAGAACTTGCTTTCAGAGCAATCTACTGTTATTTATTGGAGGATGAGAAGAGAAATAAGTTAAATCTTGATTTTGTCCTCAGTAAATTAGGGGTTTCCGAGGAGGAAGCCGCTGAATTCAGAAAACAGGAGATGGATTTCCAGAAGTTCGTAACCGGACAGCGCAAATCCATGGCTGAAATCAGAGAATTAATAGGCAACAGAATCATTACTCCCAAGGGTTTGACCATGGGAAGGGATGATTCCGAGTTCGTCAACAGAGTGCAGGTTTATAAGGATATGGGCTCAGGATACAGTGAAGAGAATTCCGAGATTTTGGCTGACGCATACAAGAGCGACAGCGAGATTGAATTCGATTTGGATGTATCCGGTGATGTGGCAAATTTACGAATCGACCCTGCTTTTGTCTGCTGTATGGTAAAGGTAAGAGAGTTTACCTTAAACGGATTACCCATTCCTGCAGCAAACAAGCATATAGTTGTTACCAACGGTGTGACAATAAAGGGCGTGGATGACAAGAATCTTCCCACATTTGTATTTAACAATGATGACCCCAACATCAATATAAGAATCAGTAACCTTAAGCCGGAGAGATCAAATCTCCTCCATGTGGACTTCAAGGTTCAAAGAATACCGGCAGAATTTGGCAATGATATCGTAGGGTAAGCGCATGTCAGTTAAAACTCTTCTTAAGAAGCCTTTGTACATAAAACTTCATAGAGAGTACAGGAAAACTATAGCCTCCAGACAGATGACCTATGAGGAATACATGGAGGCTTATGAAAGTGAGCTTAATAAGCCCGGACTTAAGAAGAAAAAGAAGTATTTGGATGCGGAAGTCAAGGCTGTTATGGAAGATGTGCTCTTCCTTACATCTTCTCCCGGTGTGATTAATGCCAACGCAAGAGAAAAGTTTGCCAAAGCTTTCATTGATAATCCCAATACCATGATAGCTTATTGCGATATTTTCGAGGGGGATACACCGATTTTAAGACCTGATTGGTCTCCAAACAGGTTCCTTGACTGCTTCTATTTCAGGGGCCTGGTGGCAATAAGAAGCAGTATCTGTAACATTAAATGCGGCGAGGATATGGTTCCTGACAGGGATGAGGAGTTCTCAGAGTCCATGCTCTGGAATCTTTGCTACAGAATCCTTAAGCATACAGATGCTTTCGGAAGAAGAAACAAGAAGATTCTTCCTATTGTTCATGTGCCTGAGGTGCTTTTTAGAAGCGAGCCTCTGTCCGAGTATATAGGCAAAGAACATTTAAAGGGAGTTGCTGAAACAAGAATTAAGAAGTTGCAGCCCTCCGTTTCTGTGGTTATTCCTTCGAAGGATCAGCCAATCCTTGTTAAGAAATGCATTTCGTCCCTGAGAGATACTTCCCCGGAGGTAGAAAAGGGCGAGTTAGAGATAATAGTAGTAGATAACGGCAGCAATCCCGAAAATAAAAAAATGACGGAAAAGCTGTCAAAAGAGCTGAACTTCAAGTATATCTATGAGCCTCAGCCGTTCAATTTTGCGAAAATGTGCAATCTTGGGGCTGAAAATGCGTCAAAAGATTTCTTGCTGTTCTTAAATGACGACATTGAGTGTACTTCATCAGGGTGGCTTGGAAGCATGATGGAGGAGGCAGCCAAACCCCGCATAGGTGCCGTGGGATTAAAGCTTTTATACCCTGATAGAACCAGGATTCAACATTGCGGTATATCAAATCTGCCCATTGGACCGGTTCATAAACTGCAGTTTTTCCTTGATGAAAACAGGGCTTATGACAATTATAATCACGGTATCAGGGATGTTATTGCGGTTACCGGTGCCTGCCTCATGATGCGCCGTGCGCTTTTTGTTGAGTACGGTGGTTTCAAGGAGCAGTTTGCCGTGGCATTTAATGATGTGGAGCTTTGCTTCCGCTTATATGATGCCGGCTACTATAACGTAGTTTCACTGGACTATCATCTGATTCACCATGAATCTGCATCCAGAGGAGCCGATGAATCCCTGGAGAAATGGGAGAGATTAATGCAGGAGAGAAAGCTTCTTTACTCTCTTCATCCGGTTTTGGACGGATTTGATCCCTTCTACAACATACATCTCAATAGGAACGGACTTGATACAGGTATCAGGCCTGCTTTTGAAACGGGTATGGAGATCCCTGACCATGTGGGAGCAAGAGATTTGTTTCCTATGGAACTTGGTGAACTTGACAGATATCGCCTAGATCCCTGCATGCATGTAAGGTTCGAGGTGTGCAGAGACTATCCCAATGTTGTGCTTCACGGTTATGGAGTGGTACTCGGCTCGGATAATTCAGCTTTTGATATGGAGCTTATATTCAGAAATACCAAGGATCCTTCAATTGCGTTTGCTTTTGCACATACAAGACAGTACAGGATTGACCTTGAGGAAAATATGCCTGACCAGATAAACGTCGGACTTGGCGGATTTTCAGTGGAATTTGGCAAGAATGTCATTCCGGTAGGCGAGTACGAGGTGGGAATGCTGGCATCAGACAGGACATCCAAACTTAAGGTATATTGGTTTAGTGAAAGAAAGATTCGAGTAGGTGTGCCCCAGGCTAAGGCAAGAGTATCTGCTTCTGTGGGACAAAGAAGAATCAAGAGAACAAAGGAAACAGTAAGAATTAGCAGGAATATTGATGAATAAGATTGCGATAATCACTTCAACCAGAGCTGAATATGGACTCTTACAACCTGTTTTAAGGGAATTCAGAAAGCACGAATCGGATGATTTGGGCGTATTTCTTGTTGTTACCGGTACGCACTTATCTGAGGCGCATGGATTCACTGTGAAAGAGATTGAGGAGGCAGGAGACAGGATTGATTTTAAGATTCCTGTGGGCGTAGGATCCGGAAGTGCCGTGGATATTGCGAAAAATGAAGCGGATACTGTAGTTAAGTTTACTGAGCTTTTTGAGAAGGAGAAATTCTCTACAGTTGTGGTTTTGGGGGATCGTTACGAGATTCTTATGGTAGCTCTTGCTGCTGTAAACACATCAACTCCTATTTTTCATATAGGTGGAGGAGATACCACAGAGGGCGCAGCAGATGAATGCTTCAGACACTCCATTTCAAAGATGAGTTATCTGCACTTCCCTTCGAATGAGGAAAGCAGAAAGAGAATTATCCAGTTAGGTGAAGCTCCCGAGAGAGTTTTCAATGTGGGAGCAACCGGCGTTGACAATATATTAAACTATCCCTTGGTTAAGAGCGATGAGGTGCTGGCTGAACTGGGAGTACCTGTTCGTAAGTATGCTATATGCACTTACCATCCAACCACCATTGGAGAGAATGATATAGAAGCTGAGATGGCCGGATTAATCTCCGCCATATCTGAGTTTTCCGATATGGAATTCATTGTAACCAAGTCAAATTCAGACTTGGGTGGCGCCATGATTAACGATATTTGGGAGAAGGCAGCGTCTACACACCCGAATATTCATTTATTCGCATCTCTTGGAATGAGGAGATATTTATCCCTCTTAAAGAATGCGGAGTTTATGCTTGGAAATTCTTCAAGCGGTATAATTGAAGCTCCCGCTATGCATATACCTACTGTAAATATCGGAGATAGGCAGAGAGGAAGATTGCGGTCCGAGAGCATTCTTAACTGCAGGACATCCAAGGATGACATTGTTTTAGCAATGAGAAAAGCTTTATCTGATGATATGAAGCAGACCGCGAAAGAAGCAGATTGTCCCTTTGGTGATGGTCATGCTGCCGAAGGCATTGTGGAGCAGTCCCTTAAGACGCTTAAAACCGGCATAGATTTAAAGAAAACATTTAAGGATATCACATGGAAAAGTTAAATCAGGATTTTGAAGCCGCATTTTTAGAGGAACAGGCCAAGGTTTTCGACCTGGCAGGTCGTGTTGCGGAACTTGAAGAGAAAAATGAAGAATTGAATTTCAAACTGGAGAGAATTCATAAGAATCCTCTTTGGAAAATGACCAAGCCTTTAAGGGTTCTTATGCACTTTTGCCTAAGACAGCTCAGAAGAGTCAAGAATCTTGGGGGCCCCAGGGGAATTGTGGCCAAGATTAAGTATAAGAAGAGAGAGAAACTTGCCATGAAGAATTACGGTACTCTCTCATTCCCCACGCCGGAAAGAAGAAAAGAAGAGGAAGAGACTGTTTTTTCCAATCCTGTAAAGGTAAGCATTCTTGTTCCTTTATTTAATACTCCTGAGAAGTTTTTAAGGGAGATGATTGAATCCGTTCAGGCTCAGACTTATAAGAACTGGGAGCTTTGCCTGGCTGACGGATCTGATGATGCACATAAGAACGTGGGTGAGATTTGTAAGTCATACTATGATGCAGACTCACGTATTGTATATAAGAAGCTTGAGAAGAATGAAGGTATTTCCGGAAACACTAACAGGTGTTATAAAATGGCAACCGGTGAATATATCGGACTTTTTGACCATGATGATGTGCTTCATCCCGAGGCTTTGTTTGAGTATGTGAAGGTTATTAATGAGAAGGGCGCAGATTATATCTATTGTGATGAAACCACCTTCAAGGGCGATTCCATCGACAACATGCTGACCATGCACTTTAAGCCTGATTATGCCCCCGATAACTTAAGAGCAAATAACTATATCTGTCACTTCTCTGTATTTAAGAGAGAGTTACTGGAGGGTACCGACCTTTTCAGAACCAAGTTTGACGGAAGCCAGGATCATGACATGATTCTGAGACTTACCGATAATGCCAAGTGCATTGTGCATGTGCCCCGCCTTTTGTATTACTGGAGATCCCATGCCGGAAGTACAGCTTCCAATATTAATGCCAAGACTTATGCTATCGATGCTGCAAAGGGTGCTGTGGCTGATCATCTCCGCCATCACGGATATGAGCATTTCCATATCTCAAGCACCAGGGCTTTCGAGACTATCTTTAGAATAAGATATGAGATTAAGGGAAACCCTAAAGTATCCATTGTAATCGCAAATAAGGACCATTATGACGACTTAAATCGCCTTTTAACATCGATTGAAGACCGCTCTACATATACAAATTTCGAGATTGTTATAGTTGAAAACAACTCTGCTGAGGAAAGAATCTTCGAGTATTACAGTGACCTGCTTGGAACCGCATATGACGGGGCTTTAGAGGTACAAAAGAGTGGCGAGAATGCTCTCCTTGGGAAGATTCCTGTAACAATTGTTACATATAAAGGCAAATTTAACTACTCAGCTGTAAATAATCTTGGAGTTAAGTACTCGACAGGAGAGTATCTCTTACTTCTTAATAATGATATGGAAGTTATATCCGTTGACTGGATTGAGGAGCTTCTTATGTATGCTCAGCGAGGCGACGTTGGTGCTGTAGGCGGAAAACTTTACTATGCTGACAGAACCATCCAGCATGCAGGTGTTGTAATAGGCCTTGGAGCTCACAGAACTGCAGGTCACACCCATTACAAGCAGTCCAGAGAGAATCTTGGTTATATGGGACGTCTTTGCTATGCACAAAACGTTACTGCAGTAACAGGAGCTTGTCTCATGGTCAGCAGAGCAAATTTTGACGCTGTAGGCGGACTTGATGAGGGCTTTGAGATTTCCCTTAATGACGTTGATTTATGCTTAAAACTTCGTGAGAAGGGCTTGCTTAATGTATTTACACCTTTCTGCGAGTTATATCATTATGAGTCAGCTTCCAGGGGACTTGATGATCAGGGCGAGAAGCTTGAAAGATACAATAAGGAATCAGAGAAGTTCAGGGAGAAGTGGGCTGAGGCTCTTGCAGCCGGGGATCCGTACTATAACCCCAATTTCTCGCTTGATAGAAGTGATTTTTCATTGAAGGTATAGATATGTTAGTTGTAGGACAGAGTGCTTCTTTTACTAAGAAGGTAACAGAAAATGATATAAATGCATTCGCTGAGATCAGCGGCGATTTTAATCCCGTTCATATGAACGAGGAAGCCGGAGGAAAGAGCATTTTTGGCGGAAGAATAGCCCACGGAATGTTATCAGCCTCATTTATTTCAGCTGTGCTTGGAACTTATCTTCCCGGAGAGGGAACCATTTATCTTAGCCAGAATCTTCAGTTTACAAAACCTGTATATATTGGAGATGAAGTAACCGCCAAGGCGGAGGTTGTTGAGATTATTAACCCTGAGAAGGGAATATATAAGATTAAGACACAGTGCTTTAACCAGAAAGATGAAATGGTGATTGACGGTGAAGCTGTAGTCAAGTATCTAAACTAAGGGAGAATACGGTGAATACTTTTTATTCTGAAGAAGAACTGAAAAACTTAGGATTAAAAGGATATGGAAAGAATGTGCTTATCAGCAGAAATGCCCTTCTTTACAATCCCGAGAAACTTGAAGTTGGAAACAACGTAAGAATTGATGATTTCACAACCATCAGCGGTAATGTGACAATCGGAGATTATGTTCATATAGCGCAGTTTTGCGGATTATACGGCGGTGAGGCCGGCATTACAATGAAGGATTTCTCAGGCCTTTCATCAAGAGTAGTTATTTATGCGACGTCCAATGACTATTCGGGAAATTCCCTTACAAATCCTACTGTTCCAGAAAAGTACAAACCCACCGACAAGAACATGCCGGTTGTTTTGGGAAAGCATGTAATTGTTGGCTGTGTATCGGTTATTCTTCCCGGTGTTGAAATCGGAGAGGGAAGCTCGGTTGGAGCCATGACTCTTTGTGCTAAGTCATTGGAGCCCTGGGGAATTTATGCAGGAACTCCTGCTAAACGAATTAAGGATCGCAGCAAGAAGCTTTTGGAGTTAGAGGAGCAGTTAAGGAACGAGACTTCGGAGGAGAAGTAATTGAACCACGAGATTAAAATCGGAAAACGATTTATAAATGAGAATTCCGGAGCATATATAATTGCTGAAATGTCCGGAAACCATAACATGGACTATGAGCGCGCGGTTAAGATTGTAAAGGCTGCAGCTGAAGCCGGGGCGGATGCCATTAAGCTTCAGACTTATACGGCTGATACCATAACCCTTGATTCTGATGCGCCCTGTTTCCAGATAACACAAGGCACACTTTGGGATGGAACAACTCTTCATAAGTTATATGAAGAAGCCTATACTCCCTGGGATTGGCAGCCTAAGCTTAAGGAACTTGCCGAAAGCCTTGGATTAGATTGTTTTTCGTCACCTTTTGATTTTACAAGTGTGGATTTCCTTGAGAAGATGGATGTTCCCGCTTATAAGATCGCTTCATTTGAGATTACAGATATTCCTTTGATTAAGAAGGTGGCTTCTACCGGAAAGCCTGTAATTATTTCAACGGGAATTGCTTCGGTTGAGGATATTGAGCTTGCTTTAAAGACATGTAAGGATGCGGGAAATGAGAATGTGATTTTGCTTAAGTGCTGTTCTGCTTATCCGGCTCCCTATGAAGATATTAACCTTGAAACCATGGTGGATATGGCGAAGAAGTTTGATTGTACAATTGGTCTTTCGGATCACACCATGGGCAGTGCGGTTTCTGTTGCCGCTGTGGCAATGGGAGCTAAGGTAATTGAGAAGCACTTAACTCTTGCTAGGGCCGATGGCGGAGTGGATGCAGCTTTTTCCATGGAACCTCAGGAATTTAAAGAGATGGTGGATAACATCAGAATCATTGAGAAGGCTCGTGGAAAAGTCACTTACGACATTACCGAAAAGCAGGAGAAGCAAAGAGAGTTTGCAAGATCACTGTTTATTGCAGCTGATATAAAGGCAGGGGAGGTTTTGACCCCTGAGAATCTTAGATCTGTTCGCCCGGCAAATGGACTTCATACAAAGTATTATGAGGAGTTGCTGGGGAAGAAGGTTGTAAGAGACTGCAAGTATGGGGAACCTATGAGCTGGGATATGGTAGAATAGATACAAATAGGTGCAAATGGGGACAGTCCCACACTGCACGTCCGAAGGACATGCAGTGTGGGACTGTCCCCATTTGCACCTATTTCATCAATTTATACTTAAGTTCTGCGATTTCCCAATCTGTCATCTCGTCGATATCCTGAACTTCGGTATCGGGGGTGATGATGGGGATTACTTTTCCGGATATAACCTGACCGGATTTTCTAAAACTGTCTACTTTAAATGCATAGAACTGACCACAGTCGTGATAGAAAGGTTCCAGATCCTGGGACCTTTTATTCATGTTCTCGGGCCATTTGTATTCAAGGCTTCCGTTGTTTATTACAAGGCATCTTTGAGGGGGGAAGGAAAACTTAACAACAGGCATTGCTGAGTCTCCGCCTTCGCTTTGTAACTTCTCCATGGCAGTCTTAAGTTTCTGTGCTGTTACAAAGGGAGCAGTGGGATATACACAGCATGCATAATCGAAGGTCTTGCCCATCTCCTCATATTTTTCAAACACTTCTGAAAGCACATCTGCAGTGGTTGCAAAGTCATTGGCTGTCTTTTCACTTCTCATGAAAGGTACGTTTGCACCGCATTTTCTTGCTATTTCGGCGATTTCTTCATCATCGGTAGACACCATGACTTCATCGAATATTCCGCTTCCCAAAGCAGCCTCTATTGAATAGGCAATGATGGGTTTGCCGCAAAACTCTTTTATGTTCTTTCTGGGGATTCTTTTGCTGCCGCCGCGGGCTGTAATAATTGCTACTGAAGCCATATGGTACCTCGCTTGGTTTTGGTTTATAGTTAAAGTATGGGACGAATTGACAATAAATGCAAGTTATTATGGGTGATATACAGCAAAATGTATAAAAATTTACTAAACGGTTGATTTTCGTGCATATTATATGTATGATTATACATAGCACAATCGAGGTGCGATTGGGGTGCGATTGGGGACAGTCCCCCTTTGCACCTGGAAGGTGCAGAGGGGGACTGTCCCCAATTGCACCCTATATTTGGAGGAAAACATGAAAGTATTTATCGACGGTTCAGAAGGCACTACGGGCCTTAGAATATACGAGAGATTTGAAAATAGAAACGATATCGAGCTTATAAAGATAGATCCTGAACTCAGAAAGGACCCCAAGGAGCGTGCAAAGTGCATAAACTCTTCGGATATTACCTTCCTTTGCCTTCCAGATGCGGCGTCCATGGAGTCTGTATCTTTATGCGAGAACGAGAATGTGACAATTATTGACACATCAACGGCTCACAGGGTTAATCCCGACTGGACCTATGGTTTTCCTGAACTGGACAAGAACCAGCGAGAGAAAATCAAAACATCCAAGAGAATTGCGGTTCCCGGATGCTATGCCACAGGTTTTATAAGCCTTGCTCATCCAATGATTGCATCGGGCCTAATGAGTGCTGATTATCCTGTAAGTTCCTTCGCGGTTTCCGGTTATTCAGGCGCAGGTAAAAAAGCCATCGCCGTTTACGAAGGTCCCGAGAAGCCCGCGGATTTTGACTCACCCCGCGAATATGCCCTTACTCAGCAGCATAAGCATCTTAAGGAGATGAAGGCAATTTCCGGACTTACAAAGACTCCGCTTTTCAGTCCCATCGTTGATGATTATTATGCGGGCATGTTCGTAACTCTGCCTTTTTACACAGATATGCTTAAAGGAGTTAAGGGTCCTGAAGATGTG
Source organism: Lachnospiraceae bacterium (assembly GCA_017619295.1). Taxonomy (GTDB): domain Bacteria; phylum Bacillota; class Clostridia; order Lachnospirales; family Lachnospiraceae; genus G11. The sequence goes on from JAFZSQ010000025.1 coordinate 18,070, forward strand.
CATGCCATGTTTGAGGAATACTATAAGGGTGAGAAGTTCATCCATGTAATGCCCTTTGGCGCTGAGGCCGAATCAAACGGCTTTATCCCTGCAAATGTTAAAGCCGGCTACGATGATCTTGAAATCTTCGTAACGGGTAATGAGGAGAGAATCCTTGTCACATCCCGTTTTGACAACCTTGGAAAAGGTGCTTCCGGCGCAGCAGTTCAGTGTATGAATATTCACATGGGAATCGACGAGGCCACAGGCCTTAATATAGTTAAGTAGGAGAACAAATTGGAAGACATCATAATTTCGGTAATGACGGCAGAAGATTATGAGGGTGTGGCGGCACTTTGGCACACCATCAAGGGTTTTGCCATAAGAAGCATAGACGACTCTTATAAGGGAGTTGAGAAATTCCTTAAAAGAAACCCCACCACCAGCGTGGTTGCAAGACATAAGGGCGAAGTGGTCGGCGCAATTCTTTGCGGCCACGACGGAAGACGCGGTTGTCTTTATCATGTTTGCGTTCGCGAGGACATGAGACGAAAGGGCATCGGCAAGGCCATGGTAGTTAAATGCATGGAGGCTCTTAAGGCTGAGGAAATCAGCAAGGTTTCCCTGATTGCTTTTACCAAAAACGACGTGGGTAATGCCTTTTGGAAGGAAATCGGCTGGACCGAGAGACTTGATTTAAACTACTACGATTTTACATTAAATACAGAGAACATAATCAAATTCAACTCATAAGGAGACAAAATGGGAGAACTCAAGATAATCGACGGCGGTATCAACGCCCCCAAGGGTTTTGAGGCCGCAGGTGTCGAGGCGGAAATTAAGTATAAGAACAGGCTTGATATGGCCATTATTTTTTCAAAAAAGCCCTGCGTGGCGGCGGCTACCTTTACAAGCAACGTGGTGAAGGCTGCTCCCGTTATGTGGGATAAGGAGCTTGTGGAGACAAGCCCATATGTACAGGCGGTTATTGTCAATACGGGTATCGCCAACGCGGCCACCGGCAAGGTTGGAATGGGATATTGTAAAGACACGGCAAAATCTGCCGCAAAGCTTTTAAACATCCCCGAAAACGCAGTACTTGTGGGTTCAACAGGAGTTATCGGTGCGCAGCTTCCCATGGACAGAATCGAGGCGGGCATTGAGAAACTGGTTAAAGCCAAATCTTCGGAAAAAGAGGACGGCACCAAAGCTTCAAAGGCCATTATGACCACAGATACCGTCAATAAGGAACTTGCTCTTGAAGTTGAAATCGGAGGTACCACCGTTACATTCGGTGCCATGAGCAAGGGATCCGGAATGATTCACCCCAACATGTGCACCATGCTTGGCTATGTAACCACCGATGCGGTAATTTCAAAGGAACTTCTCACGAAGATTCTTAAGGAAGATGTGAAGGATACCTACAACATGATTTCCGTTGACGGAGACACATCTACAAACGATACTCTCATCGTCATGGCAAACGGTGCGGCAGGAAATCCTGAGATTAAGGAAGGAACCAAGGAGTGCGAGATTTTCACAAAGGCACTTCATTTCATAAATGAAACCCAGGCAAAAAGGCTTGCGGGAGACGGTGAAGGTGCCCAGGCTTTGATTGAGTGCAAAGTCGTTGGAGCGGACACCAAGGAGAATGCAAGAATCCTTGCCAAATCTGTCATCTGCTCGTCCCTTACAAAGGCTGCGGTTTACGGTCACGATGCCAACTGGGGAAGAGTGGTTTGCGCTCTGGGTTACTCCGGAGTAAAGTTTGACCCCGAGAAAATGAGCCTTTATCTTGAGGCGGGGGACGAGTCCATGCTTATCTACGAGGACGGTGCGGGCCTTGATTATTCCGAGGAAGAGGCAAGTAAGCTTTTATCGGAAAAGGAAGTCAGATTCCTTGCGGATATGAAGATGGGCTTAGAAGAGGCCACAGCCTGGGGCTGTGATCTGACCCTTGATTATGTAAAAATAAACGCTGACTACAGGAGTTAGGAGTAAATCATGGAGAAAAACATGGAAGAAATATTAAAAAAAGCTGAGGTCTTGATCGAGGCCCTGCCCTATATTCAGAAGTTCAACCGTAAGATTATCGTAGTAAAATACGGCGGATCGGCCATGAGCAACGAGGAGCTCCAAAAGAACGTCATCGAGGATGTGGTTTTGCTTAAGCTTGTTGGATTTAAGCCCATCATTGTTCACGGCGGCGGCAAGGAAATCTCCGGCTGGGTTAAGAAGGTCGGCAAGGAGTCAGAGTTTGTTAACGGACTTCGTGTCACCGACGATGAGACCATGGAGATTGCGGAGATGGTCCTTAACCGCGTAAACAAGCGCCTTGTAAACATGGTTAATTCCCTTGGAGTTAACGCTGTGGGAATCTCCGGCAAGGATGGCGGACTTTTAAACGTTGATAAAAAATATTCCGACGGCAAGGACATCGGTTTCGTAGGCGATGTGAAAAACGTAAATCCCAAGATTTTGCTTGATCTTCTTGAAAAGGATTTCCTGCCCATCGTGGCGCCCATCGGATTTGGCGATGATTTTAACACATACAATATAAATGCTGATGACGCAGCCTGTGCCATCGCGAAGGCCGTAGGGGCTGACAAGCTGGTTTTCCTTACGGATGTTGAGGGACTTTACAAGGATTTTAACGACAAATCCACCTTCATCCAGCGTATTACCGCTTCTGAAGCCAACGCTTTGATTGACGGCGGAATCATCGGCGGCGGAATGCTTCCGAAGCTTGCAAACTGCACATCTGCCGTAACCACCGGTGTTAACAGGGTGCATATTCTGGATGGCAGAATCCCCCATTGCCTCCTTCTTGAGGTGTTCACCAAAGAAGGTGTGGGAACCATGATTCTGAGGGATGAAGACGAGGAGTAATCGACTATGGATATGAAGGCGTATATAGACGAGGCGGAGAGCGCTTTGTTACATACCTATAACCGTTATCAGATTGTTTTTGATAAGGGTGAGGGCGTGCATCTTTACGACATAAACGGAAAAGAATATTTGGATTTCTGCGGCGGCATTGCTGTTTTTGCCTTGGGATACAGCAACGAGGCTTACAAGAGTGCCTTAAAGGAGCAGGTTGATAAGATTATTCATACATCAAACTACTTCTATAACGTGCCTGCCATCGAGGCGGCTAAGGCTTTAAAGAAGGCTTCAGGCATGGACAGAGTGTTTTTTACAAACTCCGGTGCCGAGGCGGTTGAAGGTGCTTTGAAGGCTGCAAGAAAGTACGCATACTTAAAGGATGGCAGAACCGATCACGAGATTATTGCCATGGAGCATTCCTTCCACGGAAGAACCTTCGGTGCATTGTCCGTTACCGGAAATCCCAAGTATCGTGAGGCTTTTGAGCCCATGATTGGCGGGGTTAAGTTTGCGACTATGAACGATCTTGAGTCCGTGAAGGCTCTTGTTAATGACAAAACCTGTGCAATCATCTTTGAGACCGTTCAGGGCGAAGGCGGAATTTATCCCGCTACCAAAGAGTTTATTGAAGGTGTTAGAAAGATTTGTGATGAGAAGGACATCCTTCTTATCCTTGATGAAATACAGTGCGGCATGGGCCGAACCGGCACCATGTTTGCATGGCAGAATTACGGCGTAAAGCCCGATATCATGACTTCCGCCAAAGGCTTAACCTGCGGTGTTCCCGGCGGCGCATTCCTTATGACAGAGAAGGTTGCCCAGAACTCCCTTAAAGCCGGCGACCACGGCACCACCTACGGCGGCAATCCCCTTGCAGCCATCGCCACCGCCACAGTCCTTAGCGAGTATGAGAAACTTGATATTCTTGGCAATGTTAAAGAAGTGGGAGCGTATCTCTACGAGAAACTTGACGCTCTTGCAGCCAAACTTGGCAAGGGCGTAATCAAAGACCACCGAGGCCTGGGCCTCATGCAGGGCCTTGAGTTCGTCAACCCCGTGGGCCCCATCATCGAGAAGTGTATGGCTAACGGCCTTGTCCTAATCAACGCCGGCGCCAACATCATCAGATTTGTTCCACCGCTGGTTGTAAGCAAGGCTGATGTGGATGAAATGATTAAGATATTGGAGAAGTGTGTGTAGGTGCAATTGGGGACAGTCCCCCTTTGCACGTTGCATGTGCGAAGGGGGACTGTCCCCAATCGCACCTGTGCTCTTGCACTAAATTATACGTATGAAAGATAAAATAACAACAATCGAGGAGCTGGCTTCCAACGCCCACGTGGCCCTAAACGTCCAATTCTGCGACGGCTGGGTCCTGAAATTCTCTGAAGGCCACACCGGAAGAGCCAATTCCGTAAATATAATGTATCCCTCGCAGTTGGATGCCTTGGAAAAAATAAAGCACTGTGAGGAATGCTACGAAAAGCAAAATATCCCCTGCCGATTCAAACTTACCGACGGGGATGAAGCAATAAATGAACTTTTAGTTGAAAGAGGTTACGTTGAGGTGAATCCCTCAGATGTTATGAGCCTCGACCTTAGCGGGACAGACATAGAGATGCCAAATTTTGATGTGGTTTTCTATGACAAACCTGTGGAAGAGTGGCTGGTACCCTATTTTGCCTATGAAGGATTCAGCGAAAAGGGCCAAGATGTCTTCAGAAGAATGCTTGATAAGGTAGTAATCGACACAACCTTTACCGCAATCAGAATGGACGGCAAGATAGTTGCCATGGCCTCATCTGCAGGCGAGCGCGGAATGACCATGATCCAAAACGTGGTGGTTTCTCCCGACTACAGAGGCCGCGGCCTTGGAAAGGCAATCTGCCAGGCCCTCTTAGCGAAAGTAAAGGAGCAAGGCTATAACACCGCCTACCTCCAGGTCGTAAAGAGCAATACAGTTGCCCTCAACCTCTACAATACACTTGGATTTAAGAAAGAATACCTGTACTGGTATATGAACAAATAGTCTATATCGTACTCCTTAGATAACAGCGAGCAAAGTCAATCCTGTAGGCTTTGCTCGCTGGTTTTTTGGTGCGATTGGGAATTGCCACTTCGTTGACAGCAGCCCATAAATGTAATACAATGTATTACAAAGGAGGTGCTATTATGGCAATATCATTACGACTCAGTGAAGAGGATACTATGCTTATAAAGAATTATGCGGCGCTTCACAATATTAGCATTTCTGACCTGTTTAGACAGGCGGTTTTAGAAAAGATTGAAGACGAATACGATCTTCAATGCTATGAGAATGCCATTAAAAAATATAAAGCTGATCCAAAGACGTATTCGTTGGATGAAGTGGAAAGAGAACTCGGATTAAAGTAATGTACCACGTCGAATTTTCAAAAGAAGCATTAAGACAATTGAAGAAAATGGATGCAGCGAATGCTTCACTAATCCTGGGCTGGATAAGGAAAAATTTGGAAAACTGTGACAACCCGAGAATCCATGGAAAAGGTCTGACGGCAAATAGAAGCGGGCAATGGAGATATAGGGTTGGTGATTATAGAATCATTGCTGAGATACAGGACGATACAGTCATAATCCTTGTATTGAATATTGGGCATCGTAGAGATATATACAACTGAAAGGTGCGATTGTGGACAGTCCCCCTCTGCACATAAAAGGTGCAAAGGGGGACTGTCCCCAATCGCACCACCAAAGACCATAGGACAAAAAGAGCGGTGCGAAGCACCGCTCTTTTTGTCCTATATAGTCTTGATGAAATCCGACACATAGTGCAGTGCTGCACCGGCCGCGATTGATTCATGCTTGTATGAACAAAGTTTGATGAACTCTGCGTCCTTGTCGAAGGTGGAAATCTTCATGGCTCTCTTCTTGATATCCGCCAAATACGGCTCAAGATACGCACCTACATAACCACCAAGAATTATGTCACAATCTAACACCGCTCTTACTATATTTACCGTCTGGGCCGTATAGTCCAGATATCTCTCCCAGGCATCGAGAATCTTCTCATCCGTGGTGGTCTTCAGGGTTTCAAAATATCCCGCAAGATCGTCCTGGGAAAGGTTGGTGGCTGCAAGGTAAGGATCCACGCATCCGCACTGTCCGCAGTAACACTGGCGGCCGTTTGGAACAAGAGTGATGTGGCCAACCTCGGCGGAACGGAAGTTATCGCCGGAATAAACCTGGCCGTTTATGATCATGGCACCACCCACGTTATTGGAAAGCATGATGTAGAAGGTGTTCATGATGTCCTTGTTCACCCATTTCTCGGCAAAACATGATGCCTTCGCGTCGTTGAACATGGCGATGTCGTAGTGGATGTACTTACTGAACATGTCGTAAGTATCTTCCCTGAAATCCATGATTCCGCTGTAGAAAACGGTCTTGTTATCGGATTGAACCAGGGCGGGAATTCCGATTCCCACTCCGAGAATCTTCTTCTCATCTATTTTGTTGGCCTTGATAAACTCATTAAGAAGGCCTGCCACATTTTTAAAATAGGAGTCTGTATATTCAAAAACAAGCCAGTTCCTGTTAAATGCAACAATCTCGCCGTTTAAATCAACCGCAACGCAGGAAACATGGTGCTTTGTGATATCAAGTCCCAAAGCAACTTTGGCCTCGGAAACAAGGGAATAGGTAATAGCCCTTCTTCCGCCGGTCTGTCCTCTGGAGCCGCTGGCCTGAATGAGGCCCAGCCCTGTGAGATAATCGATATTCTTGTTTACGGTGGGAAGCGTAAGATTCAGACTTGAGGCCAAATCCTGCTTGGTTGCCTCCTCGTGATTTAAAAAGTAAGAATAAATATTTGAGGTATTAAATTTTCTCAGATTGAAATCGAATCCATCCATTTTACACTTTTTCCAATTCCGTTTTATGAATCACATTTATATAATACATGATTTATTTTTGGTGGGCAATGATATCTTGCATGTCAGTCCACATTCCATCCAGTGAATCTATAACTTTCTTATAGAGTTTATACTTGGGCTCGTAATCATCATGTGCCCACTTTCTGGGTAATACAGCTTCGTTGATACGGCACATATGTCTTGCGGCATCAGTAACATCCTTGTAATCGCCTACTGCTGTAGCCACTGCAATTGCGCATCCAAGGGCTCCGGTTTCACCTACATCCACGGTCTCAACAGGAAGATTCATGACGTCTGCAAACATCTGGGTCCAGGCTTTTGATTTTGCCACGCCTCCTGCAAGACGGATAACTGCTTCGGAGCCGTCCCTGGTGTTCATGAGACGATCAAGATGCCATCTGTGGGAGTAAACGATTCCCTCATATACCGCGCGAAGCATATGATGTCTGGTGTGAGAAGCATCCAAACCGATAAAAGCTGCCCTTGCAAGGGGATTCACGTTACTGGCGGTTAAGAAGGGCAGGAAAACGGGAACAAAATCGGAGGGTTTAAACTCCTCACACCATTCATTCATAATGTCGTAGATGCTTCGCCCGTTTTGTTTAGCCTGTTCTTTTAGCTCAGGCAAAAGCTGTCTGATAAACCATTCATTGTTCCCGGCGGAAGTGGGACTGGATTCCTCAATAAGATAGAAACCGGGGAGGCAGAATATAGAATTCATCTGTACACTTCCGTCGAGAACTGCGGTTTTTCTGGGGTATTCGTTGATGCTCCAGGTTCCCGCAATCATACATATATTTGTGTCATCGGTTACATTTACTGCCAATGCACAAGCGTTTATGTCAAACATTCCTCCGATTACGGGCGTGCCCTCCGCCAAACCTGTGGCAGCGGCAGCTTCGGCTGTGATGTGGCCGGCGATGTCCGTTGACAGGCAGATTGGCGGAAGAGCGTCCCAAACCTTTTCTATACCAAAAAGCTTAAGGAGTTCTTTGTCAAATTCTTTCTTGTGAAGGTTCATTAAACTGGTGCCGGAATAGTCGGTGATTTCGGCCCTTGCCTCGCCTGTAAGGCGGAATCTCACATAGTCCTTGCATTCAAAAACCCACTCAATGTTCTCATAAACCTCAGGCTCATTGTCTCTTACCCAGGCAAGAAGACATACGGGCTGGCAGGCCATAATGTGCTGGGCGGAAAGCTCGAAGGCCTTATCCTCTGTGCCGTCGGCTCTCCATTTTGAAAGATATTCCCAGGCTCTGTTGTCGGAAGAGATGATACCTCTCCTTGCGGGGCGTCCGTTTTTGCCCCAAAGATAAAGGCCCTTGCCGTGTCCGCAAAGTCCAACGCCCGCTATATCGGAAGGGGCGATATTATTTTTTTCAATTAATCCCTTTATAACCTTGCAGTTGTCTTCCCACATCTGGTCCATGTCGCGCTCAACAAAATCGGGAGCGGGAGTGATGGCGCCTGTCTCTATGCTTTCAACCGCAATCTGCTCGCCCTTTATATTGAATAAGGCGGCTTTGGTATTTGTTCCTCCATTATCTAGTCCAAGATAGTATCTCATCGCTTTTTGCTACTCCTTTCGAGAATTCCTCTTCAATGTATTGCTTGGCTTTCCCAATGTAATCCTTCCAATCCATGCCTTCGGTGTACCACATTTCCATCATGTAGGGGCCGGCGTAGCCCAGTTCTTCAAGGATTTTGAATTCCTCGGCAAAATCAACACAGCCGTCTCCGAAGGTAACGCACTTGAATTTTCCTTCAAATGTAGGTGTTACCGCCAAAGTATCCTTAAGATGTACCCCCACAATCTCGTGGATACCAAGGGTTAACTCGCTTTTCACATCATTTCCCCAGGCGGTGAGGTTTCCGAGATCCGGATAAACCGTAAACCAGGGGGAAGGAATTTCATCCTTATATTTCTTATAGCGGGTGATGCTGCTCATAAGGGGCGTGTCCATAATCTCCATGGCAAGCATTACCTGATATTTTTCCGCCAGTCTTGCGGCACTCTTTAAACCTTCCAAAAAGTAATTAAGTGATTCAGGTGTAGATTCTTCATAATAAACATCGTATCCAGCCAGCTGAATTACCCTTATTCCGAACTCTCGGCAAAAGAGGATAGCCTTTTCCATAAGAATGTGAGCTTTCTCTCTTATTACAGGATCGGAACTTCCATAAGGAAAACGTCTGTGACAGCTAAGACACATGGATGGAATCGAAACCCCCGTCTTTTGAATCGCTCTGTGGAGCTCTTCCTTTCTCTTCTCATCCCAGTAGAGTCTTGCCATCCTTTCGTCTTTCTCATCGATAGATATCTCTACGTAATCATAACCAAGATCCTTGGCAGTCTGCAGTCGTCGCTCCCAGCTCATATCAGGCGGCAGCGCCTTTTCATACAAACCCAGTAAATGTTTCCCTAACATTGTAGATATTCCCTCCTTAAAACCAATTACTGAATTCGTTTAATAAAACGAGTTTATAAAACAATATAAAAATAACATAAAACAAGTCCAAATTGCAATCCATGGTTTTGAGTCAATTCTCACGAAACGGCCATGGCAAAATTGTGCACTATGCTAAAAAATCGGCCTAAAAATCAAAAATTTTAAGGCCGATGTTGACAACAACGATTCAGAGTGCTAAAGTCGGTTTAGAAATTCGTTATAGAAAACGGCTTTACGAAACGAAAATATGTGCACATGTTATATAACGTCAATTTCGAACAAGGAAAACTTAATAGGAGGGAAGATTAAATGGCAGTAAGAGGTAGTATTCCAAAGACTATGAAGGCTTTGGTTGCTTACGGCAAAGACGACTACAGGTTTGAACCTGCCTATCCCACTCCGGAATGCGGACCGGACGACATCATTATCAAAACTGAAGCGTGCGGCATTTGTGCGGGGGACTTAAAGTGTAAGCACGGTGCGGCAATGTTTTGGGGCGATGACGTTCAGCCCTCCTGGGTTAAACCGCCCTTCATTCCGGGTCACGAGTTCTTTGGAACCATCGTTCAGATGGGTGAAAATGTAGAGGGATATGAACTCGGGGAAAGAATTACGGCAGATCAGATTGTACCCTGTGGTAAATGTCGTTTTTGCAAGGACGGTCACTACTGGATGTGCCAGCCTCACGACATGTACGGCTTCATGAGCTACACCAACGGCGGTATGGCGGAATATGTAAGATACGGTAAAACTTCCGTTATCTCAAAAGTTCCCAAGGATATGCCCCTTGATAAGGCAGCTCTCATTGAACCTTACGGCTGCTCCAAGCACGCTGTAGACAGAGCCGGCATTACAAATGAGGATGTGGTTGTAATCTCAGGTGCAGGTCCTTTAGGCCTCGGTATGATTACCTACGCGAGAATGAAGAATCCCAAGAAGCTCATCGTTCTTGATATGCAGGACAATCGTCTTGAGTTATCAAAGAAGTTCGGAGCTGATCTGGTATTCAACCCCGGCAAGTGCGATATCGATAAGGAGATTAAAGCTCTTACCGACGGTTACGGATGCGACATCTATATCGAAGCAACCGGAAATCCCGCAAGTGTTATTCAGGGACTTACAATCATTAGAAAATTGGGAACATTTGTTGAGTTCTCAGTATTCGGCAAAGAGACCACCGTTGACTGGTCAATCATCGGTGATCGAAAAGAGATTGACATCAGAGGCTCACACTTAAGCCCTTATGCTTATCCTTTTGTAATTGAAAATATTATGAACGGTAACTTAAAGACAGATGGTGTAGTTACCACCACACTTCCTATAGAAGAGTGGGAAAAAGGATTTGATCTCGCAACTGGCCGCGAGGGCGATTTGAAAGTAGTGTTAACCTTTGACTAGTGGTAAAATGGAAGCGTAGAGGACAATTTCATTTTTATGAGAAGGAGAGAGAGTATGAGAAAGTTAATGGCACTTATAATGACAGCGGCTTTGGTTGCAGGAACACTTGTCGGCTGCGGCGGAAATACAGCACAGACATCCGCTACCGATAATGCGCCCGCAACATCCGAAGTTAAAGAAGCTGATACAGCTTCTGCTCCCGCTGCATCAGAAGCATCAGGCGACTTTGATTGGAAAAAGTTCGATGGCGAAGAAATCACCGTTCTTTTCAGCGAACATACCTATGCAGATGCTGTTGAGGAGAAGCTGGGGGAATTTACAGAAAAGACAGGTATTAAAGTTAACTATTCTTCAATGCCTGAAGGAAACTACTTCGAGAAATTAAACGTTGAGCTCAGCAGCCATTCTGGCTCAATCGATGTATTCATGACAGGTGCTTATCAGTCATGGGAATACGCAACAGCTGGAAATCTTGAGCCCCTTGAGAACTTCATCGGCACAGATTTAACCAGTCCTGACTGGCAGTATGATGATTTCATTCCTGCAGTTATTGACGCTCTTAAGTGGGACTTAACTCCCGGTCATCCCGTTGGCTCCGGTTCACAGTGGGCTCTTCCTATGGGATGGGAGGTAAATATCCTTACATATAACAAGAGAATTCTCGAAGCTAACGGTATCGAGCCTCCCAAGACAGCAGAAGAGCTTCTTGAGGCAGCTAAGGCTCTTAAAGAGTTCGACGGCAGCGGCTCATACGGTCTTGCAGTTCGTGGACTTCCCGACTGGGGAACAATCCATCCTGCATACATGTCAATGTACTCCACATGGGGTGGTAAAGACTTTGAAATCGAAGACGGCAAGCTTGTAAGTAAGGTTAATTCACCTGAAGCAGTTGCTATGACAGAGTATTGGGTAGATCTTGTAAAGAATGGTAGTGCTCCTCAGTGGGCTACATACGGCTGGGAAATGTGCGGAGCAGATCTTGGTGCAGGTAAAGCAGCAATGATGTGGGATGCAGACAGAGGTGGTTACACTCAGAACACTCCCGGTTCTTCAAACGAAGCAGGAAACGTGGCATTCGGTATGGTTCCTTATCCCGAATCAGCAGGCAAAACCGCAGCAGATATGAAGTCTAACCTTTGGGTTTGGTCTATGGCTATGAACGCTGACTCAGCTAAGAAGGAAGCTGCCTGGTACTTCATGCAGTACTTCACAA
>JAFZSQ010000026.1 GCA_017619295.1 Lachnospiraceae bacterium
AGATCCCGGTCAGACAGACCCCGGTCAGACAGATCCGGGTCAAACAGATCCCGGTCAGACGGATTCCGGTCAGACTGACCCTACAACCCCGGCTCCTGCTGGGCAGTCAGGTGCCCCTACAGTTCCTGAAACCATAGAGGTTGATGTTCCCACATACGGGAGAGGAATAAAGAGCAGCAACATTTTCTGGAGCCATAACCAGGACAGCCTTTACACCGAATATGATCATGAGCATCCCAAGTCTCTTGACTGGGGCGTGGTTACATTGACGGGATGGAATGGAACAGATTCATTTGCCTACAGCGAATGGAGAATAAAGAAGATTCTTGATTACATGAATTCCGCTTCATTCCCGAAGGGAGTATATACGGCCAGTTCGCAGGCGACTCTTGATGCTGTGAAGGCTAATGCTGAAGCCATAATGGCAAATTTTGCGAAGGACAAAGCGACAACCGATCAGGTGGCAACAGAGCTTGAGAACGCTTTCTATGGTCTTAAGTGGGCAGACACAAGATACCCTGACCCTTCAGATTTGCCTAAACAGATAACTCTTCCAAACACATATAAGTTCTTTGGAAGCGACAGAGTAGTTAAAACCAAAGAAGAGTGGGAAGAAAGAAGCGAGGAGATTCTTAAGCTTGCTCAATTCTATGAATACGGATTTAAACCCGGAGCCCCCGATAATGCAACATACAGTGTGGTGTACCATGAGATAGGTGAGCAAAAGTCCAGAGTGAACAGCAAAGGGCAGATTGTATACACTGACTGGTATGGAAACCCTTTGGGAACATATACTTCATCAGCGGCTACTGTAACCATGGCACTTACCGTTGGAACAGTGACCAAAAATATCAGTTTTGACATAGCTTATCCCACAGATGAACAGCTCGCTGCTTCCGGAAACGAAGGAAAAGAAATTCCTGTGGTACTTAGCTTTGATGGTTCAATAGCTTCGTATCTTGATAAGGGAATAGCGGTTGTTTCGATGCCTTCGGTGGTATCCGATACCAGAACTAACTCCTACGCGTGGGCCACAAGAACAGGAACATTCTACGAGCTTTATCCTTATCACAGAAATGGAGCGGAGGCTCTCGGTGAGGTCAGCAATGAAATGGCTTCTGCCTGGGCTGCAACAAGGGTCATTGATGCTCTCGAAGCGTTAAAAGTCAGTTCAGATGAGACGGCAGCAAGAGCCATGGCGCCTCTTGACCCAACAAAGCTTGCAGTAACAGGCTTTTCAATCAATGGTAAATATGCTTTTGTTTCAGCGGTATTCGACGACAGAATCGATGTATGTATCCCTGGAGCAGCAGGTGCAACAGGCCCTTCACCTTGGAGATATGTATACAGAGGTCAGATTTATGATTGGGATGGTACAAGGTATACAAATCCTCAGGTAGACTCTCATCAGGTGGTTTGGGGTACTGAGGTAATGGCCAACTCCATAAGACATAACCGAGTAAGGGAGACCGAACTTTTCAGACACTTCCTTACACCGGGCCATTTCTATGCTTTCGAAGATGGAGCCTATGGATATGGCTTAAGACTGCCCTATGATCAGAATGACCTTATAGCTACACTTGCAACTAAAGGAAGAGCCATCGTTATCGAGAATACAGTAAATGACTATAATGACGGATGTACAGCTGACTGCCTGGGCGCAGAGATAGCCAAGAGTGTATACAGAAACCTTGGATATGACGCTGACAAGCTGGTTAAATTCAATTTAAGAGGCTTGAAAACCGGAGATCCTCACGGCAGCGATACAGAGCAGAGAAACCGTTCGGCAGCATATTTAAATTACTATTTCTTCGGAACAGAAATGGATGCTGATACAGCGGATTACTTAAACACTGATCCCTACAGCTTAAATATTTCCAATAACAAAACCGAAAATCCTTATAATTACTATTGGGGAGGCTTTAATACAGTAACAGGAGGCACCGGTGGGGCAGCAGGAAGAGACGGATGGTATTATTACACCTTCCCTACTTCTTCAACACCCACTCCTCAGGGAGGTCAGGGTGCACCGGCATCAGGCTCCGGAAGCTCTGAACAGACCTCATCAGGATCTTCGTCTCAGAGTACAGTAGCATCAGGAAACAGCGAAACTGTGGCAACACCTACTCCTGTTCCCACCAAGGCCCTTGAGACAATTGCGCCCGTTGTACCAAATACAGCAGCTGTAATACCTCAGACAAGAACTGTGCAGAATGACAACTCAAATGAAGCAACAAATAACGACACAGAAGAGACAGCGGATGCAGCTGAGGAGACCAAGACAGAGGAAGCTTTGGCAGAAGAGCCTGCTCAGCGGGCGGAAAGCAATGATGCGGCCGAAACTCAAACGGTTGTCAATGAGCCTCAGATAGAGGAACCCAAGTTAGTAAGTACACCTAAGGTTGTTGCAGCAGTAGCATCAGGTGCAGTTGTTGTAACCGGAGGCGGGGCATTTGCGGTGGTTCAACTTGCAAAGGTAGGAAAACTTGGAAAGCTGGCTAAGCTTCTGAAGTTTCTTAAAAAATAAAAAAGTGATAAAATCCAGTTAAAAGGAGTATCCGCTTATGAAAAGAAGCGACATAAACATCAGAGACCCCTTTGTTCTTGTTCACGAAGGGAAATATTATATGTACGGAACAAGAGGACCGGAGTGCTGGGGAAAGGGAACAGGCCTTGATTGCTACGTCAGTACCGATCTTGAAAACTTTGAGGATCCGGTGGAGGTATTTACACCAGGGAAAGACTTTTGGGCGGACAAGAACTTTTGGGCACCTGAGGTTCATAAGTACTGTGGAGCTTTTTACATGTTTGTATCCTTTAAAGCCGACGGCAAATGCCGTGGAACACAAATACTTAAGGCGGAAGGGCCATTGGGGCCTTTCCTGCCTCATTCTGACGGTCCGGTTACCCCAAGAGATTGGGAGTGCCTTGATGGAACTTTTTATATCGAGGAAGCGGATGATGACAAGCCCTATATGGTTTTCTGTCATGAGTGGGTACAGGTAGTTGACGGAGAAATCTGTGCCGTTGAACTGAGCCGTGACCTGAAGAAGGCTGTGGGTACACCCAAGCTTTTGTTTAATGCGTCTGAGGCTCCCTGGATTAAGGACATTCGAAACGGAAACTATGTTACAGACGGCCCCTTTATCCATAGAAATGAAAAGGGAAGAATCACCATGCTCTGGTCAAGCTTCTGCGAGGGCGGATATGCTCTGGCCATGGCTCACAGCAAGAGTAATACAATCGATGGACCCTGGGTGCAGGATCCGGAGCTGCTTTTTGATGAGAACGGTGGACATGGTATGCTGTTTACTGACTTGTCGGGAAACCTTACCGTCACGTTGCATTCACCTAATATTGACTTAAAGGAACGCCCTGTATTCTTTAAGATTGACAGAAACATTTAACGTAAAATAAGGCCCTTCTCTGCCTCCGAGAGGGGCCTTTTGGTAAATATAGGTTGTTTGAGCATAAAAAACGAATTATATTTACTTATCAGAAACAATAGGTCAATCAGATTTAGTAAATATAAGTTGAAAATGGCAAATTTAGGCAAGATTTTTGCGAGTTTTCCCACAAATATTGACTTCCCTGGCATGTCAATTTTATACTGAAGGCACATCATTTAGAAGGGAGATTCACTTATGAAAATGAAGCAAATTTTGGCTGTAGTTTTATCTGCAGCAATGGTGTTTGGTCTTGCAGCTTGTGGAAATAACACAACTTCTGAGACCACAACATCAACAGAGACTGCTAGCGTTGATACAACCGCTGAGCCTACAGAAGCTCCTGAAGCGGAAGTAACAGAAGAGCATGAACCTGTCACATTGAGAATGGCTTGGTGGGGTTCACAGACCAGACATGACAGAACTGTTGCGGTTATCGAGCTTTACGAGTCTCTTAACCCTTATGTAACCATCGAGTACGAACCCATGGATTTCGATGGATACTTCAACAAACTTGCAACCTTGGTAGCATCTAATGATGTATGGGATATCTTCCAGCTTGGAAGTAACTTCCCCACATACCAGAGCAAGATCTACACACTCAACGATTTCATCGCAGACGGCACAATCGATGTATCAGGTACCAACGATGCATTCCTTCGTATAGCTGCTGACGAGAAGGGAAATCAGGTAGGTCTTTGCAGCGGTGTTAACACCTACGGTATCGCTTATGATCCTGAGCTTTTCAAGCAGGCAGGCGTAGCTGAACCTACAGAGAACTGGACATGGGATGACTTCAAGAATGCATGTCTTACAATTCATGAGAAACTTGGTATTTACGGTTCATCAAAGTTTGATGACTGGCAGGCAGGCGCTTCCATGGGAATCAACCAGGAAGGCTTCGGAATCGGTTTCTTCAACAAGACAAACGACGGAATGGGATTTGACGATCCCAAGATGCTTGCAGATTACATGCAGATGAGAGCTGACCTTGTGGATGCAGGTGCATTCCCTGATCCCGGTGCTTGTAACGAAATCGCAGATATTGAGCAGGATTTCGTAGTTACAGGTGAGGCAGCAATGACATGGGTAGCTTCAAACCAGTTCGTAGCACTTAGCGAAGCAGCTGGCAGAGAGCTTAAGCTCATCAACCCTCCTCGTAAGAAAGCAGACGGCCCTGCAGGCGTATCAATTCAGTCTTCACAGATGCTTTGTGTTTCACAGGATTCCAAATATCCTGAAGAGGCTGCTAAGTTCATCGAGTTCTTCCAGAGCAGCGTAGATGCAAACAAGATTCTCCTTGCTGAGCGTGGAATCCCTACTTTCACCGCAGTACGTGAGGCTCTTGCAGCAGAACTTACAGACACAGAGAAGGCTGTATATGAGTATGTTGACCTTGTAGGTTCCTTCGATACAGGCGGCGAGACAGTTAACCCTTCAAGCCCTGAGTGCGTTGATGCTGTTAAAGAGCAGTACAAGTACTATCTCGACAAAGTAATCTACAAAGAGATGACAGCTGAAGAAGCTGCACAGGCAGTATTTGATTTCGCTGCATCACAGTTCTAAGTTCCTGAAAGCACATCATAACTCGCCGTTCGCCGGAATTAATTGTCCTCCGGGGGCGGCGAGATTGATGATGACTTGCTATTATTCAATGAGGTTTTTTATGAGCAGAGCAAAAACAGACAGGATTGAAAGCGGAAGATCTCCCTGGAATCGCTTTATTTACAACGACAACACAGTGGGTTACATTTTTGCCTCTCCTTTCATTATCGGATTTCTGGCATTCACCATAATTCCCATGTTGAGTTCCCTGTATTATTCATGTACAAATTTTGACTTAATCAATAAGGAAAAATGGGTTGGATTTGCCAACTATATCAATCTTTTTAAAGACGAACGTTTCCTTAACTCCCTGAAGGTAACTTTTGAATATGTTGCCCTCTCGGTACCTTTGAAATTGGCTTTTGCGCTTTTTATAGCTTTTTTACTTACAAGACCCAGTAAAGTGGTCAGCTTTTACCGCTCTCTTTACTACCTCCCTTCACTTATCGGAGGAAGCGTTGCGGTAGCATTGGTTTGGAAAGAATTGTTTGCAAGGAACGGACTTATCAATCTTAACCTCCGCAAACTTGGTATAGATACGGTAAACTGGTTCGGAAACATGTCCACAGCCAAGTGGCCCATAATTCTTATGACCGCATGGCAGTTTGGTTCTTCGATGTTAATCTTCGCAGCGGGACTTAAAGAGATTCCCACAAGTTATTATGAAGCAGCGGAAATTGACGGAGCCAACGGATGGCAGAAGTTTTGGAAGATTACAATGCCCTGTCTTTCACCCGTAATTCTTTTTAACCTTATCATGCAGCTTATTTCGAGTTTCATGGTATTCACTCAGGCCTTCGTCATTACAGGAGGCGGCCCCAACGACGCGACCATGTACTACGCGCTGTACCTTTACAAGCAGGGTATCCAGAGCAGAAATATGGGATATGCAAGCGCAATGAGCTGGGTAATGCTTATTGTCATGGGTACCGTTACGGCCATAGTGTTCAAAACATCCAAGCACTGGGTATTCAACGAGGCTGACAGTTAGGAGTAGGAGTATGAAGGTTAAGAAAACGATAGTAACAGTTTTATATCACGTGTTCATAGCCGGATTGGGATTAATTATGATCTATCCCGTACTCTGGATGATTTCAGGCTCCTTAAAGAATAATCCGGAAATACTAAGCGGCTCCTTAAACCTTATACCTCCGGAGTGGAGATGGGAAAACTTCTCTACAGGATGGCGCGGATTCGGACACGTTACATTTACGACATATTTTAAAAACTCAATCATTATTACAGTGATAGCAACCCTTGGAACGGTATTAAGTTCCGCGGTTATAGCTTATTCACTTGCAAGATGTAAATACAGAGGGCGCAAGCTGATATTCATGGTAATGATAGGCACAATGCTTTTGCCCGGTCAGGTTGTAATGATACCTCAGTACCTCATTTACAACAGAATCGGCTGGGTGGGAACAATCCTTCCCCTTACCGTGCCTCATTTCTTCGGAGCTGCTTTCTTTATTTACCTTATGATGCAGTTTATGGCAGGTATACCCAGAGAGCTGGATGAAGCGGCAATCATTGATGGCTGCAGCAAGTACTCGGTTTTCACAAGAGTAGTTTTTCCTCTGTTAAAACCTGCATTAATCTCCACAATCATCATTCAGTTTTACTGGAAATGGGATGACTATATGGGCCCCATGTTATATCTGGGAAAACCCGAGAAGTACACAGTATCCATTGCCGTTAAACTTTTTGCGGATGCCACTAGTAAAACAGACTACGGTCCCATGTTTGCAATGTCGACATTATCCATGATACCCGTATTCCTTATTTTCCTGTTCTTTAACAGATATTTGGTTGAGGGAATCAGCACAAGTGGCCTGAAGGGCTAGGACAGATGATTCATAGAGAAAATCTGATTAGACAATTTAATCCCGTTTTGAACCATATCGATGCCGATTCTCCTTTTACAGTCGGTAATGGGAGTTTTGCGTTCACTGCCGATGTGACAGGCATGCAAACTTTCTACGATATGTATTCCGATAAATGCCCCTTGCTAACCATGGCAACAGAGGCTTGGCATCGGACGCCCAATTCAGAGGGGAAGTTTTACGGGCCGGAAAATATAATGATGACGGAATACCAAGGGGATAGGCGTGCCCTGAGGTATCCCGTCAAATGCTTTACAAAAAACGAAGAAGAATACAACTGGCTCAGGGAGAATCCCCACAGGTATAATCTTCTTCGACTGGGTTTGAAACTGGACGGAAGAGAGATTCTTCCCGCAGATATATCAGATATCAATCAGATACTTGATCTCTATACCGGAGTTTTAACCAGCAGATTTAAAATTGACGGCAAGAAAGTTAAAGTCGAAACGGTTGTGGGCTCCGGAATGAGCATTGCCGTGAGAATAGATTCCGAAATCCTGAAGGACAGGTTAAGCATCGAGGCAGAGTTTCCCTATGCATCACCGGACAAAACAGGCTCAGATTTTGGAAAAGAAGACAGGCACTCAACTTTAATTCAGGCTTTTTGGGGAGATAAAAAGAAGACAGAACTGCTTCTCTTAAGAAAGATGGATGAAGTGGAGCAGTATGTTCATATTTGCGGTGAAGTGGAAGCGGAGCTGACGGATACTCATAAGGTAACCATGTCCATTCCTGAAGGAAGAAAAAGGAGTATGTCCTTATGTATTTCTTTCTCAAAAGGAAAAGACAACCCCGCCGCCATCAGCTTTAAGCAGGCCTCGGAGCAGTCGAAGAAAAGCTTCTACGCTTTCTGGAACAAGGGAGCCATGATAGACGTAAGTTCATCTCCGGACAAGAGGGCGGTGGAACTTCAAAGAAGGATAATCCTGTCAATGTATCTTACATTTATACAGTGCACAGGTAAGCTTCCGCCGCAGGAGACAGGTCTCACATGTAACAGCTGGTACGGAAGATTTCATCTTGAAATGCACCCGATTCATGTGGCGTACCTTGCTTTGTACGGAAGAGGAGACCTTCTTGAGAAATCTTTGGAATTCTATTTGAATTCATTGGAAAAAGCCAAAGCGCTTGCTAAAGAAAACGGATATAAAGGCGCCAGATGGCCCAAGATGACAAGCTATCTTGCAGATCAGGCACCTTCACCCATAGCGCCTCTTTTAATCTGGCAGCAGCCCCATGTGATTTACATGCTTGAGTTGTTACGAAGAGCCAGATATTCGGAACGAAGGGCAGAAGTTCCCCTTATTTCCGAAGAAGAATTTTTGGAAAAATACAAGAATCTCATCTTTGAAACAGCTGAGTTTATGGCTGATTTTGCAGAATATGATGAGAAAAACAACAGATATGTGTTAAATCCCCCCATGTACTCAGTACAGGAAAAGGGAAATCCGGAAGAGATATTCAATCCTCCTTTCGAGTTGGCATACTGGAGCTTTGGCCTTGAGACGGCCTACAGATGGATGGAAAAGCTGTCCATAAGAAAAGAGAAGTGGCTGAAGGTAGCCCGTCTTATGGCAAAGGCCCCCGTTGAAGCCGGTCTTTTGTCTGCGTACGAGGGATTCAAGGGAACCTACGAGAATCTTAATATGGACCACCCTTCAATGCTTTTTGCCCGCGGTTTTGTGGGAGATGATACCGAAGAGGAAGTATTGAAAGCATCCATGGAGAGGATGAAGGAGAAGTGGGATTTCGACTCTTTATGGGGATGGGATTTTGCATTCCTTGCAATGACATATGCAAAACTTGGAATGTACGACGAAGCATTTGACATGCTTTTGTACAAGACTTCAAAGAACACCTATGCAGTAAACGGAAATAATGTACAGGGAACGAGAAAAGACCTTCCGCTCTACCTTCCCGGAAACGGCTCATTACTTCTTGCTATGAGCGCATTAAGATCAACTGAGAAGTGGTACGTAGAAACGGAAGGAATTATGAAATATCCTTTCTAGTTCTTACTTACATCATCGCCCTTTGAGGAGCGGCGGCGATTGTTCTGGCGATACTTATTTCGATATTTGAGAGGAGATATTTCCCTGTAAGTTCTGAAGACTTTCTCGAAATAAGTAAGGCTTTCATATCCGCATTGCTCGGCGATGTCAGTAATGGAAAGGCTTGTTGAAGTCAACAGTTCCTGAGCCTTGTTTATACGGTGAATGTTTATATATTCGTTTACGGTAAAACTGGTAATTTCCTTAAAGATTCGGCTTAAATAGCATTTATTGATGTAAAAAGCGTCAGCTACCGACTCTAAAGACAAAGGTTCAGTACAGTGCTTGATTATGTAGTCGGCAACGTCATCAATCTTCTTGTGCTTAGGGCTTGCAGCGGCAGCCTCACGGGTGATGGTACTTCTGTCGCTTCGACGCATTGCGAAAATGAGAAGAGAGGCAAGCTTGCTCATTACACTCAGCCTATACCCTGCCTTCTTGTGCTGAATTTCGGAATGAATTCCAAGAAGGATGTTTTCCACATATGACTGTTCCCTGGGGTCTAAGCTCATTACTCCGGTGTGTTCATCGAAAAAGGAATTTAATCCGATGTCACCGAAGGTGGAGAAGAAGCTCTTGAAGGGTTCCTCGCTGAACTCAATGAGGATTCGGTCATGATAGGGACTTGAGGCCATACCGGTTTTATGAATAACGTTCTTATTTATAAATACCAAATCACCTTTCTTAATATGATAGGTTCTCTGGCCAATGAAATAAAAACGTTCGCCCTCTACAAGATAGTAAATCTCATATTCATCATGAAGATGTTTTGTGGGCATGCTGTAGTCGTAATCACGAATAACGCGATCTATGGTTATGCCGTCGAGGGTTTCTTCAAAAAGTGTTTGACGCATATGTAATCTCCTTTAAAGAAAAGTAAATTATGTTCGAAAACACTATATTTAAACCAATATAATATAAGAATATTATACTTTGCCTTTAGTATAATATGCAATAGAAAAATCAGTTTCGGAGGAATAGAAATGCACTACGTAAACAATAAAGCTGAAGATGTTCAGATAGCTTATATAGGCGGAGGCTCCAGAGGCTGGGCCTGGACATTTATGACAGACCTTGCTCTTGAGGAAAGGCTATCCGGAACCATTAGGCTTTATGACATAGATAGACATGCGGCTGAAAATAATGCCATTATCGGAAACCACTTAAGCGAGAGAAAAGAAGCTGTAGGAAAGTGGAAATATGAAGTTAAGGATTCATTAAAAAGCGCTCTTGAAGGTACAGACTTTGTGGTTATTTCCATATTGCCCGGAACCTTCGATGAGATGGCGGTTGACGTACACATGCCGGAGCGTCTTGGTATATACCAGTCGGTGGGAGATACCGCCGGCCCCGGAGGAATAATCAGAGCCCTTCGAACACTCCCCATGTTTGCTGAGATTGCGGAGGCAGTGAAGAGGTATTCACCGAATGCATGGGTTATCAACTATACCAACCCCATGTCCTTATGTGTGAAGACTTTATATCATGTTTTCCCTGAGATAAAAGCCTTCGGATGTTGCCATGAGGTTTTCGGAACTCAGGATTTATTAAGACGAATTCTTAAACACGAGGGATATGTTGATGAACTTGTGGACAGACATGACATTGAAATAAATGTCCTGGGTATAAATCACTTCACCTGGTTCGACTATGCATCCTATAAGGGAATGGATTTGTTCCCTATATATAAGAAATACATTGACAATAACTTTGAAA
>JAFZSQ010000027.1 GCA_017619295.1 Lachnospiraceae bacterium
AGAGCGTAGTTCTGGAATACCATTGCGATATCTCTGTCCTTAGGCTCTACGTCGTTAACGAGCTTATCTCCGATCCATAATTCACCGGATGAAATGTCTTCCAAACCAGCGATCATACGAAGGGTTGTAGACTTACCACATCCTGAAGGTCCTACGAAGATAATAAATTCTTTATCTTCAATCTCAAGGTTGAAATCCTTAACAGCTTCAAATCCGTTAGGGTAAACCTTGGTAATGTTTTTCATTTTTAATCCTGCCATTACAGTTTCCTCCTAAAAAACTATACTTTAAATTCGGGGCTAACCCCAGCCACTGAGAAAAGTATATATTATGGTGGTTCTTTTAGGCTATGCCACTATTCCACAAAAATTCTTTTAAAGATTGGTCAAATTGCACACCAAAAAATCTTTTTAGTTATCTTTGCCGAAAAATGCCAGCTGTTTCTTGCCATTTTTCTTAGCCTTATAGAGGGCAGTGTCCGCTGCGCGGTATAAAGCATCGAAAGTTTTACCGTCATCGGGGTACACTGCAGCACCCATACTTGCGGTTGCATAGAACTTTGTATACTCACCCACCTGGAAATTATTGAAGAATCTGGACATCTTTCTTGCTTCCGCTTCAATATTCTCCTGGGTCTTCATATCCTTAAGGAAAATCATAAACTCATCGCCGCCGATACGTCCAACAATGTCCGTAACTCTGAACTGTGAGCCGAGACGCATTCCAAGATACTGAAGAACTTCATCACCGAAGCCATGGCCAAGGGTATCATTGATCTTCTTAAAGTTATCAAGGTCAAGAAGTATCAAGAGACCTCTTCCCTCGGGGTTCTGTACAATATAATTCTTAATCAGCTTCTCTGTTGCTATCTTATTATATAAGCCGGTAAGGAGATCCGTATCCGCTTTGACCTCCAGTTCCTGTTTGTTGGCATTCTCCTTACGTCTGGTAAAGAGACTGAATACAAGGAATGCAACGTAGAACGCCGCTGTTGCAATTCCGATTTCCCAGCAAAGAAGTCTGATCTTCTCCCAGTCTCTGCTTTGGAGAGAATCAAAGTAAGTTCTGTTGACACTTACAACCATTCTCCAATCGTTTATATGCAAAGGAGCCACAATATAAACTCTTGAATCTGCCGCTCCCTTTACATGGAGAAGCTGTGTTTCATTAATAGAGTTATCTCTTATGCTGTCTATAATGGTATTCTGTCCGCAAAGTTCCTTAAGGTTTTCCCACATTCCGATCTTGCTAAGGATAACCATGTTCTTAATTCCGAAGTACTTGGGACACATACCTTCGCTGTCCACTATTCCGTAGAAGCTGGTCTTCTCAAAGGTGGTGTAAATGTTATCCATACTGAAAAGTTCAGCATCGAAGCATACAACAACATATCCCTTTCTGGCTCCGTCATAGACAATGGGCCTTGCAAGAACAAGGGTCTGAGGAAGGCTTGTTAATCCGTCTCCCTGGACAAAGGTGAAAGGAACATCTATGTCAATTTCGGAGAAATAACCGCTATCCGAAATATCCACCGTCTTTCCTTTATCATCAATTCCGACGCCGGATACATCAACTATGGCAACTGCCTGTGCATTTGTATTCTTCTTAAGTGAGTCTGCCAGATGAATCTTGCTGGTCTGTTTCAGTTCGCGTTCAGCTACAATGAAATCCACCGCAGAATCTGTGGTGACCAAGGCCTCCGTGAGACCTTTAGAGAAAGAATCGGCAGTCTTTGTTACTTCGGCTTTGAAGTAATCCTCGATTGCCTTTTTAGATTTAGTCTTTCCGATGTCGGAAAGAGAGATTAATGACACCAAAATAACTGCCAAAATGACTATTATGGCAGTAAACCACCCAATTTCTGTTTTTCCCCGGAGCTTTGAAAGCATTAATTTGTTCCCTACAAATAAATCCCTAATATATTATTTATACTTATCTATCCTCAGACGGGACCTCGCCATCAGTCCCCTCATCGTCAACAACAACATGGAAATCCATATCCGAAACAGGCTCCTCTTTGTCTGCGGGTTCGAATTTCTTAAATGTAGTATTGTAGAGCATCGCATCAAGATATGCGGGTAAAGCAATTCCGAATAAAAGAACAACGGGCACCACTCTTACAGAGAAATACAAAACAACTATGGGTGCGATTTCCAAAACAGCCATGCATAAAGCTTTGGGAGCAGCCAGCATGCTCATGAATACACCGTTCTTAATTGTCTTGGGTACTGTGTTCTCAAAGTGTGAAAGAACCGGAAATACATATCTTGTAACTACGAAGACAATAATGGATACCGCAAGGATAATAGTTCCGAGACCCTGCGGAACATTCTGTGCATTAAGCAGAATGAAATAATCTCCTACGAAAATAAGAATTATCACAAGACCGATAGCCCAAATGATTGTTGCCTGCTTAAAATTCTGCTTGAATGACTTCATATAGTCCTTGAAAATATATCCCTCTTCGCCTCTAACCATCTTCAGGGATACATAATGAAGCGCTGTAATTGCTGCCCCTGCTGTGATAATGGGAATACAAAGAACAGCAGTCAGAAGATTAAGGAGCATTAAATCTCCCATTCTGGAAAGAAAGCGCATCAAAGGACTATCTATATTTAAAAACTTCATAATTACCTGTTAACCTTTCAAAAAAACATTTCCATAGGAGTGAACTTCATACCGTCTCTCTCGGTTTCCTCTCCTATTTTCGAGAACCCTTCGGCCTCATAAAAAGAGTAAGCATAGGGTGCCGCAAATACTGTGGCAGAGTTGATGTTGACCTCGTTTAAAAGGTACTGCCTCGTGTACTCCATCAAGGCTCTTCCTATACCTCTTCTGTGGTAATCACCGTCCACAAACAAAAGTGAAATATGGTTATCATTTCTGAGAGAAATAAGCCCTACAATCCTGTCCTTAATAAGCGCCACAAACAAAGGATATCTGCCTTCACAGAAATTCCTGTAAAGCTTTGAATCCGTGACAAACTCCTTAAAGTTATCGATGCCCTCACGTTTATAGTCATCGGCATCAAACCTTAAAAATGTTCGCCAGGCCAAGTCCATTGCCGGTTGCCAATCATCTATACTTGCAGGTCTTACCTGAATATCATCTTCAAATCTCATAGTAACAAACCTTAGTATTACCAAGAAGATTATATAGGAAAAATATCCTATTTACAAGTATGTGAGCTAACAAATTCAAAGATATCGCCGTAAACACGCTCTTTGTCAGCCTCATTTAATATCTCATGACGCATTCCGTCATAAAGAACAAGTTCAACGTCCTGTATTCCCGCTGCCTTATATGCCTTGTGAACGCTCTCGGGACCCTTTCCGTAATTACCCACAGGGTCCTCCTTACCTGCGATAACAAGAAGGGGCAGGTTCTTTGGAATCTTGTCGATGTTTTCGCTCTTCTGACATCTCTTAATGAGCTCAAACAAAGTCCTGAATCCGTTTACGGGGAAAGTGAAGCCGCAAAGAGGATCAGCTATATACTTGTCTACGTTGGCTTCGTCAACGGAAAGCCAGTCCATAACAGTTCTCTTATTGGGTATTCTCTTTAAATAACTTCCGAAGGCCATTCCCTCCAAAAGTTTGCTGATATGATTATCTCCAAGGAAAAGCTTCTGAAGTCCGGCTACGGCTTTGCCCCCTGCAAGGACAGCGCCGGGCTGTTCGCCGGTACCCATAATTACCGCACACTCAATTCCGGTTCCGTATCTTATCACATAGTTTCTTACTATAAAGGAACCCATGCTGTGTCCGAGAATTGCCACGGGAATTCCGGGATACTCTTCCTGAGTCAGTTTCTTAAGTCTGTGTACGTCACGCACCACTACAGTGGCAGGATCAACCGGCGCAAAATATCCGGGATTCTTATCCTCTCTTATGGATTTGCCGTGTCCCAGATTATCAATTCCGGTTACAAGAAAACCTCTGTCTGCAAAGTAATTTGCAAGGCCTTCATACCTCTCGATATACTCTGCCATTCCGTGTACCAGAACAAGAATAGCCTTTACGGATTCGTCATCCGGAAGCCATCTTACGGCATGTACCTTTGAATGATTGTCTCTTGATTCGAAGTAAAACTCTTTTTTCTTCATCAGTGTTTCCCTTCCCTTTTCATTTGAGCTTTTCTAACGTACATTCTGCTGTCTGCGATTCTGTATATCTCTTTGGCATTCATATTGGGATACTCACTTCTCTTGCAGTATCCGTAAGCAGCACTGATATTAAGCATAGGCTGCTCTTCATTCTTTAATTCGATCTCAGACTGGAGCTTCCAGATAATGCTGTCCATGTCCTTGTATTGAAGGTCGGTAACAATGGCTGCAAACTCATCTCCGCCCATTCTGGCTATCATAGAGCCGCCGCCGAAGGTTTTCCTCAAGCATTCTGCCATGGATGTAATAAGAAGGTCTCCCATCTCATGTCCCAAGGTATCATTGATGTGTTTAAGTCCGTTTACATCAACTGCAACCAAGGCAAAATCTTCGGGTTTCTCCTCCAGCACCTTCAGGTAGTCGTCGTAGCTTCTCCTGTTAGGTATTCCGGTAAGAGGATCCGTGTAGGCAAGTCTTTGGAGAGCGTCGGTTTTTATAGCCTCCTCTTTTGCCTTCTCGTGTTCCAAGTAGTAATCCCACACAAGGCAGATAACAAACACGATTCCACCCATGCATGTGATTGATGAAAAATGTCTTTTGTTGGTTTCAATTCCCATCTTCTGGAAGAAAAACAAAATCACATCCGCCAGAGCAAAGAAGGAAATGGAAACAATACCCAAAAACAGTGCCTTTGATGTAAAGGTCTTGTGAATTACATCGTGTAGGCATATAGCCAATATTCCCAAAGCCTCCATTATTATCAGGGCAAGCTGGCCCCAAATGGCCGCCGATATATGAAGCTTATCGGTAAAATGGGCTACGGTAACAACTATAAGAAAAAGAGTCTGAGACACAACCAGGGATTTGTATGTTGCCCTTATTGATATTGTATCTCTGTTCTTTAAATCGGTCCAAAAGTAAATCAGAAAAAACAGTGGTGCTAAAAACAACGAATAATACTCCAGATAATTCTTAAGGAGCATATCATTTGTAAAGATATCCATAAGATGGTAGCTGCACATGGACCACATGGAAAGGGAAAGTGCAAACCCTCCGACTGATGCAAGTCTAAGAGCCCTTTGTTTGGTCAGGTGCAATACTATGCCAAAAATTACCAGTCCAAGTCCAAGAACAAAGAGAAACATGTTCATGGCCAAAAGACGATTGTTGGTAGCGGCATAGTTTACCATCATGGTTGTGGAATCATAGATGGTTGGTGCACGAAGCGACTTCGTGTCGATGGATTCGGAAGAAATAAACCTTATGGTCAGTTCCTTCCCGGAATAATCATAGGGGAGGGCAAAATACAAAAAGCCATAGCCTATGAATTTATTGTTTAATGTTCTCTCAACCCCGTATTCATAGATTTCGTCTCCATCCAGGAATACCTCCACGCTGCAGTGACTTGTGTACAGACGCATCATGGGGTTGGTTATTGTCTGTTGGGGAAGGGTCGTTGTTATAACGATAATGTCTCCCCTTTTTAAGGTTTCAAAACTTTTCTCAAGAAGGCTTACATCGGAAAATGTTCCGTCCTTTGTCTCCATCTCCCAATGGTCGGTCAATTCGATATTGGGAGTGTTCGCTTCCCTCTTTGTGTCGGAAATAACCGTCACAACAAAACAAAAAAAGAGGATAACGAGCGCAGTGACAGCAATCACAGTTTTAATTTTTTGTGATATTGTCTTCACGCCGTATCCTCCCTAATCTTTAGTCCCTTACTAGCAAATCTCTGCGCCGGGGGGCATATCCTTTTCCGGTGTCATCAATGACAGATTTCCGTTTTCGTCCTCCGCGCATAAAAGCATTCCTTCAGATAAAACTCCGGCCAGAGTTGCAGGTTTCAGATTCACAAGAACCATAACCTTCTTGCCTACCATTTCCTCGGGCTTGTAGTAAGCCTTGATTCCGGAAACGATTTGTTTTACCTTACTTCCGATTCGCACCTGTGAGCAAAGAAGCTTCTTTGAGTTCTTCACTTCTTCACAGGCAATTATTTCTCCCACCTGAAATTGAAGTTTGTCAAAATCGCCATACTCAATTTCATCCTTTGAGGGAATGTCTATTCCCTTTTCTTCTTCCCCGTTTTCCTCGGTAACTCCTGCTTCGGCCTTCTGAATCTCTCCGATTCTTGCTGCCTCGGCAAGTACGTCCTTTATATCAAGTCTTGCAAACAAAATCTCAGGAGTCTCAGTAACCTTGTTTCCGTTCTCTAAAAGTCCGAAGGTTGTCAAAGTATCGAAATCTCTGAGCTTTGTATTAAGCTGTTTGCAAATCTTCTCGGCTGTCTCGGGAAGGAAGGGCCACAAAAGTCCTGCTCCGATGTTTATGCTCTCACAAAGGTTGTAGAGAACTGTTGCAAGTCTGTCCTTCTTGGCCTCATCCTTGGCAAGTACCCAGGGTTCGGTTTCGTCGATGTATTTGTTGCATCTCTTGAACAGAGTAAAAATCTCGGTGATGGCATCTGCCACATGCAAGTCTTCCATCTTGGCAGCGACTCTGTTTGCGGTGTCGGTAACCACTGCCTTCAAATCATCATCTACGGCATCGGTAACCTTCTTGTCCTCAACTACTCCGCCAAAATATTTATTGCTCATAGAGATGGTTCTGTTAACAAGATTTCCGAGAACGTTGGCCAAATCGGAATTAACTCTCTCTGTCATAAGTTCCCATGTAATGGAACCGTCGTTCTCGAAAGGCATCTCATGTATCATGAAATATCTTACCGCATCAACTCCAAAGAAATTGGCAAGATCATCGGCGTAGATAACATTTCCCTTTGACTTACTCATCTTTCCGTCTCCTGCAAGGAGCCAGGGATGACCGAATACCTGCTTGGGCAGGGGCTCACCTAAAGCCATAAGGAAAATGGGCCAGTAAATGGTGTGGAATCTTACTATATCCTTACCGATAAGATGAAGGTCTGCGGGCCAGTATTTCTTGTACTGTTCAGTGCTGTTACCCTCTGCGTCATATCCTATTCCGGTAATGTAGTTTGTAAGAGCATCAAGCCAAACGTAAACTACGTGCTTCTCATCAAAGGTAACAGGTATTCCCCACTTGAATGAGGTTCTTGATACACACAAATCTTGAAGTCCGGGAAGAAGGAAGTTATTCATCATCTCGTTCTTTCTGGATACAGGCTGAATAAATTCAGGATGAGTATTTATGTGTTCTATAAGACGGTCTGCATATTTGCTCATCTTGAAGAAATATGCTTCCTCTTTAGCGGGTTTAACCTCACG
This sequence comes from Lachnospiraceae bacterium, assembly GCA_017619295.1. Classification (GTDB taxonomy): domain Bacteria; phylum Bacillota; class Clostridia; order Lachnospirales; family Lachnospiraceae; genus G11. The sequence goes on from JAFZSQ010000027.1 coordinate 7,351, forward strand.
GCCACAGTCGGGACACTTTCCGTCCACAAGCTGGGACTCTGTCCAGAAGGATTCACAAGGTGTACAGTAAAGACCCTCGTAAGCACCTTTGTAGATATCTCCCTGATCATACAGTCTCTTGAAGATTTTCTGAACCTGCTTCTCATGATCGGTATCCGTAGTTCTTATGAACTTATCATAGGAACAGTTGAGGCAATCGCAGATGCCCTTGATCTGTCCTGCAACATCGTCTACGAATTCCTTGGGAGTAACTCCTGCCTCTGCTGCCTTTATTTCTACCTTCTGACCGTGTTCGTCGGTTCCTGTCTGGAAGAATACGTCGTATCCTTCTCTCCTCTTATATCTTGCAATACTGTCTGCCAGCACTATCTCATAGCTGTTACCTATATGAGGTTTGCCGGATGTATATGCAATGGCAGTAGTAATATAGTACTTTCCTTTACTCATTTTCTAACCTCTTATGCAATATTCTGTAACCCTTAGAATACCACACTTTACCGCATTCCTGCAAACTATTCGTTGTTTTTGAATACAGTAATAAAATCTTTAACGTTTTTTGAAATATCGCCCTTAAAGATTGCTGACCCTGCAACCACCACATCAACACCGGCGTCGAGTACCTTATTTACGTTATCAAGCTTGATTCCTCCGTCTACGGAAAGGCGGATATCTCTGCCGGATTCGTTAATCATGGCTCTGGCTTCTCTTATCTTATCAGTGGCGGATTCCATATATTTCTGGCCTCCGAAGCCGGGCTCAACGCCCATGATAAGAATAAGATCCAAACTGTTTATGTATGGTCTCAGAGTTTCCACAGGGGTGGCAGGTTTAACAGACAATCCCGCTTTCACTCCCAGGCTGTGGATTAAATCAATGGTTTCCTGAATGCAATTGCTTGCTTCAGGGTGGAATGTGATTATGTCTGCTCCGCATTTCACGAATTCTTTTATATATCGCTCGGGATCCACTATCATCAGATGCACATCAAAGATTCTTTTCGTCTCTTTTCTGATGGTCTGAATTACCGGCATTCCGAAGGATATGGACGGGACAAAGGTCCCGTCCATGACATCTATGTGGATATATTCCGCTCCGGCAGCATCAACAGTTCTAAGCTGTTCCCCCAGCATTCCAAAATCTGCTGCCAATATTGATGGTGAAAGTCTTCTCTTCATTTTCTCTCCCCCTCGTCTCCCCTAAGAGAGAAACTGCTCAACAGACTTAGCGATTCCATCTGCGTCCAGACCGTACTTTGTCAAAAGTGCGCCTGCTGAACCGGATTCGCCGAACACATCATTAATACCAATCTTCTTAACCTTTGTAGGACATTCCTCGCTGAGGACATCACATACAGCACTTCCCAGGCCTCCGATAACGGAATGTTCCTCAACAGTAACGACCTTGCCTGTCTTCTTGGCGGTCTTGATGATGAGGTCCTTATCGATGGGCTTGATAGTACAGATATTGATAACTTCAGCGTCGATGCCTTTAGCCTTAAGAGCTTCAGCTGCCTTGAGAGACTGCTCTACGCACACACCTGTAGCAATGATGGATACGTCCTTACCTTCTTTCAAAACAGTTCCTTTTCCGATTTCAAATTTGTAACCGGGGAAATCGTTAACAAGACCGCAAGCTGCACGGCCGAATCTTAAGTAAACGGGGCCCTCATGCTCAGCAGCAGCCATAACTGCAGCCTTAGCCTCGATATCATCAGCGGGAACCATAACAACCATTCCGGGAATCTCTCTCATAAGAGCGATATCCTCATTACACTGATGAGTTGCGCCATCCTCACCTACAGTGATGCCTGCGTGGGTAGCGCCGATTTTAACATTGAGCTTAGGGTAACCAATGGAGTTACGAACCTGCTCAAATGCTCTTCCGCTTGCAAACATTGCGAAAGAACTTGCGAAGGGAATCTTGCCTACTGTTGCAAGACCTGCTGCGATTCCCATCATGTTACACTCTGCAATACCACAGTCGATGAATCTGTCGGGGTATGCTTTCTTGAAAGTACCTGTTTTGGTGGCTCCTGCCAAGTCCGCATCAAGTACTACTACATTTTCGTTCTTTGCGCCCAACTCAACAAGGGCGTTTCCGTAACTTTCACGGGTAGCGATTTTAACGTCTGACATTAGTTCTCACCTGCTTTCTTAAGAGTCTCGTCGATAGCATTAAGGTCTTTCATAGCCTGCTCGTACTCCTCATCATTGGGAGCCTTTCCATGCCAGCCGGCATTGTTCTCCATGAAAGATACGCCCTTACCTTTGATTGATTTAACAATAATAGCGGTGGGCTGTCCCTTAGTCTCACGTGCTTCCTTGAATGCTGCTCTGATTTCATCAAAGTTGTGAGCATCAATGTTGATTACGTGGAAGTTGAAAGCTTCGAACTTTTTGTCAATAGGATAAGGTGAGCAGACGTCCTCAATCTTACCGTCAATCTGCAAACCGTTGTTATCAACTATTACTACAAGGTTATCAAGCTTGCGATGGCCTGCAAACATTGCTGCCTCCCAAACCTGGCCTTCCTGGATTTCTCCGTCTCCAAGTAATGTGTAAACGCGGTAGTCTTTGTTGTCCATCTTTCCGCCGAGAGCCATTCCTACGGCTGCGGAAATTCCCTGTCCCAACGAACCTGATGACATATCTACTCCGGGAATATGCTTCATATCGGGATGTCCCTGAAGATATGAACCCAGTTTTCTGAGTGTAAGTAAATCTTCTACAGGGAAGTATCCTCTGTTAGCAAGTGTGGAATAAAGTCCGGGTGCGGTGTGGCCTTTGGAGAGTACGAATCTGTCCCTGTTCTCCATCTTGGGATTCTTGGGGTCGATGTTCATCTCCTCAAAATACAGAAATGTGAAAATATCAGCTGCTGACAATGATCCACCGGGATGACCGGCTTTCGCAGAATGTACAGCACTAACTATTCCCTTTCTGACTTCGTTGGCGTGTCTTTGAAGTTCAAGATTTGTCATTGCGATGTCGTGTCCTTTCATTGAATATTATATGATTATACCCTTATCTTACCACTGTTCCCCTCTTTATAATACGGGTAATATCCAAATTTTCATCCAAAAGAACCAAATTTGCAAGCTTTCCGACGGTTATGGAACCGTAATTGTCATAAATTCCGACTGACTTTGCAGAGTTAACGGCAGCGCACTTGATGGCGCTTCCAAGGGAGATCCCTGCGGTTTTTACCACATAACGAACACAATTCATAAGGTTTGTTACGCTTCCTGCGAGGTTGCCCCCCTCTGTAAGTGTGGCATAGGCGCCCTTAACAGTAACATCCTGACCACCTAAGGAGTACTGTCCGTCCGGCTTTCCTGTTGCCATCATGGAATCGGAGATAAGAATGATTCTGTCATCTCCAAACATTTTAAAAGCTGCTCTAATGGCAGATTGGTGAATATGAACTCCGTCACAAATCATCTCGGCGTAAACATTCTCATTCTCGGATGCTGCTCCGATAACGCCGGGGGCTCTGTGTGTTAGGGGATTCATGGCATTGTAAAGGTGTGTTACCTGGGTTGCACCATGATCGAAAGCCGCCTTGGCCTCATCATAGTTTGCACAGGTATGAGCTACGCTTATGCGCACCTCATCTTTGAGTTCATCAATGAACTCCAAAGCCCCGTCAAGTTCAGGTGCGATGTCGCAAAGCTTGAAGAGACCCTTGGCCTCCTTCTGAAGTCTTCTGAACATATCGATGTCGGGGTTCATTATGTATTCGGGATTCTGGGCGCCCTTTTTCTCCATACTGATGAAGGGGCCTTCCATGTTGATACCCACAAGGTCTGCACCTGAGCCGTTTTCATGAGCTGCGGCTGCTCTTGCAATCTTGGTGAGCATCTCTTCCGAGAGAGTCATTGTGGCAGGGTTAATGGCCGTTACGCCGTTGGCAAGTTCATACTCTGCCATGGCTGAAATAGCCTCCTCTGTTCCGTCGCAGAAATCATATCCCACGCATCCGTGGAAGTGTACATCCGTAAGTCCCGGAATGGCGAAACAACCATTTCCGTCAATTACAGTTTCGTCACTTGTTGCCTCTGCGAAACGCTCGCCCTCAATAACAATTTCTCCCTGTTCAAAGCTTCCATCTTCCCTAAAGATTTTTACGTTTTTAACAATCATTCTAAAGTTCTCCCTTTTATTGTATTTCCCTCTTACAATATAACGATAGAAAACGCCGGAGATTCTCCGGCGTTTACGTTCAAACTTAGATATCTAATTCTGATAACGCCGCTTCATCTCCAACAATGGTTACGTCGGGATGCATCTGTAACAGTGAAGCGGGTACATGAGGTGTAACAGGTCCTGTGAAGGCCTTCTTGACAATAGCAGCCTTGTCCTTGCCGCTTACAACAACAAGGATCTTCTTAGCTGACATGATTGTACGAATGCCCATTGTATATGCCTGTTTGGGAACGTCATCCATGGATGCAAAGAATCTTGCATTTGCCTCAATGGTGCTCTGTGTAAGGTCTACACAGTGTGTTCCTTTCTTGAACTCCTCGGCAGGCTCATTAAATCCAATATGTCCGTTGTGTCCGAGACCTAAAAGCTGAAGGTCTACTCCGCCCACTGAACGAATAATATCGTCATATCTTGCACATTCCTTATCAGAGTCGGGCTCCATTCCGTTGGGAAGGTTTACGTTCTCTGAATTAATGTTGATATGATCAAAGAAATTGGTATGCATGAAATACCAATAGCTCTGGTCGTTGTCCTTATCAAGTCCCTTGTACTCGTCAAGGTTTACACTTGTTACCTCGGAAAAATCCAAATCCCCTTTGTTGTACCATTCTATCAGCTGCTTGTATGTTCCCACGGGTGTTGATCCTGTTGCAAGTCCCAGTACACAATCCGGTTTAAGGATAACCTGCGCGGAAATAATGTTGGCAGCTTTTCTGCTCATGTCGTTGTAATCTTTCGTTTTGATAATTCTCATGATAATTCCTCCATGCTGATATTTGGTCCGTTCCGTCCGGTGTCGTGCCACACCGGATATAATTCCCTACGCTCTATAGTATCAGACGGGGAATTTTATTTCAATGTATTATCTTGGCGTTTTTTGTATATTTAAGCTGTATTTTTGGTAAAAACGGCCTCTCTCCTTTACGTCTCTCTCATATTCGAATCCAAGTTTATGTAAAAGAGCATTCCCTGCCACATTTCCCTCTTCACTTAGGGCCATGATTCTGTCAAAGCTATAATTCTCTTTAAAATAGTCGATTATGGCACTGCAGGCCTCGTAAGCAATACCCTGTCTGTGGTAACCTTTCTCCAAAACATATCCTATCTCAGGCTCATCAAAACCGTCTCTTACGGATATTCCGGCTCTACCTATTACCTTTCCCGTTTCTTTTAGAACCAGTGTCCAGACTCCGAAGCCGTAGAAGCCGTAAATTTCTCTGATGTAATTTTGCATGTAACGCTTCTCATCTTCCGGGTCCTCAAACAGTTCTTCCGTGTAATCGGTTATACCCTCTTCGGCATAAATTCTGTAGAACTCATCCACATCATCCACGGTGCTTTCCCTGATGATAAGCCTTTCTGTCTCAAGAATTGTTCTTGTGGCATGGGTCACTCCAAAGTATGAATCCATTATCTCTTTGGCATTTAAAGCTTCCCATCCGAGGATAACGTAATCCACTCCCCAGGGCATAAATCCGTCTTTTGAAAAGAAGACCACATTACCCCTGGCCTTCAAAAAGCTTTCAAGGTAGTTTTCCTTGTCGGTTATTACCATGGATTCCTTTGAAAGCATGTTCAAATCTATCTTCTCGGGGGAATACACAAAAGAAAGGTCCGTTCCCTCTTTCAAAAGATCGGCCCTTAAAGAATCAACAGTCCATCCGTAGGTGGTTTCGTAAAAATCCTTATTCTCGGTATCAGTTACAAAATACAGATTCTTTAACATGTGTTCCTCCGCCCATATAATACCATACTTTCTTCTTTACCGTTTTCCCGTTTTCGGATAGAATATAGAAAGACATTTCAGAAAGGAGATTTTGTTATGGCTCAAAATCCTATAGTTACATTTACAATGGAAAACGGCGATGTCTTCAAGGCAGAGCTTTATCCCGATGTGGCTCCTCAGTCCGTTAACAATTTCATCAGTCTTATTAACAAGAACTTCTATGACGGACTTATCTTCCACAGAGTTATAAAAGGTTTCATGATTCAGGGCGGAGATCCCGAAGGAACAGGAATGGGCGGCCCCGGCTACTCAATCAAAGGTGAGTTTTCATCCAACGGCTTCAAGAATGACCTTAAGCACACCGAAGGTGTTCTTTCAATGGCAAGAAGCATGTTCCCTGATTCAGCAGGAAGCCAGTTCTTCGTAATGCACAAGACTTCACCCCACCTTGACGGTGATTACGCTGCCTTCGGTAAGGTTATTGAAGGAATGGAAGTTGTTAACGCCATTGCGGAAGTTGACACTGACTTCAGCGACAGACCCAGAACCCCTCAGGTTATGAAGACTGTTACAGTTGAAACATTTGGTGTTGATTATCCCGAACCCGAGAAGCTTTAAAATAAGCGATTTTGGGGCTGCTCATAGGAGCAGCCCTTTTTTTGTGCAAAATGTACAAATGCTACTTTGGTACTATCCGGGTTTTGTTAAAATGTTATCAAGTAACGCATGTCATTTATCTAAAACAAATATTTTAATTGTGTCTTATTTTTGATTTCTACTTTTAGTTGCATATTGTTTTCAGACAATACAATGAGTATTTTGCCCTCCATGTTCATATTTTGTTCACAATTAGTTAAAGGAATTTTCAACAAATGATTATTCTTTAGACAAAAGTTACCCGTATACTAACAGTATAAGATAAATAAATAACTCACAGACAACATCCTAGCAAGTTTGCTTGATTAAATAACTTTTTCATAATAAATGCCGAGTAAGAATACTTACTCGGCATCCTCCCTGTCTAGGGGTATTTTTTTATAATTGCAAATTAAAACGCCTCGGTGGAAACCACCGAGGCGTTAATTATTTCATATTAAGGTAATCAAGCCTTGCCGTCTGAACCAAGAACGTTAACGATCTTGTGAGCAACCATATCCTTAACAGCCTGACGAGCGGGCTTTAAGTACTGACGAGGATCGAAGTGATCAGGATGCTCTGCAAAGTACTTTCTGATGTTACCTGTCATAGCAAGACGGATATCGGAGTCGATATTGATCTTACATACAGCAAGCTTAGCTGCCTGACGAAGCTGCTCTTCAGGAATACCTACAGCATCGGGCATCTTTCCGCCGTACTGGTTAACCATCTTAACGAATTCCTGAGGAACT
>JAFZSQ010000028.1 GCA_017619295.1 Lachnospiraceae bacterium
AAAAGCTTTAAAAGAATTTGACGGCAGTGGTTCATACGGCCTTGCAGTTCGTGGACTTCCTGACTGGGGAACAATCCACCCTGCATACATGTCCATGTATTCAACATGGGGCGGCAAGGACTTCGAAATCGAAGACGGCAAGCTTGTAAGTAAAGTTAACTCACCTGAGGCAGTAGCTATGACCGAGTACTGGGTAGACCTTGTAAAGAACGGTTCAGCTCCTCAGTGGGCAACATACGGTTGGGAAATGTGCGGCGCTGACCTTGGCGCAGGCAAAGCAGCTATGATGTGGGACGCAGACAGAGGCGGATATACACAGAATACACCCGGATCATCCAACGAAGCCGGCAACATGGCATTCGGTATGGTTCCTTATCCCGAATCAGCAGGCAAGACCGAAGCAGATATGAAGTCTAACCTTTGGGTTTGGTCAATGGCTATGAACGCTGACTCAGCTAAGAAGGAAGCTGCCTGGTACTTCATGCAGTACTTCACAAGCCCTGAGTTCATGCTTTGGTCAGGCGTAGAGAAGGCTTGTACAGATACTCCTCGTACATCGGTACTTAACTCTGATGCTTACAAAGAGTCTGTAGCAGGTGCAGAAGGTTACTACGAAGCATTCTCAACAATTTCAAAGAATGCAAGCATCTTCTTCACAGCTCAGCCTTACTTCACAGAGACAACCACAGAGTGGGCTAAAACTCTTCAGGATCTCGTTACAACAGATAAATATTCTTCCGTACAGGAAGCTATGGATCAGTTAAAAGAGACCATGGACGAACTTGTATCCGATCTTGAGGTGGAGTAATCTTTAAATAGAGGGGGGAGGATACCCCTCCTCCCTCAAATTATATAGACATGTATGAGGTATAGATATGACCGAAAAGAAAAAGAGCAGCGTCAAATCTGAGCTTAATAAAGTACCTTTTTCCACTAGAGTTAGGCCTTACTTGATCGTTGCACCTTCACTTATCATTACAATCGGAATCATGGTTCCTTTTGCAATGGCAATATGGTATTCACTGACAAACTATTCGTTTAAACTTCCCAACCACAAATTTATAGGAATTGATAACTGGGTTAATATGTTGGGTGACCCTGCTTTTTGGGGAGCAGTAAAAATATCTTTATTGTATGGCGTTATTTCCACGGCATTGGAAATGCTTATAGGGCTTGGAGTTGCTATTTTACTTAATAATTTGAATAATGGGCTATCGAAAGTACTTCGCGTTCTGTTGGTTTTCCCATTGATGATTGCGCCCGTAACGGCAACAATCGTATGGCAGCTGATGTTAAACAGTTCGGTAGGTATTGTCGAAAAGCTTTTGAATATATTTGGTGTGTATAACTTCCCATGGGCAGCTGCTCCGGGAACTGCCATGATGACTGTAATTCTTATTGACGTTTGGATTAATACAGCGTTTATCATCCTGCTGGTTCTTGCAGGCCTTCAGTCACTACCGAAATCTCCTTTTGAGTCAGCATTAATCGATGGCGGAAGTGCATGGTTCACCTTCACAAACTTAACCTTACCCATGCTGAAGCCCAGCCTTTATATAGCCTTGTTGTTCCGCTTCATGGCCGCACTTCAGGAATATGCCATTATTTTTGCCTTGACCAAAGGAGGCCCCGGAGACTCACTTATGTCTCTTTCCCTTACTGCTTATCAGAAAGGATTCAAATTCCAGAAGTTTGGCGCAGCCATTCCCTTTATCCTGGTGCTTTGGCTCATCATAAACATCGCCGCCAAACGTATAGTAAACTTACAGCGTACTGCCCAGAAGCAGGCTGCAGGTCTGGAAGAGTAAAGGAGGAGAGCGATGAAAACAGGAAAACAAAAAGTACTGGACGTACTGAAAAATATTCTACTTATTATATATGCTGTTTTTGCCCTCTTCCCGTTAATTTGGATGATACTTATATCTTTCAAATCAGATACGGAAGTGTTCACCACAACCTTTGTGTTTAATCCCACATTGGCCAACTATCAGGAAGTACTCCTTCGTTCCGATTACGGAAGATATATCTTAGACAGCGTTATCGTTTCGGGCGGCGCGGTTCTCGTCTCCATTATCGTAGGCGTTCCCGCAGCTTATGCCCTTGCAAGATACAACTTCCCCAGAAAGGAAGACCTGGCATTCCAGATTCTTTCATATAAGTTTGCACCGGAAATTCTGGTTGTTTTGCCCCTTTTCATGATTTATCAAAAGATCGGTCTCTACGACAGCTACGTAGGACTTATCTGGGTTTACCAGTTGATTTCCCTGCCTCTTTTAATCTGGGTTGTAAGAGGTTATTTTGAAGATATCTCAGTGGAAATAGAGTATGCGGCACAGGTAGACGGCTACAGCTGGTATCAGATCTTCTTTAAGATGCTGGTTCCCCTTATTAAGCCGGGCCTTGTATCTTCCGCACTCCTTGCATTCATTTTTGCATGGAACTCATTTACTTTCCCGTTAATTCTTTCAAGCAACAAGGTTTATCCTGTAACGGTTGCTATTATGAAATACTTAGGTACCGACTCTGCCCACTACGGCCAGCTTGCAGTGGCATCAACAGTTTCGGCTCTGCCCGCTGTTATTTTTGCACTCTGCATCCAGAAGCACCTGGTTCGTGGACTTAGCTTCGGTGCGGTGAAAGGATAGGGATTAAGATGGCTAGAATACAACTACAGAATGTCAAGAAGGCCTTCGGTAAAGTTCAGGCCCTTGACGGAATTTCATTAGATGTTAAGGACAAGGAATTCTTCGTCCTTTTCGGTCCCGCCGGTGCAGGTAAAACCACCATTCTCAACTGTATCGCAGGAATCGCCATGCCCGACGAAGGCGTGGTAAAGTTCGACAATGACGTCATGAACTTAATCGACCCGGCACACAGAAACGTGGCTATGGTTTTTGAGAACTATGCGCTTTATCCTCAGATGAGCGTTTACGACAACATGGCATCAGCCCTTAGAAGTAAGCTTTACAAGACCGACGAGGCTGAGATTAAAGAAAGAATCATGTGGGCAGCCAAAACCATGAAGATGGAAAATCTTTTAGAGAGACTGCCGAGCCAATTGTCAAACGGTCAGAAGCAGCGTGTTGCCATGGGACGTGCTTTGGTTCGTACACCCAATGTCTTTTTGATGGATGAGCCTTTGGCCCACCTTGATGCGAAGCTTCGTAACGCCATGCGTACCGAGCTTAAGGAAATGCAGGCAAACCTTGGTTCCACATGTATTTACGTTACACATGACTTCATGGAAGCAATGGCTCTTGGCGACAGGATTGCCATTATAAATGAAGGTAAGATTGTGCAGATCGGAACCGGTGATGAAATTTACTACATGCCTTGCAACGAGTTCACGGCGCAGCTTATGGGTGATCCCCAGATTAATATCGTAAAGGCAGAAATTTCAGGCACAGATAAGGAATACTCTATAACAATTAAGGTAAACGGCGAAGATGTAGTAATGGCCTTGCCTTCGGATTCAGGAGTTTACTCCAAATTCTCGGAGATTAATCCTGATGTGGTGGATCTTGGAATCCGTCCTCAGAATGTTAAATACTCCTTTGAGCCTAAGGATGGCTATTTCAAAGCTACCGTTTACAGCTATGAAAGTATTGGTAATAAGTCCGTTATCGTTGCAGAATGCGGAGACTATCAGCTTCGTATGATTGCGCCTAACGGTTTAAATGTGGCCATTGACAGTGAGGTTTACATCCGTTTTGAGTTAGACCACGCCATTTTCTTTGATGCCGAAGAAAAGACATATATTGTCAGATATGATGAGGCGAGCTTCATCGCTCTGGCTGCCGCAAAGGAGGAAGAGTAATGGCTGGATTAACACTAAATCATCTTTATAAAAGATATGATAACTCCGGAAAAAAGAAGAAAATAAAGAATGATTTTGCCGTAAAGGATTTAAACCTTGTATGCGAACAGGGAGAATTCGTGGCTTTGCTCGGCCCTTCAGGATGCGGCAAAACCACAACCCTTCGTATGATTGCAGGTCTTGAGGAAATCACCGACGGCGAAATCTACATCGGAGAGAGACTGGTTAACAATCTTCATCCCAAGGACAGAAATATCGGCCTTGCATTCGAAGATTACGCCATGTATCCTCCCCTTAACGTATATGGCAACGTGGCATTTAATCTTCGTGCAAAAGGCGTTGACAAAGAGGAGATTGACAGAAAGGTAAGAGAGATTGCTCCCTTAATGCAGATTGATGATTTGCTTGAAAAGATGCCGGTTAAGTTATCCGGAGGCCAGAAGCAGAGAGTAAATATCGCAAGAGCAATCATAAGAGAGCCTGAGCTGTTGTTGATGGACGAGCCTTTGTCTCACCTTGACGGTAAAGCCCGTCAGGCCATGCGTACCGAAATCAAGCGACTTATCAATAAAATAAAATGTACCACTGTTTACGTTACCCACGATCAGTTAGAGGCCATGTCTCTTGCTGACAAGATTGCAATCATTAACTTTGGTGTATTGCAGCAGTTCGGAACTCCCGCAGAAGTTTATGACGATCCCGCAAATGAGTTTGTTGCATCCTTCATCGGCGAGCCTCCCATGAACATTCTGGAGACTACAATTATCAATAAAGAAGGAACTTTCTATTTTACCTTCGCAGATTCAAATCTTCAGATTGAGGTTCCCAAGAGATACTACGAGGTTGTAAGCGACGGTTTCAAGTGCAAAATGGGCGTTCGTCCCATGGACGTACTTATCGGCGGTCCTGATTCCACCGGTACTTCCGAGCAGATCGCAACCTTCGAGAACCTTGGCGACGAGCGCAGAATCGGTATCCGTGTAGGCGACGTTCTCATGATGCTTATCACCGAGGACGAGAAGCGCTACAAGAGGGGCGACGTTATCAAACTTGAAGTTCGCGGCGAGAAGACTCACCTTTTCGACATCGAAACCGGTGAGCGTATCCGAGAGAAGAATTGACGGGGGTATTATAATGAAGATATTATTAAGTGCAGCCTCAATCGCTCTGCTTGCCCTTCTGGTATGGCAGATCTGGGGCTCCGTATGGAACATCATCGCCATAGTGCGAAGCTTGTTTAAGGACTAGAATAGAGGGACGGATGTGCAGTTTGGGGACAGACCCCTTTCTGCACATGAAATGTGCAAAAAGGGGTCTGTCCCCAAACTGCACGTCCGTCCTTGCGAAAGGACCACCATGATAGACAGTATAATCGCAGTTGCCAGAGAGGCGGGCGACATAATGCTTAATGCCGTACGCCCCAAAGTTATGGAGAAAGCGGGACATGCAAATTTCTGCACTGAGACCGACGAGAAGATTCAGGCGTTTCTCATAGAGAAGCTCTCGAAGGTTCTCCCGGAAGCTTCCTTCCTCGGAGAGGAGGACGGCCAGGACGTTTTCGAATCCAAAATGAAAGAAGGCTACTGCTTCGTCCTGGACCCCATTGACGGAACATCGAATTTCATTTATGCATACAGACCGTCAGTGGTATCCATAGGACTTCTAAAGGACGGAAAACCCCACATGGCCGTTGTCTACAATCCCTACGATGACATGATGTTTTCGGCCATAAAAGGGCAGGGTGCTTACATGAACGGAGAGAGAATCATGTCCTCCGAGGCTCCTTTATCCGAAAGCCTTGCGGTATTCGGCACTGCGCCCTATTATACTGAACTTCAGGACAGAACCTTTGATATAGCGAAAAAACTTCTTCCTCTCTGCGTCGACTTAAGACGCTCGGGTACCGCAGCATGGGATATGTGCTGTGTAGCCCTTGGAAGATGCAGTTTGTATTTTGAGTTGAAAGTACAGCTGTGGGATTACGCCGCAGCAGCACTTATAGCCACAGAGGCCGGATGTACAGTCACCGACGTCGTCGGATCCCCCCTAAACTATTCCGGACCTACATCCGCCTTATGTATGGCTCAGGGAATCAAATCTATTCCTTCTTGCTTTGGCACCTCATCCTAAGGATGAGGTGCTATTTTTGTTTAGGGCGGATGTGCGGTTTGGGGACTGTCGTGTCTTTGCATGCTTCGCGTGCAAAGCAGGACTGTCCCCAAACTGCACGTCTGCCCCGCCGGTATTCTTCCCTCATTCCGCCGGTATTCTGCCCCTTCGGCGGATAATTCGGTCTTTTGCCCCGCATTATCCGCCCATTTTGGTGTTATGTAAACCTACAAGCATAATAAAACGCACTTTTTAAGGATTTTTTACATGTGTTAGTTTACATAACAATCAAAAATCCCCAAAATAAGCGGATAAATCAGGAAAAATCGGCGATTTCTCCGCCCGCTGCCCCAAAATGCCATCTTATGTAAACCAAAAAGCATAATAAAAGATGAAAAATATGGAATTATTACATATTTTGTTAACATAACATCGAAATTTCTTGGGTTTGGTGCAGTTGGGGACAGGCCCCGATTGCACCAAAGGCATGAAATGTGCAAAAAGGGGTCTGTCCCCAAATTGCACCTTTTGGTATAATAGACTTATGTTTGCAAAGATATTGGAAACAATTGCAAAAAGACTTGTAGAAGTCCTGGGTGGACTTCTTTTTGTGGTACTTGCAATTGCATCTTTGATAAAGAGCGTGGTGAGAGTTGACGGCTATGCGGAAAGCTACACCTTCGTATGGGACAACCCCATTTTCAATCTTCTCGTAGCTGCAATCCTGGCGGCCCTTTTCATCCTCATCGCCAAGTGGGTCGGCAAAGACTTGATAAAAAGAAGAAAAATCCTTCTCATCATAGAAATGTCCTTGGCGGTTGTCGGTGGCATTGGCTTCGCTGCGGTGAGCAAGTGCTTCCCAACAGCCGATCAGGCAAGCGTTTACTATGGCGCCAAGCACTTTGCTGCAAACTGGTTTGCGGACCTGGCGGAAACCGGCAGCTATTTTAGTGTCTATCCCCACCAGATGGCCCTGGCTCTGGCCCAGGAAATCGTCATCCGAATCGCCCACACCGAAAGCTACCACGTGCTGCAAGGCATCAACGCCCTTTGCAACGCCTTAACCATCTGGGCCCTCTACGACATTTCGGATACCCTGTTTGAAGACAAGAAAATTAGCGTCTATACGCTTTTATTCACAATATTCACCCTGCCCCTTTTCTGGTACACGCCCTTCGTGTACGGCGACCTGGCGTCCATCGCCTTCAGCCTCCTCGGGGTAGCATTGCTTTTAAAGGTGCTCTTAAAGGAAACCGCACTAACCAAACCTTGGCAAAAACCCAGTCTCTACGCGGGCAGCGCCCTGTCCCTTTTACTGGCAACTTTAGTTCGCTCCAACACCCTTATCTTTGTCATCGCAGTAGCCCTTTGCACCTTCGTATATTTGATTGTAAATAAGAAGCCTTTTCTTCTTATATATATAGGAGTAATTGCCATACTTTGCGGCGGCATCAACAAGGGAGCCATCAAGTTTTACGAGTGGCGTTCCGGCAACGAGGTTAATGACGGCATGCCCTCAATCTGCCACATGGTTATGGGACTACAGGAAGGCCCCATGGGTAACGGCTATTATAATGGATATAATTTCGATACTTATGTAAACCGAGCAAACTATGATCAGGCCCTGGCCAAGGAACTGGCCCACGCCGACCTTGACGCCAGACTATCAGAGTTCAAAGCTGATCCGACTTACACGGCAGTCTTCTTTAGGGATAAATTCTTCGGGCAGTGGCTAAGCACCGACTTTGACTGCTACCATTTCACCTGCGGGAAGTATTACGACAGGTGGCCTGTAATCGAGAGCCTTTTCTCGGGGAGCTTATATAAGGTCACATCTTTTTACATGGATAAATACGGATTCTTCGTGTATGCCCTTACAGCTTTTGCGGTGATTTCTTCTCTCGTCAGAGGCTTTAGAAAGAAAGAATCAGAAGAGAAGAGTGGAATCCTTCACTATATTTTATTGACGGCCATCATCGGCGGCGCTGTCTTCTCCATCATCTGGGAGGGCGCCGGCAGATACGTGCTGCCGTACTTCATCTTCGCAATACCCTATGCCGCATGTGGGCTGAAGAAGTAGTCCGCGGGCGGATGTGCAAAAAGGGGTCTGTCCCCAAACTGCACATCCGCCAGGCTTGAATCCCAAAACAGGAGATATATATGAGAACAAAAATCGCCACCTTCCTCACGGAAGCCTTCAAATGGATATTCTTCGCCTTTATGACCGCCATGTTCATCTGCGGTTTCTTTGTGACGGGTATTCATCAGAAGTTTGAAAACGGAGGAATCGATGAATTTGTAATAATAGGAAGAAACAACCTTGGCATTTCAGCGCTGGTGGTTATCGCCGGAATTGCCCTTGCATTCGGCGTCTTCAAACTCGGCGACATCCTGACTAAAGAAACTGCCAATAAAAAACCCAAACTCAACATGAACCTCTTCGCCGGCATCGTTTGTGCCGTAAGCTTCATCCTGGCCATTGTGTGGATCAACATCTTAAAGGTTGTGCCGGGAGCTGATCAGGAATTTTGCGTAACCTACGCCGACGCCATGAATAAGGGAGATTTCTGGTGCCTGGAGCAGGGTCACTACCTTGCAAACTACCCCCATTTGTTGGGCTTAATTGCCTTCCTGCGTCTCCTTTTCAAAATCTTTGGCGAGTCGAATTACGACACATTCAGATACTTTAACGCCATCTGCATCCCCATCATGATCTACTGCGGATACAGAATCGTGAAGAAGTTTACCGACGACGACAAGAAGACTGAGTTTTTCTACCTTCTTGCCATGCTCTTTTGCATACCGGTTTATGCCTACGTCCTCTACATTTACGGAGACCTTGGCGGCCCGGCCCTCGGAATGGCAAGCTTTTGGTTCTTCTATCAGTGCCTTGACAAGCTGAGTGCCAAAAACATCGCGGGCTTTGTGATTTTCACCATTGCATCCATCACCATCAGGAAAAACATGCTGATTTTCGTAATCGCCATGATAGTGGTGCTGGTAGTGCGCCTCATCAAAAAAATGGACAAAAAGGACATCATCCTTCTTTGCATAATTGCCGTAACCACCCTGTTTTCTCTTAAGTATGTGGAGTGGCTCTACCTCCCCGAGAAGGTTGACACAAGCCATGCGGTTCCCGCAATCTGCAACATCACCATGGGACTTAACGACGACCAGGGCTACGCCGGCTGGTACAATTACTACGAGCTGGTGGTTATGGGAGAGAACGACTGGGAGCCCGATGCTGCCTCCGCCGAATCCATGGAAGCCATCAAGAACGTGTACATTCCGCTGTTTATCCATAACCCCGGATACACTGCAGACTTCTTCTTTAGAAAAATCAATTCCCAGTGGCAGGTGCCCCTGTACCAAAGCATCGTAAGCAACATCCTTTTGTACGGCCCCCAGAATGACTTCGTCATGTCCGTTTACTTTGGCACCTGGAACCGTATTTTTGACTGGTTTATGAAAATCTACCAGATGGCCATGTACCTCTTCATCGCCTACCTTCTTTTTGCAAACCGCAAGGAGAAGAAGGAAATCGAGTACTACACCATGCTGATTGCGGCCTTCGGAGGCTTCCTTTTAAGCTTGGTTTGGGAGTCCAAGGCCAGATACATTTTCCCGTACTTTATAATAATGATTCCTTTCATGGCCTTTGGCGCAAAATTGATGTACGAGAGGACTATTCTCAAAATTCGTGCTAGAATTAGTAAGAAAGAAGGTTAACTTATGGACATCATGACCAACCGCCTGGATCGCGGTTTTTACATGTATCAGGAAGAATTCGAGAAGAAGGCTATCGAGGTACTTCGCTCAGGATGGTACATCCTTGGCAAGGAAGTTGAGGCTTTCGAGAAGGAATTCGCTGAGTATATCGGAACAAAGTATGCAGTGGGCCTTGGAAACGGTCTTGATGCGCTGCATCTTGCTTTTCGCGCCCTTGGAATCGGCCTAGGGGATGAGGTAATCGTTCAGGGCAACACCTATATTGCAAGTGTAATGGGTATCACCATGAACCACGCCACACCTGTTTTTGCCGAGCCCGACGAGTTTTTTAATATTGACGCAGGCAAAATCGAAGCCCTCATAACCCCCAAAACAAAGGCGATTCTTGTGGTCCATCTTTACGGCCAGGCTTCAAACATGGCCCCCGTTGTGGACCTTTGCAAAAAATACAACCTGAAACTTGTGGAGGACTGTGCCCAGTCCCACGGCGCCAAATTCAACGGACAGATGACGGGAACCTTCGGCGACATCGGATGTTTCTCCTTCTATCCCTCAAAGAACCTGGGAGCTTTCGGCGATGCCGGAGCCATCACCACAAACGATGAGAAAATCGCCGGTGATATCAAGATGCTTCGTAACTACGGAAGCCGCGTTCGCTACTACAATGAGAAGGTGGGCGTAAACTCAAGACTTGATGAGATGCAGGCAGGACTCCTCAGAGTGAGACTTCCCCACATGGGCGAACTCATTGAAGAGAAGAAAAAGATTGCCGAGAAGTATCTTAGAGAGCTTAAAAATGATAAGATAGTTTTGCCTGAAGTAAGAGAGGGCGCAACCCACGTTTGGCACCAGTTTGTAATCAAGTGTGAGAACAGGGACGAGCTTATCAAATATTTAAAGGATAAGGGCGTTGGAACCATCATCCATTATCCAATCCCTCCTCACCTTGCGGAGTGCTATGAGTACCTTGGCCACAAGGAAGGCTCATATCCCATCACGGAAAAATATGCGAAAACCGTGCTCTCAATCCCCATGTACAACGGCATGACCGACGAAGAGCAGGATTATGTAATCGACGCATTAAATAAGTTTTAAGGAAAAATCAATGTCAATTAAAAATCAGTATAAGATAATAGAATTTAAGGAGCTCGGTGACGAGAGGGGAAACCTGGTTGTTATCGAAGGCGACGGGGTGGACATCCCCTTTGATATAAAGAGAGCCTTCTATATATATGGTTCCGACTCCACCGTTGTGAGAGGCCAGCATGCCAACAGGGAAACTGAGTTTCTCCTTGTAAACGTAAGCGGCAGCAGCAAGGTAAAAATCGACAACGGTAAGGAAAGCGTCATCGTGGAGCTTAACAAACCCAGAATGGGACTCTACATTCCTGCCATGCTTTGGAAGGACATGTATGATTTTTCCGCGGATTCAGTGCTTCTGGTTCTGGCAAGCCGCCACTACGACGAGCACGAGTATATCAGAGACTACCAGGATTATCTGAGAATCATAGACGAAAACGGAGCGAAGTAAATGAGCAAGATTTCCATAGTTGTACCCGTATATTACAACGAAGATACGCTGATGGACCTTTATGAGGACATGAAAGCCAAAATCCTGCCCACCATCGGTGAGTATGAATTGGTATTTGTTGACGACGGCTCGGGAGATTCCTCCTGGGAAATCATGAATCAAATTAAGGCCATGGATGACAATGTCCATCTTGTAAAGCTTTCAAGGAATTTTGGCGAGCATGCGGCTCTTCTGGCAGGCCTTAGTGTGTGCACCGGAGACTGCGCCGTAACAAAGCAGGCGGATCTTCAGGAAGACTCCACCCTAATCTTAGAGATGTATGAGAGCTGGAAGCGCGGTAACAAGGTGGTTCTTGCCGTAAGAAGATCCAGAGATGAGAGCAGGGTCAAAGTATTTTTTGCCAACATGTACTACAAGATTATCAGAAAGCTCGTTAATGACAAGATGCCTCCCGGAGGCTGCGACTGCTACCTTGTGGACAGAAAGGTTATTGAAGTCCTTGAGCGTCTTGATGAGAAAAACTCAAGCCTTACCCTTCAGGTTATGTGGGCGGGCTTTAAGACAGAGATGATTCCTTTTGACAGGAAAAATCGCGATAAGGGCAAATCCCGCTGGACTTTTGCCAAGAAATTCAAACTCGTTATGGACTCCGTAATGAGCTTTTCCTATGCACCCATCAGGCTTATGACCTGGGTTGGAGTATTTTTCAATATCGGTGCTCTTGCGCTTTTCATAAGTGTACTTGTGGAGTACTTCACATCCGGAACCCCCATCGCAGGCTGGGCTTCCCTTATGTGTGTGGTGCTCATTTCCACAGGCCTCATTCTTACAACTTTGGGAATC
This sequence comes from Lachnospiraceae bacterium, assembly GCA_017619295.1. Lineage (GTDB taxonomy): Bacteria > Bacillota > Clostridia > Lachnospirales > Lachnospiraceae > G11. The sequence goes on from JAFZSQ010000028.1 coordinate 12,030, forward strand.
CTCGGCGAGTACCTTTGGAGAACCCTTGACGCCTCCAGAACCCGCCCCGCATTCATTATCGATGAGGATATAAAAGCTAAAAATGATTAAAATCGCAATTTGTGATGATTCGGAAATAGTGCGCAGCGAGATCAACAGAAGAATCCTTGAATTCTCGGTGCAAAAAGATCTGGACTGCAAACTGACCGAATACGATGCAGGGGAAAAACTCATAAATTCAGGGGAGAAGTACGACCTGATTTTCATGGATTACGAGTTCGAGAACAATGGTGAAAACGGTCTTGAGATTGCAAGGAAAATCCGTGAGTACGACAAGAATTCCACCATTGTTTTTGTAACAAGTTACCCCTCCATAGTTTTCGACACCTTTGAGGTAGGAACTTTTCGGTTTTTGACAAAACCGATTGATGATAAAAAGTTCTGTGAAGTTCTTACAGCTTTCCTTAAAACCATGGAAAGCGACAATGTTCTTAAGATTCGTCTTGACGGGGAGAATCACTTTTTTAAAGAGAGCACAATTGCCTATGTTGAAGGGATGGGCAAAAATTGCATTATACATTTCAATGACGGTCGCAGCGAAATGGAGTGCCATGAAACCCTTGGTGCCATTGAAGAGCGGCTTTCCGTCGGCAAGTTCTTTAGATGCTACAAATCATTTCTCATTAACCTTTCACAGGTTAAGTCTTATAATCATGCCGAAGTAACCCTGAGTACAGGTGCCCAAATCCCTATCAGCAGACTTAAATACAAAGAGTTTAAAAACGCTTATTCAGATTTTCTTATAAAAGCAGGGGAGTAATAATATGGAAAATCTCGGGTTGATCCTTGGGATATACACTGTTCGCGTACTGGCTGTATTCGCGATTTTTTGGATCCTCTTTGAGGATTTTTTGGAATACAAGAAAAAGAAATGGAAAAACACAAACCTCATCTGGATTGCTTTCTACGTACTTATTATGTACTCCTACAGGTTTGCAGTTATTTACGACCCCGGGTTTTTGCATTGGCCCATTATGATTCTGTACCTGGTGAGAATCATTCCTTTTATATGCGCAAAATATGGTGCAAGGCCAAGAGTTATCTTTGCGGTTCCCTTTTATTCATATCTTATAGAATGCATTGCGGAAAATATCATGTTCATTTTCATGGTAAACAATATACCTGTTCCGCAGGTTTATCCCGGTATGAATGCGGATGTTTTTGCCGCGTTTACGGAAACCTTATTATTTTTAATTCTTCTGGTTTTGGCTTTGCTTAAGCGCGAGAAAACTATCAGGGTACGTTTTACCGAGCTGACGCCGGCGGAGTATATTATTCTGTCTATCACCTGTACGGTATATGGAATACTGGAGGCAGGAGTTTACAGGCAACCTAAGGAAATCTCATACGCCATGAAATGCTTATTCATATTTGGTTTTGCGGTTTTCCTCGTTTTGGTTGTGCATGTAATTACGGTTCGTAAGCAGAATTCCACAATGAATACCACGATTGGTAATCTGAAAGAACCCATGAAGCAGATAACCGAATCGTACATAGAAATGAATGAGAAAAACACGGAGCTTAGGAAATTCAGGCATGATACCAAGAATCTCCTGCTGGCCCTCGGAACCCTTATCAAAGAGGGAAAATATGATCAGGCGTCGGAATATATAGATAAGATGCAGGAGACCATTGGTGCGGGGAAGATTAAGATGTTTGAAACCGGCAACTTTATTGCGGATGCACTGCTTGAATCGAAAGCAAAAACTGCATCATCCGCCGGCATTGCCATGTCTGTTGATGGGAATATTCCTTCCGGCAAAATAGAGGATGTGGATCTTGTTATTCTTATTTCGAATCTTTTGGATAATGCGATTGAAGCTGCTGCTAAGGTAACCGGTGAGAAAGAGATTGGAATCAAATCAATTTTAAAAGAAAACATATGGATACTTAACGTAAAGAATCCATGTGATATGGAAGTTATTATAAAAGATAACAGGATAGAAACCACCAGGGATGACAAAGAATCGCATGGATTCGGCCTTGCAAACATTGAGAGTATCACTCGAAAATATGAAGGAAAGCTGGAACTTTCATGTGAGAATAAGGAGTTTATCGCAAGAGCGGTACTGACATTTGACACCTGATCATGCAGTTCGTTCCGATTTTGATACAGTTTATTCCCTAAATCGTCGCAGAAGCACTGCGGTTGATATTATTAACCTGCAAAGAGCGATCGCAAATAAACTACTATCACATAAGGATAAGGAGAACGAAAAATGAGTAATCAGGCAATAGTTTTAACGGCGTTGATAGCGGCGGCTGTAGCTGCAGGCGGAATGTTGATTTGGAGAGCGGTTTATACCACGAAGCATAAGGGCGACGAAGAGGCCTTGAGTGTCTTAACCAAGGCCAAGGCTCTTTCAGCAGGGACTTTGTGGTTCGTATTTCTCGGCTGGGAAGCGTTTTCTACGTTTGTTCTAGATGAGGGCATCACTTTTACAGCCGGACGAGTTCAGATTATGGTTCTGATTCTGCTTGGCATACAGTGTCTTGTGGAGCTTATGGGCGCTTACTACTACTCCAAAATGGCAGGCAAAAGCTATAAAGAGTACGGAAAGCAAATGTAAAAAGGCGAAGAGAGGACATGAGGTCCTCTCTTTTTTATTTGAATATTGACGCATTTTCTAAACCCGGATATAATGAAAATGCTTGACGAGCGTCAAGTAATGGAGAAGGACGATGAAAGATATCATATATGAAATTAGGGATTTGAGATATTTGAATTGGGCCAGGGTAAGGAAATCCTCAGGCACAGCAGGTTCGTTTCTTAAGGCATATGATGATTCGGGGAGCACCAAGAAGTACTATAAACTTTCCGATTACAATGAGAGCGAAGGCGTAGTGGGGCATGAGTGCGTCAACGAGATTATTGCCCAGAGAATTCTTAGCCATCTTGGGTTTGACCGTTTGGAATATAAATTGATAAATGCAAAGATTCTTGTAGATGGACGGGAACTGACCACCTACGTCTGTGAATCCAAGGACTTTAAGAAAAGCGGTGAAAGCAAAATCCCTTTCGAAGATTATTATGAGCTTTGGAGGAACAATAGGGAATCCGTGCTTGATTTCTGCAAAAGAATGGGCTTTGAGAAGAGCGCATACGAGATTTTGACCATTGATTTTCTTATTCTAAACAGAGACAGACATGGAGCTAATTTTGAGGTGCTTCGCTCAAGAGACAATAAGCATGTAACTCCGGCACCTCTGTTTGATCATGGCTTATCGTTTCTTTGCAGGTGTCACAGCGCAAAGGAAGCGGCTGCCTTTGACGTAATGGAAGACAGAAAAGTACAGTCTTTTTTGGGAGGCGGAAGCGTTAAGGATAATTTAGCCTTGGTTCCAGTAACTTTTTTAAAGGGTCTTCCCGCCATAAAAGAAGAAGATGTCAAAAGGTTTGTAGGCGGCCTTAAAGACATATTGGACAAGGAATTGTTAGCTAAGATAGCCGAGATGATAAAGAGGAGGTGGGATTACATTGAAAATATTCGAAATTCGTGATTCATTCCCTGATCCTGCCGATTCCAAACTTTTGGGTTATCTGTTTTACTATGAGGCTAAGAAGTGCTTCTACACGGAAATACTGAAGGGATTGGATGAGTGGGAGGTTCCCTTTATTTTTCAAAAAAGTGTACATGATGGCAGATACAGCATAGGGAGTAGCCTTTCTGAAAAGTTTGTGCTTCAAAGAATTGTGCCGAGGGAAAGACAGAACTTGGGAGAGATTCTTCGAACCAACAGATTAAGGGGATATGATGAATACAGGCTCCTTGTTATGAGTGAAGGAAGATGTGCTCAGGATGACTTATTTTTGGTCAAAACAGATGAGGATTCTATAGAATCGGAGATAAAGGAGCGAATGCAGAAGAAAATCAAGGAGGCGATTCCTCTTTCATCCGGTCGGGTACTGGTGCTTTTCAAGGATGGAAAATCAAGAATCGTCGATGTTGAGGCAGTTAACAGGGGAGATTTGATGATTGAAAGGGTTCTCAAATATAAAGAACTCTTTGAAAGACTGCATATTGCCCCGGGAGGAAACGACGTACATTGGGCAACCGAAAGAGGTTTTTCGGCTGAAGAAATGTATGAAGCCGGTGAGGAGACCAATATAAAGCTGGAAGATATGATAGATTTTGTTACCAACCGTCTGGTAGATACAACAGAAGCTACGAAGATTCTGGGATGTTCCAGACAATACCTCAATCAGATGGTCAAAGAAGGCAAAATAACGCCTCTTCGCAATGAATCCAACAACAGGCTTTTTCTTTTAAGTGAGATTGAAGCATTATAGTTTTGGGACTATCGTACTATTGACATATTATTCCATGGTGTGTACAATGGCACATGTTTGTTTAAACTTTTTTTGAAAGAGGAGATTTAGAAATGAAGAAAAATGTTATGAAGGTTGTTGCAGCCGCTCTCATTTGCGTATTTCTTGTAGGCTGTGGTGTATCTAATCTTGAAGCAGTTATGAATTCTGCTGCAGGTAAGGCAGAAGTTGAGAAGGTTCGTACAGAGCTTCTTGAGCAGTTCGGTGATGTTTACAGCGATTACGCTCTTGAGTGCACAGAGAACGATCTTGTTTACAAGTACTACTACACAGCTGATTACGATGCTGAGATGCTTGCTCAGATCAAGGAGGCTCTTGCAGCTGACACATCTTGGTCTTCAACAATCGCAGGTGTTAAGGATGAGATCGAGAAGTCTTCAAAGATTCGTCCTACAAGCGTAACTTTCGCTTACTACTCAGCTTCAGGTGAGGAAGTATTCTCAGTTACAGAATAATCTTTGAATTAGATAAGATTTGAGGACTATGGCCACGGCAGAAATGCCGTGGCTAATTTTTTGCAAAATTTTTAAAAAAAGTCTTGCATTGTATTTACATCTGTGCTACGATGTTACTAAGTATAAGTGTAATTAGGCGTGAAAGTGGGCCCGAATGGAGTCGGGGCACGTCTAATGTCAAATGTTAGCATCCGCAGCGTGCTCTCAGGTACGCAATTTCATGGAAGAAAGGAGGGGCGGTATGGCTAATAATCTAGTGCTTGCACAAATATACGATCAATACCTTACCACATATTCGCCCCAGGGTACTTCCGCAGCGGACACCCACAAGAAGAGCGAGCTTCGTGGTGTATACAACTCCATCGTTAAGATTAATAAAGAATCTCCGTGGGTTTTACAGGACAGATCTGTAGAAACTCGTGATTTTGCTGTTGGCGTAAAAGAGCAGGCAAGAGAACTCAAGAACACAATCTATTCCGTTGGCGGAAGCGATGACGTTCTTCAGAAGAAGGCTGCTTTCTCCGAGAATGAAGGAATCGTTACAGCTGAATACATCGGAAACGGAGCCGAGGACGAGACCCAATCCATCGAGATTAAGGTTAACGCTCTTGCAACCCCTCAGGTTAACTTAGGTGCTTTCCTTACATCGGAAGAGCCTACACTTCCTGCGGGAACCTATTCCTTTGATATTAATCTTCCTGATATGAGTTATGAATTCCAGTTTGGTATCGCTGAAGGCGAGTCCAACAAGGATGTTCAGGAACGTATCGTAAGACTTATAAATAATACAAACATCGGACTTCAGGCAAACATCATCGGTGATGAGAGATCCAGAAGTGCCATCAGAATAGCTTCGGTTACAACCGGTATCAATGATGACAGAGAACTGAACTTCTCCATCAACGACAGCAATTCCGCAAAGAGAAAGGGCGCAGTTGATTACTTTGGCCTTAACTACACAGCGGTAATGCCCAAGAATGCCGAGTTCGAAGTAAACGGCAAACCTCAGGTTACCAATTCAAATGTCTTCACAATCGATAAGACCTTCGCAGTAACCCTTAAGGGAATCAGCGAACCTGAATCGGAACCCGTAAAAGTTGGTGTTAAGACAGACCTTGAGTCCATGGCCGATAACATCCACACTTTGGTTGACGGTTACAACAACTTCATAAAGAACACGGAGACTTTTGCCAATGCCTTATCAAGAGGCAGAAAGCTTATGACAGACATCCATAAGCTCTCCGTATATTATAAGGAAGATCTTAATACCTTAGGTATTTCCACTAACGAAGACGGAACCCTTACCGTTAACGACAAGACTCTCAGAGAGAGTGCTACAGAGGATAGCCTCAAGGCAGTTAAGAACTTCGCCGGAAGCCTTCTTCGTAAAACCAACCAGATTTCCATAAATCCCATGGAGTACGTGGACAAGACGGTTGTAGCTTACAAGAATCCCGGAAAGAGCTTCGCATCACCATATAACACAAGTCAATACAGCGGAATGATATTCCAAGGATACTGCTAGCCTTCGATATGATATAATAGTTCATGTCGGAGGCTTTTTTTTTATGCACTTTAATTATTTGATAGTGGGAACCGGTCTTTTCGGAGCCACTTTTGCAAACTTAATAAAGACACATGGCAAAAGCTGCCTCATGATAGAAAAGCGAAATCACCTTGGGGGCAACGTTTATACCGAGGAAGTTAAAGGCATAAATGTTCACAGGTATGGCGCCCATATTTTTCATACCTCTGACGAGACAGTCTGGAATTATGTAAACCAATTTGCTGAATTCAACGATTACATCAATTCCCCCATCGCAAATTACAAGGGAGAGAAATACCATCTTCCCTTTAACATGAACACCTTCGAAGAAATGTGGGGAGTGAAGACTCCTGAGGAAGCCCGCGCCATAATCGAAGAGCAGAGGGCCAAAGAAGGAATAACGGAACCAAAGAATCTTGAAGAGCAGGCCCTGTCTCTTGTTGGCCGTGACATTTATGAGAAACTCATAAAGGGCTACACCGAGAAACAGTGGGGAAGGGACTGTAAAGATTTGCCTTCCTTTATAATAAGAAGACTTCCATTAAGGTTTGAGTACAACAACAATTATTTTAATGATAAATACCAGGGAATTCCCGTAGGCGGTTACACAAAAATCATCGAGAAAATGCTCGAGGGAATAGAGGTAAGACTTAACACTGATTACAAAACCTTCCTGGAAACCAACAAAGACATTACCTATGACAAGGTTCTCTACACCGGTCCCATTGATGAGTATTTTGATTATAAGTTAGGACAGCTGGAATTCAGATCCCTGAGATTTGAAAATGAGGTTCTTCCGGAGGTTGATGATTACCAGGGAAATGCGGTAATGAATTATACCGAGAGAGAAGTTCCCTACACAAGGATCATCGAGCACAAGCACTTTGAGTTTAATAAGTGCAAGGGTACGGTTATAACCAGGGAATATCCTGCGGCCTGGAAGCCCGGGGACGAGCCCTACTATCCCATAAACGATGAAAGAAACAATAAGCTGTATGAAGAGTACAAGGCTCTGGCGGCCAAAGAGGAGAATGTGATCTTTGGCGGAAGACTTGGACTTTACAGTTATTTTGACATGGATAAAGTAATAGCTGCGGCCATGGAGGCTGCGGAACGGAGTTAATTTGTAATGCTTTTCAACTCTTATATTTTTATATTTTTGTTTTTGCCTGTGGCCCTAATCGGCTACTTCGCATTAAACAAAATGGAGAAGCCCAAGCTCGCCAAGGCTTTTCTTGTGTTGATGTCCCTTTGGTTTTACGCATACTTTAAGCCGATTTATCTTCCCATAATCGTGGGCAGCATCTGCGTAAACTTCGGATTTTCCAAACTTTTAAGAAGCGAAAAATATCATAAAAAGAGCATTTTCATTTTAGGCATTGTTTTTAACATTGCCCTTATTTTCGTATTCAAGTATCTGGATTTCACGGTTTCAAACATCAACGCCCTGTTTAAATCAAACCTTCCTTTGCAGCACATAATCATGCCTCTTGGAATCAGTTTTTTCACCTTCCAGCAAATCGGTTATCTGGTGGACGTGTGGAATGAGGAGACCGCAGAGCATGATTTTTTGGAGTACAGCCTTTTCGTATCCTATTTCCCCCAGCTAATTGCCGGCCCCATCGTCTCCCTTTCGGAGATGCTTCCTCAGTTTAAGGATGAGGCCAAGCGCAGGTTTGACTGGGACAGCTTCACAGACGGAATCTACATATTCTCGGCGGGCCTTGCCAAGAAGGTTCTTCTTGCGGATACCCTTGGCAAAATGGTGGACTACACCTATCCCCTCTACGAAACCTTAACGGGCCCTGAGGTTATAGCGGCAGGTGTGCTTTACACATTGCAGCTCTACTTTGACTTTAGCGGATACTGCGACATGGCCTTTGGCTTGGCGCGTATGTTTAACTTCACACTGCCCATAAACTTTAACTCGCCCCTTAAGGCTCTATCCATTCAGGAATATTGGGATAAGTGGCACATTACTCTGGGACGTTTCCTTGAAAAATATGTCTTCATGCCAATCGCTTTTTCCACTCCCGGCATGAAGTTAAACGCATATGAGAAAAAGAAGGGTGTGAAAAAACCTCAGACCTGGACCGTCATCACCATGATTCTTACCTTTTTAATAAGCGGAATCTGGCATGGTGCCAACTGGACCTTCATTCTCTGGGGCGTGCTCCACGGATTTGTGAGAGCCTATCAGCATATAGTAAGGAAAAAGAGAAACAAGCTTCCCAAGGCTCTTCGCTGGATTACCAATACAGCCTTTGTGGTTTTGGCCATGGCCTTATTCAGGGCTGATTCCCTTACCCAGTTTTTCACAATGCTTGGAAGACTTGGAACAGGGTGGGGCGATGGAATAAGAATCGGCATCTTAAACTGCTTTGATGTAATGGAACTTGTGTACATCGAAAAGCACATCCCGGCCCTCTTCGTGTTATCAAGAAAGGCACCCTGGATAAATATGGCTTTGATTTCAGCCCTGGCTGCCTTCATTGCCCTTGTACCTAAGAACTTACATGAGAAACCCATTAAGAAAAATGTGTTATCGGCGATTGGAATCTTCATCCTCTTCGCCTGGTCTTTGGTTTCTCTTTCAAATATGGCAACATTTTTATACTTTAACTTCTAGTGACAGATTTTGACATGAACAAAACAATCAATCCGAAAAAATGGGGCATCAGCGTACTTGCCCTCATACTTGTATTTGTGATAGCAGTGGGAGCGGCGGTTATTTACGTGGATCCTTTTTGGCATTTCCATGGACCTACGGCGGGTCTTTCCTACCCCTACCTTGATGAGCGTTATCAAAATGACGGTATCGCAAGGCATTTTTCCTATGATGCCGTAATCGCCGGCACCAGCATTGCGGAGAACTTTAAGGTGTCAAAGGTTAAGGAGCTTTGGGGTTACGAAACCATAAAGCAGACTGCGGCAAGCGCCACTTTCTACGAGCAGGACGGATACGTAAGGCGTGCTTTTTCACATAATCCGGATATTAAACTTGTTATAAGAAGCCTTGATGCCACGAGACTGGTGACGGGACCTGAGGATGAAAGCTACGACGATATCCCCAAGTACCTTTACGATGAGAACATTTTTAATGATGTAAGATATCTTTATAATAAGGATGTAATTCAGAGGGTAACTGAGGTTATAAATTACACAAGGGCCGGCAATGTCACCAAGCCCATGGATGAGTACGGAGTCTGGTACCCCTACGCCACTTACGGAAGAGAAGAGGTGCTGGCGGGACTCATCGACTACTCTGATTTTACCGAGGAAGTAATGTTTGACGCCTACGCGGATAAAATGTTGGCGGTAAACGTTGAGAGAAACATTTTAAAAACCGCAAGAGAGCACCCGGATACGGAATTTATCTTTTTCATTCCGCCCTACTCCGCCGCATACTGGTACGGCATGCTTAAGACCAAACAGCTTAACTACACCATCGAGGCCTATAAGCTGGCGGTGAGTCTTCTTTTGACAGAGGATAATATAAAGGTTTATGACTTCTCGGACATGGTTGACATAACAACAAACCTTGATAACTACATGGACACCCTTCACTACGGCGAGTGGATTAACGACCAAATGCTTCTTTGGATGAGTGAGGGCGAAGGGGAGCTTACGAAAGAAAACTACGAAGCCCACCTTGATAAAGTTAAAGAAATATACGAAAATTTAGAGTATGACTACGAATAATAAGGAGACAGAAATTGAGAGAACTGGAATTTCCTTTTAACGGCGAATATATAGTGACCAAGAAGAGGGCCATCAAAAGGCAGCTTCTTGAGAGTGGCGCGGCCACCGGCACACCCAAAAAGATTGCGATTCTCGGAGGCAGCACCACCAGCCACATCAAAGATTGTCTGGAACTCTTCCTATTAGATAAGGGAATCCCCTGCGAGTTCTACGAGTCCGAGTACAACCGCTACTACGAGGATCTGATGTTTGACAATCCGGAGCTTAAGGAATTTGCTCCCGACGTGATTTTCATTCACACCACCTTCAGAAACATCAAGAACCTTCCGGCTATTTCCGACTCCAAGGAAGACGTTGCGGCAAAATTGGACGCAGAGTACAAGAAGTTCGAGACCCTTTGGGCTAAAGCCAAATCACTCTACGGCTGCGTTCTTATTCAGAACAACTTCGAGCTTCCCTATGTGAGAAGCCTTGGAAGCATCGACGCCACAGAGTATCGCGGTTACGTTAGATTTGTAAATGACCTTAACGCCAAATTTGCGGATTACGCCGAGGCCAATGAGGGCTTCTGGATCAACGACATAAACTACGCCTCCGCATGTTTTGGCCTTGATAAGTGGGCGGAGCCTTCCTACTGGCAGCTTTACAAGTACGCCGTGGCCCTTCCCGCAATCCCTCACATGGCTTTTGAACTTTCAAATTTAATAGGAAGTATTTTTGGCAAAACCAAAAAAGTCGTGTGCCTTGATCTGGACAACACCCTCTGGGGCGGCGTCATCGGAGATGATGGTCCCGAGAGAATCGAGATTGGACAGGAGACTGCATTGGCGGAAACCTACAGCGAGTTCCAGGAGTATCTTAAAACTCTGGCTGCTAGAGGGATTTTGCTTACAATAAATTCAAAGAACGAAGAGGATGTGGCTCTTAAGGGCTTTGAGCGTCCCGACAGCGTTCTTCGCAAGGAAGATTTTGTTAACAGGAAAATCAACTGGAACCCCAAGAGCGAAAACCTTGTGAAAATGGCAGGAGAGTTGAACCTCCTTCCCGAGAGCTTCGTTTTTGTGGATGACAATCCTGCCGAGCGTGAAATCGTAAGGCAGCAGGTAAAGGGCTGCAGAGTTCCGGAACTTACCACCCCCGAAACCTACGCCTACATGATAGACAGAAGCGGCTACTTTAATCCCGCCGCCGTATCCGACGACGACTTAAAGAGAGTGGGCATGTATAAGGAGAACGCCAAGAGGCTTGAACTTGAGGAAAGCTTTGCCGACTACGGCGAGTACCTTAACTCCCTTGAGATGGAGGGCGAGATCGGACCCTTCAAGGATATTTATTTTTCAAGAATCGCCCAGCTCACCAATAAGAGTAACCAGTTTAACTTAACCACCAAGCGCTTTTCCGAAAACGACATCATTAACATGGCTTCAGACGGAAACCGCATCACCCTCTACGGCAAGCTTGTTGACAAGTTTGGCGACAACGGTGTTGTAAGCGTAGTGGAAGGCGAGATCAAAGGCGACGTCCTTGACATTGAGCTCTGGCTCATGAGCTGCCGTGTCCTTAAGCGCGACATGGAATACGCAATGCTGGACAAGCTGGTTGAAGCCGCCAAAGCCAAAGGCATCAAGACCCTGAAAGGCAACTTCTACCCCACCGCCAAGAATAAGATGGTTAGGGAGTTCTATGATACTATGGGATTCACCCTGACAGAGGAAGATGGGGAAGGGAACAGATACTATACGCTGGATATAAGTGAGTATAAGAAACAGAACAATTATATAAGGATGGTATAAGGTATATGACCAGAGACGAAATATATGAAAAATTGAACGCCGTCTTCCGCGACATCTTCGACGACGACACAATCACCGTAACCGACTCCACCACAGCGGCGGACATCGAGGCCTGGGACTCCCTGGAGCACGTGAGCCTTATGATGGCCATCGGAACGGAGTTCGGAATCAAGATTCCTTTGAACAAAGTGAACTCCATGCAAAATGTAGGTGAAATGGTAGATTTTATCGCCGAAGCTGTGCTAAAATAAATTGTGTAGTCAATTTTTGGATTTCGGAGGAATAGCATGACAGCAGTTTCCGTATGTATAATCGGCAAAAACGAAGAGGCGCACCTGGAAAGGCTTTTCAAATCAATTGATAAAGCTTTTGAAGGTTACCCCCATGAGGTGCTTTTTGTCGACACAGGTTCTTCCGACAACACAAAAGAGGTGGCGGCAAAATACGCTGACAGGGTAATCGACTTTAAGTGGGTTAACGACTTCAGCGCAGCAAGAAATTTTGCAATGGATAATGCTGCCAACGATGCAATCTTTTTCATAGATTGTGACGAAGAAATTTCCTATATTAATATAGAAGAATTTGGTAACGTTCTTTCCGACGAGGATATCATCGGCATGGTTCACGTAAGGAATTGTTACGTGCTCCTTGGAGCCGAGGATGCCTACATCGAGAAGCGCCCCAGAATCTGCAACAGAACCAAGCACAAATTCGAAGGCTCCATCGGTGAGAAAATCGTCCGCCGCAAGGAGAACACACCCCTTGTGTACCTGGACGTTGACATGACCGTTTCCCACTACGGATTTTTAAATATCGAAGAGGGAAGCCTCAAGAGGGTTGAGAGAAACCTGCCCCTTCTTCTTAAGGCAGTGGATGACGATGAGTTGGTAAAGGATACAGCCCTCTACTTCATGCTCGGTCAGCACTATGCCCTCCTTGGTGAAAACAAGGATGCGGCTGCCTATATGAAAAAGGGTATGGAAGAGTGTGAGGATGACGACGAAACCACAAAGCTTCTTTTGGCTTTAGGTTTTGGATACACACTCTTACATATGAACAACTCCGATGCCATTGAGCTTGTGGCCCTTTCCGATAAGTATAAGGACTCCGGCGATTTCATCTGCTTAATGGGAATCGTTTATCTTAGAAACGGCATGGTTGACAAGGCCATGGATGCTTTTGCCAAAGCTAAAACAATCGAGAACGTCATTGTAGAAGGAGCCAACACATTCATTCCTTCATTTAATATGGCCTGCATCCACGAACTTTACGGGGAGATGGATGAGGCGATGGAACTCTACGCCGAGTGCGGCGAGTACGAACCCGCAATTGAACGAATGGCACAACTTGAGCAGGACTATTAATAGGAGATGACTATGGATTACGATTTTCTGGAACTGGCCCCCATAGTAGCACAACTTATTGAAAAATATAATGCAAAGAAGGGGACAGCCCCCGACAAGAAGCAGACCGAGGAATTCATGCAGGCCATTACCTTTTGCATTGATGAGGTGATTGCCAACGGTGACGCCTGTGAAGTCGCGGCCGAGAACATGTCTGCAGCCCAGTCCTATGTGGACGGCCTTAAGCTTGTGACAGAGAAACTCAAAAGTTCCGCAGCGCTTTACAACAGCTTAATGCCTGACTTTAACAGTTATGGCAACAAGACTCTCGGCGATACCTTCACCAAGGAGCTCAGAACCTTTTTTGAAAAATACGACCCAATCTTCAAACCTCAGGATAATGTTGTGAATCTGTCCTATCCTATGATTTCGGATTTATCCGGTCTTAGAGGAATAGATAAGGTGGCGGAGTATTTAAGAATCCTTAAGGAGGAACAGACCTTCCTTAGATCTCTTCCCACAACCTATGTGGAGACAGCCTTGGCAGGTTATAATCCTGACCCGGCCTCCATCAAAGAAAGCGTAATGGCAATTGTAATGAGGGATATTACAATTCACGCTCTTTGCGCCAAGCCAATCAATATCCCGTCCCTTACGGAAGCGGATGTTAGAAAAGTTAAGCTGATGCTTAAGCAGGACGGCCCCAAGAAGTGCGCCGACAATGCCGGCATAGTAATAAACCTTCTTATTAAAAAGTGCTTTGGCGACGATACGGATTTCATTGATTACACAAAGCCTGCGATTGAGAATGCGTTGGCTGATTTGGCAGGGTAGATAAATCTTTACTTCTGAGAAGGGGGAGTGTATTCTATGATATAAGTAACAAATATGAGGGGGACAAAAGATGGAGTTATTTTATCATGGGACGGATATAGACAGTGCGAAAGAAATCTGTTCCAATAAGAAGCCGGATGTTAGAAAAGGATCACGTTATACTGACTTCGGGCAAGGATTTTATATAACAGATAACAGGGAAAGCGCCGAGAAATGGGCATTCCGAAAGGCGAGTTTAAGAAACAAAAAGCCTGCTTTGATAACAATAACGTTTGATGTAGAGGCTGCTGAACCTTATATTGAAAGATTTTCAGACGACTTAAGGTGGGGCAGATTTATTATCAATAACAGAAATGGTTTGGCATATATTAAGGAAATACGATTCCAAGAGAATAATTTGGATGCGAGATATCCTATTACATTTGGAAGAATAGCCGATATAGAGATTAGAAATGTTGCCAAGGAGTTAAGCGAAAAGAAGGAGATGCTTTCTTCGCTTGATAAAATATTGAACCCGGCATATCCTATTCAGTATGCTTTTCATACGGATGAGGCTACAAAGTTCATTAAAAAGATGTCGTATCAATCATTGGTGTAAGGAGGTGGACCTATGATAATTTCTGAAGAGATGAAGAAACAGTATATTGAGGATGTTCATGAGGAAATGAAAAGGCGTGGTTTTACTTCCGATGAAATACCTATCGTAATTGGTAAAACCGGTTTTATGTCTGTGATGGACAAGTATCCGGAGGAACAACTTCACTATGATGTTAGAGACGCGGTTGACGAGATTATGCTGACCGCTTCGGTAAAATAGGCTTAGTATGGAGACAGGCCCTGGCAAATTGTCAGGGCCTATTTTTAATTAATGAATCAAAAAA
>JAFZSQ010000029.1 GCA_017619295.1 Lachnospiraceae bacterium
AAAAGTTCATTGCCATTAGTTGGTGAGCTCCTTATCGATAAGGTTAACACTTACCAATGCCGAAATACCCTTCTCCTGCATTGTAATACCGTACAGTCTGTCCGCGGATTCCATGGTACCACGTCTATGAGTGATAACAATGAACTGCGTATGCTTTTCAAGCTTATGAAGGTACTTTGCAAATCTGCTGACATTGGATTCGTCAAGAGCAGCCTCAATCTCGTCAAGCAGACAGAAAGGTGAAGGTTTTAAGTTCTGAATAGCGAATAAAAGGGCAATTGCTGCCAGGGATTTCTCGCCACCGGATAACTGCATCATGTTCTGAAGTTTCTTTCCGGGAGGCTGCGCTATAACACGAATGCCTGCCTCAAGAACATCCTCATCCTCGATAAGTTCCAGCGTACCTTTACCGCCTCCGAACAGTTCCTTAAATACCTTATCAAATTCTCGATTGATTTCGTTAAACTTCTCGTTAAACTGCTTTCTCATTGCGGTGTCAAGTTCCGCAATGATACCTTCAAGAGTTTTCTCAGCTTCAATCAAATCATCATGCTGAGTCTTTAAGAAGGTGTATCTTTCCATCAATGCCTTGTATTCTTCAATGGCATTAACATTTACATCACCAAGCTTTTTAATCTCGTCCTTGATGGCGCTAACCTGCTTCTTCATGGCAGAGAGATTAGTCAGCTCTTCATTACGCATGTTCTTGGCGTCAACAAGAGTGATTTCATACTCCTCCCACATATAGTTAATCTGGGTGGAAATATTCTCTTCGAGTCTCTCTTTCTGGGAGTTTAATCTGTAAACCTCCTTATCAAGGGAGTTCATTCTCTCTGACAATTCCTCACGCTTGGAGAAGAAGTTCTTATTCTTTGCAGTAAGCTCTTCTTTTCTCTCCATATCGGCCTTTAACTTCTTCTCGGCCTCAGTCTGAGATGAATGAGAAGCCACAATAGTCTTCTCTAACTCAGTAATATTCTCCTGCTTACTCTCAATATCAATTGCGCTCTGCTCAATCGAATCGGTAATCTCTTTAAGCTCTGAAGTAAGCTTTTCAATCTCACCATTGATTCGATCCACATTGCTTTGCATGAATTCCTGAGACTGAACCATCTTCTCAACTTTCATGTCCCAATCGGAAACGAGAGCCGACTGGTTGGTCTCTTCAATTCTCTTTTTCTCAAGAGCAGTACTGAATTCTGCAATCTGTTTCTCAACGTTTTTCTCAAGTTCTTCAGACTCTTTAAGTTCCTGGTTAATCTCCAGCTTGCTTTGTCTGATTTCTTCGGTCTGCTTGAGAATCTCTGCCTCTTCAGCCTTCAATTCATCTGCATTTAATGCAGTCTCTTCCTGTTTCTCTTTCTCTTTTACAACATTAAGTCTCTTGGTGTTCTGCTCAATAAACTTGTTTTGTAAAAGCAGCTTGTTCTTATCGCTTTCAACCCTTAACTTATTACGCTCTTCCTTGATTTCTTCAATCTTGGAATCAAAGTTGTCAATCTCTTCTTTGAGTGAGGCAACCTTCTTTTTAAGTTCCTCAAGTTCTCTTCTTCTTCCAAGGAGATTATTGTTGTTTTTGAAAGCGCCACCACTGATGGCACCGCCGGGAACCAAAAGTTCTCCCTCAATAGTTACCATTCTGATAGTGTAGTTAAACTTCTTGGCAATCTTGACTGCATTGTCCACATTGTCAACAACGACAATACGACCAAGCATCGCTGAGGCAACGTCAGAATATTTCTTGTCAATCTTAACAAGGGTGTCGGCCATACCGATGGCACCCTTCTCTTTAAGGACTTCAGGCGTCTTGAACTTTTCGTAATTCTTGATGCTGGTTAAGGGCAAGAAAGTCGCACGTCCGCCTTTAGACTTTTTAAGGTAATCAATCATCTGCTTGGCGGTATCTTCATCCTCTGTAACGATATTCTGAATGTTACCGCCGAGTGCAGTCTCAATGGCTGTTTCATACTTGGGATCTACTTTAATAATATCCGCAACAACACCAATTATTCCCTTGTTTTTATCCTTCTGCTCCATGACGCTCTTAACGGCGCCACCATATCCTTCATACTTCTCAGTAATATCAAGGAGTGTTTCAAGTCTGGACTTCTCCTGATGGTAGAGTTCCTGTTTTTGACGAAGATTGTTATCGGCATTGCCTAATTCTTCACGAATCTCACCAAGGCGAAGATCCATCTTTGCCTGATTCTCGTTTAAAACACGAAGCTCTTCATTTACAGCTTCAAATTCAGCCTCTAATTCCTTGATTGCTTCGTTATGTTTTTCTTCATCAGACTTTACACGCAAAAGTCTGCTGTTTAAATCAGCTCTCCTGATATTAACGTTCTCAAGCATAGTATCAAGACGTCCAACCTTGGATTTAATGGTTGCACGCTGATTCAATGCTTCGATAATTGTGTTTTTACCTGCTTCAATCTGGTCATTTAAAGAAGCAATCTCATTTTGAAGGATATTGAGCTCATAAGCCACTTCATCACGCTGAGATTTTAACTGCTGAACCTGTCCGTCAACAGTATTCTTCTCATCAAAAATAGCTTCTTTCTCTTTCTCCTTCTCTTTAATCTCAGCTCCGACGCTTTCTTCTCTGGTATGGAAATGACCTTCACTGCTCTTTAAAGAGTTAATCTGCTCTTTTAAAACCGCAATCTCATTCTCTAACTTTGCACGAAGCTCGTTGGTGTCAGAAAGGGAGTTTCTGCCCTCTTCAATAACTGTATCGAGGTTCTCCAGTTCTGCCTCAATCTGCTCGTACTCAGCCTTGATATTATTGTAATTCTCTGTAGTCTCCTCAAGATCTTCCGAAGCAATCTTGTATTTCTCGGCAACGGAATCAAGCTGTTCAGTAATCTTTTCATTCTCGAGAAGGAATACGTTAACATCGTAGTTCTTGAGTTCTTCTTTTTTCTTTAAATATACTTTTGCCTTCTCGGATGCACGCTCCAGAGGGCCTACCTGCTTTTCGAGTTCTCCAAGGATATCGTTAACACGAACAAGGTTAGCCTGCTCATCTTCCAATTTCTTCTGAGCGGCATACTTTCTTCTTTTAAATTTAACAATACCTGCAGCCTCATCAAAGAGTTCACGTCTCTCTTCAGGCTTTCCGCTAAGAATCTTGTCAATCTGACCCTGTCCGATAATTGAGTATCCCTCTTTACCAATACCGGTATCGTAGAAAAGTTCGCTTACATCTTTGAGTCTGCAAAGAGTGCCGTTAATAAGATATTCACTTTCTCCCGAACGATAAATCCTTCTTGCAATGGTTACTTCTTCGTAATCAATGGCAAGTGCATGATCGGAGTTATCAAGAGTAATGGCCACATAAGCATAACCCATAGGCTTACGTGTCTCGGTTCCGGAGAAAATAACATCCTGCATGGAAGCACCACGAAGCTGTTTAATACGCTGCTCACCAAGAACCCAGCGAACGGCGTCGGCTACATTACTCTTACCTGAACCGTTAGGTCCTACAATTGCTGTGATGCCATCATGGAATTTAAATTCTATTTTATTTGCAAAGGATTTGAATCCATGCACCTCAATACTTTTTAAATACATTGTGTTATATCCCGCTATCTGTTGTTTAATTCAAGCAATGCCTTGTAGGCAGCTTGCTGTTCGGCAGCTTTTTTAGATTTTCCCTGCCCCTGACAAACCGGCTTATCGCCGATATATGCCTCAACTGTAAAAATCTTCTCGTGCTCCGGACCTTCTTCGCTTAATGTCTCATATCTGACAACAGTGTGAAGTTCCTTCTGTACCTTTTCCTGAAGAATAGTCTTGGCATCATAGAAAAGCGTTTTGTTCTCCAGGTCGGATAAAATGAACCTGTGAATAAAGTCTTCGCAAGGCTCAAAGCCACCATCAATATACATGGCGCCTATAATAGCCTCGCAAACATCGGAAGTAATTGAGTCTCGTCCTCTTCCGCCTGTATTCTCTTCACCCTTACCCAATCGGATAAACTTGTTTAATTCAATATCTTTGGCGCAGTATGCCAAGGCCGGCTCGCACACATATGTGGAGCGAAGTTTGGTCATCTGTCCTTCCCTAAGCTTCGGCTCTTGTCTAAAAAGGAATGCACTGCTTACTAGTTCAAGCACGGCATCCCCCAAAAATTCAAGACGTTCATAGTCGCCAACACAGTTAATGCGCTGCTCATTGGCGTAAGAGCTATGAGTCAGCGCTTGAGTCAGAAGCTGTGGGTTCTTAAAACTATAACCGATTCTTCTTTGCAACTCGGCTTCATTGTACTCAGTCAAATCAAGTCTCCCAAAGCAATTATTCTGATATAAAAAATTAGTTTAATGCACTCTTTATAAGTTCAACCGCCTCTTCAACGGTAGTAATTTTTTCTGCGCTTTCAGGTGCAATTTCAATGTCAAATTCTTCCTCAATACCCATAATAATCTGGAATAAATCAAGGGAATCGGCACCAAGGTCGTCAACAAAAGTGGTGGATAATTTAATCTCCTCGGTATCTACATTAAGTACCTCTGCGATAACCTTCTTCAACTTCTCAAATTCCATAATAATCAGCCTTTCTTAAATAAAAATGATTTGTCTCCCCTCGGCGTGTTATTCTGCCGAGATCTTTTGACTTATTTTGTCATTTATATTCTTCTGTGCAAAAGAAACACATTGAATAACCGTATTTTTAATCTCTATGGCTTTGGAGCTTCCGTGGGTCTTCATTACAAGACCGTTTAAACCAAGCATGGGCGCTCCGCCATATTGTTCAAGGGAAAACTGTTTCATGTTTTCCTTGAGTTCCTTCTTAAGTAACAATGCACCCAACTTTGTTTTGGCATTGGCAAGCATTGTCTTCTTAAGAGTCTTAAGCATTATCTTGCCGACACCTTCATACATTTTAAGGATTACATTGCCGGTAAATGCCTCACACACAATAACATCGGCATATCCTTCGGGAATATCTCTGGCTTCGATACTTCCGATAAAGTTAATATCTGGGCAACTCTTTAACAAAGGAAAAGCTTCCTTAACAAGGTTGTTACCCTTTTCCTCCTCCGCACCGATATTTACAATCGCAACGGTGGGATTAGGTTTATTCATGATATTCTCCATATAAACGGAGCCTATCTTTGCAAACTGAACAAGATGGCTTGCTCTTGCATCCACATTAGCGCCACAGTCAATTAATAAAGAGGCACCTTTAGATGTAGGAATCATAGGAGCAAGGGGCGCTCTCTCAACTCCTTTTATTCTTCCAACAATGACCTGTCCGCCTACCAATGTGGCACCTGTGCTGCCTGCTGATACATAGGCATCACATTCATTGTTCTTAACCATATATAATGCTTTGACGATTGAAGAATCCTTCTTCTTCCGAATCGCCATAACGGGGGGCTCCGCCATTTCAATTACTTCCTCGGCGTTAACAACACATACCCTGTCCTTGTCGTAGGTGTATTTAGCCAATTCGGCATTAACATCAGCCTCTCTGCCAACAAGAAAAACCTTAACATTTTTCTCTTCATTGACAGCATCAATACAGCCCTTTACAATTTCACCGGGTGCGTTGTCGCCACCCATTGCATCAACTGCAACTCTAACCAATTCAGCCATTAAAAAGAGCTCCTTCTTCTTGTCTCATTTTAATATACTAAACACATATCTAAAAATCAAGAATTTATATATCCCTGCAAGGATTGATTGAGGAATGATATATAGTCATTAACTACGTTCTCGGGGCTCTTAATACGAACCTCGGGTCCAAGTCCCAAAACCCAGCCAAAGAACTGCTGGCTGACACAAACATTTATCCTTGCCTCAAAACGATCTCCGCCAAAATACTTTATGGCCGTATCCACACCGAACCTGTCAATTATAACTCCTGCAAGATATGCAGGCAACTCCAGAATCACTGTCTCGTCGGTGCCATGGTACATTCCAAAGTTCTTTGATGAATATCTTGCCAAATCAAGGCTTTCAAATTTTTCTCTGCCGATTCTTTCAAGATTCAAAATCTCACAGTTTCTGATCTTATCAACTCGGTAGTGTCTGATTTCTCCGGCATTAGAGTCAAAACCAACAAGATAATAATTCTCATCCTGCCAAACCAAGAGCCAGGGGCTTACCTCTCTGATCTTTCCTTCGTCCTTCTCAACCAGCTTCTTATCGGGAGTCCAAACCATATAGGAAAAACCAAGACGTTTATTCTCCCTTATGGCTGAATGAATCGCATCAACCGTATAGTAAATGGATTCGTTTCCGGACTTGGCTCTGTCGGCAATATACACCTCTCTTTGAAGTGTTCCGGCCTCATATTTGTTTGTCAGTTTAGAAAGCTTTTTAATTAACTGTCTTGATTTCTTCTCGGTAATAAACCTTGATGATTGAACCGCATCAACCAAAAGTTTCAGCTCTGCAGATTCAAACTCATGGCTTGCCATATAATAGCCTCCGCCATCGGCAGCACTAAGTTTAATAATGTCATAGCCATAATCAATCAGTTCATCGATATCGGAATAGATAGTCTTTCTGTCAGCGTGAATACCTTCCGCATCAAGCCTGGCTATCAGCTCCTTTGTAGAAATCTGATGATTTTCATCGGTTTCATTGTTAAGAATATCAATCAGGTATAAAAGCTTACTCTTCTGATTCTGACTTTTTGGCATCCTTACGTTTCCTCAGCTGATAACCTATAATTCCACCAAGAGCTCCTACCAGTACAAATGCTGCTACTACCATAAGATAGGATAAAAATGAATTCAAAAATAAAATGCCGTTTTCCATAAGATTAATCTCCTTATACGTCCTCTATTAAATTATCACCGTCTGCGGCGTTTGTTGCCAGTTTGTCACATCTTTCGTTGAATTCATGGCCGTCATGGCCCTTAACCCAAACGAATGTAACCTTATGGGGTTTCTTTGCTTCCAACAGTCTCTTCCATAATTCAGGGTTCTTCACGGGCTGTTTAGAGGCACTTTTCCAGTTATTCTTAATCCAGTTATCAACCCATCCTGCATTAAATGCATCCGTAAGATATTTGGAATCCGAATACAAAGTCACTTCGCAGGGCTTTGTTAATGCCTCAAGTCCGACTATTGCTGCCATAAGCTCCATACGGTTGTTGGTAGTCTTCACATATCCTTGTGAAAACTCTCTTTCGTGGATATTACCTTTGGAATCAACAAACCTAAGGATTGTTCCGTATCCGCCGGGGCCTTCCGGGTTTCCCCTGGCTGCTCCGTCCGTATAAACATCTACTTTTGTCAAAATATCACTCATAATTTACGTTTTCCCATGTACCGTTTTCAAGAAAACCGTTTGACATTTTCTCAGCAGATTCAACCAATGATGAATCATAACCCATTACCGAAAGGAGTTTGATTGCATTTCTGGTCGTTGCCTTTCCGGTTTTAATCATATATGAGAATCTAACGTCACCCTCTACTATTTCTTCCTCAAAATGATAGTTGTCATAGTATTTTGCCAAAAGATCAGCAAGTTCTATATCATGCGTTGCCGCGAAGCAGAATACGTGGCTTTTGGCAAGTCTTTTAAGAATCTGTGTTGAAGCCGCAATTCTTTCTACTGTATTGGTGCCTCTTAAGACTTCATCAACGAAGCAAAGCACAGGTATATTGCCCTCAGCTCTGTCCAAAATACGCTTAATAGACTTAATCTCAACTATGTAATAGCTCTCATTGTCAAAAATGTTATCCTTAAGAGCCATTGATGATGCTATATAGAAAAGCGGTGCGCTGTATCTCTTTGCAAGTACCGTATGAATTGACTGAGCCATCAAGGCATTAATGGCAACCATTTTAAGGAATGTGGATTTACCTGAAGCATTTGAGCCCGTAAGCAAGACGCCTCTTTGTACTTCAATGCTGTTCGGAACACAGTCCTCCAAAAGAGGATGTCTGCCATCCTCAATGCTTAAGTTCTCTCCCATTTCAGGGACACAGAAAGAATCAAGAGAACTTCTGTAGGCTGCAACAGAAAGCATTGAATCCAAATATCCAACAGCCATAACCAGGGTATCTATATCCTCGGTATGGTTTCTGACTTCAACAAGCATGTTGTTAAACTTAATGATATCTACGTGGAAACACATTCTAAAATAATCAAGAATCATATCTATGGGATTTCCGGATCCCGCCATTCTTCCCGAACTCATAATAATGTAAGAGCCACGTCTGAATTTATTAAGTTTAGCCTTGCTTGACTTAATTGTTTCCCACTCATCACCCCAAACCTTATGATCCAGTTTTTCCAATGCATCTCCGGTCTGAAGAAGCCTCATAATATAAGCAAAGCTTGTAATATAAGGATCTATCTGAGATTTTTCTTTAAAGTAGGAGGCAAAATTATAAACCAATACACCTGCAATGGCCGCTGCTCCCAATCCGGGATTATAAAAAATCAGGCCAATTGCAATAAAGAGTGCAACCCATGAAAGATAATGAAGAGTATTCTTTCTTATGCCCAGAATGTCCAGATTATCAATGTAATCATGAATTGAATACTTGCCCGAAAATCCTAAGCCTGCAATTGCATATGCCACATCAACCCTGTCTTTCTCATTATCAATGAAATTGTTAATGTAGCCTTCTCTCTTTTCAAGTTCTTTTTCATCAATAGAGGGAGTTCTCAGCAAATGATACAGATATTCTTCTCCCGCAGATGAAAAAGCGTAGTTTAATCTCTTATATACTTCATCCATCCCAAGATCGTTCCAGGTGATGTCATCAATACATAAATCCTCGGGATGTCTTTTAAAATATCCGGCTATGGTATCCATTCTTCCGGCAGGATACTCTTTTTTTCTCATTACGCCGAATTTCTCACGTATATTATTGATGAATCTGTTTTTATCTCTTCTTTTATCAAATAGGCCCTTGATAAAAAGAATGATAATAAACAGAGCCAAAACCCCTAAAAAAATTATATACTCCATGCCTTAATAGCCTTTCAAAACTGCTTATACTGCTTTGATACGTAATCCCAGAATTCACCGGCAACCACAGAAAGCTGTCTGTCGGCAGAATGAATCATAACATATGATGCTGTTATTTCCGGCTCTATAATCTTTCTGATGCCGATATCGGAATGGGCGTACTTTCCTGCAGCGGCAGGATAAATTGTTATACCCACATTGGAAAGAGCAAGCTCATATGCGTTGAGCACATGTGCCATCCTTCCGATGATATGAGGCTTCTCGTTTATTCCTTTGAACCACTCTTCAATTTCACTGACTCTTGATGCACGGCTTGGAACCACCAGATCGTAAGGAGCCAGTTTCTTAAGAGGCACAACATCCTTCGTCTCTTTCATAAGAGGATGTCCGGGAGGAATCATTGCAACCCAGGGCTCATTGGCAACAACAAGGCCTTTAAATCCTTCGGGATTGTAAGGCGCAACTATAATACCGATGTCGTCAAGGCCATTCTGAACTCTGGCCAAAACATCATCAGAGTTTCCATTCCATATAGAGAACTGGACATTGGGATACAGCTCGTGGAAGCCTGAAATCCATTTGGAAACCAAAGAAGGGGCACAACCCTCAACGCTTGCTACGTATAGAGTACCCTGCAAGCCCTTCTCAAGGTTCTTAATCTCCGCAGTGGATTTCTCGGTTAAATCGAGTATCTGTGTAGCATATTCATAGAAATGCTTTCCTGCCTCTGTTAACTGTAAACCTCTGGCCTTTCTTATAAAAAGTTCCGCACCAAGTTCCTCCTCCAAGTCTTTCATCTGTCGGCTCAGGGGAGGCTGGGCTATACATAGCTTTTCAGCTGCTCTTGTAAAGTTTTTCTCCTGGGCTACTGCCAGGAAATAGCGTATATGCCTTAATTCCATCTATTCTTCCTTTGGGGATTATAAGTTATAGCTGTTAAGGTATTTCTCCTGCTCGGGTGTGAGAACGTCAATCTTCTTGCCAAGGAAAGCAAGCTTTCTTGTGGCAACGTCCTTATCAACCTCTACGGGAACGTCAATAAGTTTCTCTTTTAACTCCTTGCCATGCTCAACAAGGTATTTAGCGGAAAGAGCCTGAATAGCGAAGCTCATATCCATGATTTCAGCAGGGTGTCCGTCGCCGGCAGCAAGGTTAACAAGTCTGCCTTCTGCAAGAATATATACCCACTGTCCTGTAGGAAGAAGATATCCCATGATGTTCTTTCTCATCTCACGAGATTCCTTTGCATTGGCTTTAAGCCAAGCCATGTCAACCTCTGTGTCGAAGTGACCTGCATTGCAAAGGATACATCCGTCTTTGATTACGGCAAAATCTTCTTCATCTACAACCTTGTCACAGCCTGTAACTGTAACGATAAAGTCAGCAACCTTTGCTGCTTCCTTCATAGGCATAACATCAAATCCGTCCATAACTGCTTCAATAGCTTTAACGGGATCAATCTCAGTAACGATAACTCTTGCGCCAAGTCCCTTTGCTCTCATTGCTGTACCCTTACCGCACCAGCCGTAACCTGCAACAACTACAATCTTACCTGCCACGATAAGGTTGGTTGTTCTGTTAATGCCATCCCATACAGACTGACCTGTGCCGTATCTGTTATCGAAAAGATGCTTACAATCTGCGTTGTTAACTCTAACCATGGGGAACATAAGCTTTCCGGCTTTGTTCATGGCCTCAAGTCTGATGATACCTGTTGTTGTCTCCTCACATCCGCCGATAACATTGGGGATAAGGTCAGGCATCTCATTGTGAATCATATTTACAAGGTCGCCACCATCATCAATGATGATGTTGGGACCGCACTCAAGTGCATGTCTGATGTGTGTCTCATACTCTTCGGGAGTTGCATCGTACCAGGCGTGAACCTCAAGGCCTCTTGAAACAAGGGCTGCAGCCACGTCATCCTGGGTGGATAAGGGGTTTGAGCCGGTTACATGCATTTCTGCTCCGCCTGCAGCCAAAACAAGGCACAAATAAGCTGTTTTAGCCTCCAAATGAACAGACAGGGTAATCTTCTTGCCTGCAAAGGGTTTTGTCTTTGAAAACTCCTCTTCAAGTGTTCTTAAAAGATCACAGTTTCTCTTAACCCACTCTATCTTTCTGATACCTGATTCAGCCAGGTTAATATCTCTGATTTCACTCTGCATTAATTCATCCTCCATTTAAATATCAAGAGTTAATCTCTTTATAATTTCATTTACTTTCTTATATACCAAATCTTCGTCAAGATTTAATACTTTTCCGTTTTCTACAACCTTCTTACCATCAACAAATACGGTCTCAACCTCAGTTCCGTCTGCAGAATAGCTAAGGCCCGCAATCAGGTTGTTAATGGGCTGTAATGAAGGTTTCTTAAGGTCGAGAATGGCCAAATCAGCCTTTTTACCCACTTCGATGGAACCAATCTTATCTTCCATTCCAAGAGCCTTTGCGCCGTTAATTGTCGCCATTTTAAAGCCTTCGGTAGCGCTGATGCACTCGGGAGTTCGGTGTGTTCCCTTGTGGATCAGTGTAAGAAGATGTAATTCCTTAAAGAGGTTAAGCGAGTTGTTGCTGGCAGCGCCATCTGTACCGAGGCAAACGTTAATGCCTCTCTCCATCATTTCAGGGATAGGTGCAAAACCGTTACCAAGCTTCATGTTGGAAGCAGGGTTTGTTACCACATTAACATTGTGTTTCTTCATGATATCCATGTCTTTGTCATCAACCTGAACACAATGCGCTGCAATACATCTCACATCAAAGATGCCGTTTCTCTCAGCCATCTCGATAGGTGAACAGCCATATTTTTCTTTAATCTGCTCAATCTCGCTTACACTTTCGGAAAGGTGAATATGGATTCCCATATCATGCTCTTTCGCCTCATTTGAAACGATACGCATGTACTCTTCATCACATGTATAAGGCGCGTGAGGTCCCAAGATAAAGGATAATCTGTCGCAGTCCTTGGAAAACTCCATATCCTTATATGTGTCATCAAGTCTCTTTCTTCCGCCTTCATCATTGCCGCTTCCAACCAGACCTCTGGCTATAACTGCACGCATGCCGGAATCCTTAACAGCCTTAGTTGTGATGCAAGGGTTCATCTGCATATCGTTAAAGCAGGTTGTACCGGTTTTAAGCATTTCAATGATGCCGAGACATGCGCCCCAGTATACGTCATCATCCGTCATCTTCTGCTCAATAGGATCAATTCGTCCAAAGAGCCAATCCATGAAGGGAAGATCGTCGGCAACATTTCTCATGAACGCCATATAAGTGTGGGTATGACAGTTGATAAGTCCGGGAATAACAAACTTATCTGTTCCGTCAATCACCTCATCAGCCTTAAACCCTGAAGGTTCGCTTCCGATTCCCACAATTTTATCATTTTCAATAAAGATGCTTGTTTGCTTAACTTCTACATCTTCACCCTTAGGTAATGCAGCTAAAATGTCTTTTAAAACAATACCCATTTAAACTCTCCTTTTTTGATTTAGAGCCACTGAACTCCGTCTATTCCTTTAATACCCATTCCGGCATCTTCCGAAACGGTAATAAATTTCTCATTGAAAACAGCACCGCCTGTAACCGGATCCGAACTGCAAAGAACAGGTCCGTCAAGGTCGATTTTCTCAATAATGCTGTGACCGCAGGCAAAATGTACGGCTGCGTTAACGCTTACCTTTGCCTCAAGCATACAGCCCATCATACAAGGCATTCCGTATACCTCAGCTGCTGCTGCAATTTTACTTGCGTTATAGATACCGCCGGTCTTCATAAGTTTAATGTTGATCATGTCGGCTGCGCCCATCTGGATAATCTTAAAGGCATCCATGGGTGAGAATACTGACTCATCAGCCATTACGGGAACATAGGAATTCTCCGTAACATACTTCATACCCTCAAGGTCATAACCCTTAACAGGCTGCTCAACAAGTTCAAGGTCCAGACCCTTCTCCTGCATGGCATTAAGTATTCTTACGGCCTCCTTTGGGGTCCATGCCTGGTTGGCATCGATTCTGATTATGGTATCAGGGCCTGCCGCCTGTCTTACGGCAACAAGTCTGTCCACATCAAGCTTGGGGTTAATACCGACTTTAATCTTAAGTGTCTCGTATCCCCTCTTAACGGCATTAATTGTATCCTCAGCCATTACGTCAGGGTCATTGACGCTTATGGTAATATCTGTAACAATCTTGTTTCTTGCCCCACCGAACAACTTGTAGCAGGGAACATTATATTTCTGACCAAAGAGATCATAAATCGCCATATCAACTGCAGCCTTGGCAGATGTATTTCCATGAATGCATCCGTTTAAAGCCTTAAGGGTACCCTCAAGGTCTTCAATCTCCCTGCCAATCATTGTTTTCTTAATATGATCTTCCAAAGCTCCTATAATAGCCTTGGTTGTATCTCCGGTAACCGCACCTGTAGGAGGAGCCTCACCGTATCCAACAGCCCCTTCATCTGTATAAACGGCTACAATAATGTCTTCAACACTATTTACCGTTCTTAGAGCTGTCTTGAACGGAACTCTTAAAGGGACGGACACTCTGCCCCATTTTAAATCTGTAATCTTCATCTTGATTATCCTCTTCTTTTGCTATACTTTCTGCTTTTCTCTTTGCAGATTCTATAAGCTCTGCCTTAATATCTCTGGCAGGTCTTTTTCTGAAAATAATGTAGTACATCGGCGAGAAATAACAGTTAAGATATGCGCCGATCATCATGATATAAATTGCAAAATATATCCAAAACATCATAAGTACTACAACAGTCAAAGATCCATATGCCGTTTTGACCCCGAATCTGTGGATATATTTTGAATATCCGAAGGAAAATATGGCCCAGATCACGCCGGAGAACACTGCACCGGGAATCTGATAGCTGAACTTAAGTTTCTTGTTTGGCATATACGTGTAAAGCAATGCAAAAAACAGAATTAGAATCAGCAAGCCAACCGGATATCTTAAATACGTAAGATAATTGTAAGCCACTATAAATTTGGGATATTTCTCAAGGAAAAAATCCAGAATTGATTCACCAAATACCAATGCAATCAGTGAAATCAAAACCATAATCAGCATCCCAACGGTATAGATAATGGCCTGAAGGCGAAGGACAAAGTAATTTCTCTTCTCTGTTACGTTATATATGGCATTGAAACTTCTGATTAAAGCCAGGCAGCCGTTTCCGGCAGACCAAAGGGTTACCAGAACGGCCACTGAAACTGCGCCGGCTGAGCTGTTGTATGCCTGTTTAATCAGGGAAGATACAAATCTGGAGAAAATCTCAGGTAATAGCTCAGTTGCCGTTTCAGCCAATAACGCTTCCGTCACAGGAGTGAATGGTAAAAGCGTGCATAAAAGCATTAAGATGGGCATCAGCGACAAAAACAAAAAGAATGCCGCGCTTGATGCAAAAGCACTGATATTTTGTTGACTTATCTGTCTGCTTACATCATCAAAAATGATGTAAAACCTTTTAAACATTCCCATTCATTTATGCCTTCAATAAATGTCAAGAAATCCTTGAATATACAATAACTATCCTACCACAGTTTTTGCCATCTAGCAATTTGACAAACACGTTGCAAAAACATAAAAAGAACAGCTTTCGCTGTCCTTTTATCAACCCCAAAATGTTAACCCTGTTTTTGACTCCTAGCACGACTGCCAGGTGGGTAACCGCAAACTCGCTTCTGCCTTCCACTGATATTTTGAGGCCTGACATAGACGAGAAGATATAGGAATCCCGTTTAAAGTAACTGTAGGTTCAAAATATCAGGACCAACACTTCAGGTTAATGTTATTATAACATAATTCAAATAAAATGCAATACTTTTTTGAAAATAAATCGGCGAATATTCAATGTTCAGAATATTCGCCGAAAATCAGACAATTATCTAATTAATTGCATCCAAGATGCATCTTAGAGCTGAGGACCAGCAGCAACAAGTGCCTTACCAGCATCATTACCCTCGTATTTAACGAAGTTCTTAACGAATCTGCCGGCAAGATCTTTTGCCTTCTCATCCCACTCTGCAGGATTAGCATATGTATCTCTGGGATCAAGAATCTTTGTATCAACTCCGGGAAGCTCTGTAGGAACCTCAAGGTTGAACATAGGAATCTTCTTTGTAGGAGCCTTGTTGATATCGCCGTTAAGGATTGCATCGATAATTCCACGAGTATCCTTGATGGTGATTCTCTTACCTGTTCCGTTCCAACCGGTGTTTACAAGGTATGCCTTAGCACCGCTCTTCTGCATCTTCTTAACGAGCTCTTCACCGTACTTTGTAGGGTGTAACTCAAGGAATGCCTGACCGAAGCAAGCTGAGAATGTAGGTGTGGGCTCTGTGATTCCACGCTCTGTACCAGCAAGCTTTGCTGTGAATCCGCTAAGGAAGTAATACTGAGTCTGCTCAGGTGTAAGGATTGATACAGGAGGAAGTACTCCGAAAGCATCAGCTGAAAGGAAGATTACGCTGTCAGCTGCAGGACCTGCGGAAATCTTGTTAACCTTCTGAACAATGTTGTTGATGTGATCAATAGGATATGATACACGAGTATTCTCTGTGACGGACTTGTCGTCAAAGTCGATCTTACCATTTGCATCAACAGTAACGTTCTCAAGAAGAGCATTTCTTCTGATTGCGTTGTAGATATCGGGCTCAGACTCTTTGTCAAGGCCGATAACCTTAGCGTAGCATCCACCCTCAAGGTTGAATACGCCGTTGTCATCCCAACCGTGCTCATCATCACCGATAAGAAGTCTCTTGGGATCTGTTGAAAGTGTTGTCTTACCTGTTCCGGAAAGACCAAAGAAGATAGCTGTGTGCTTACCTTCCATATCTGTGTTAGCTGAGCAGTGCATGGAAGCAATGCCCTGAAGAGGTAAGTAGTAGTTCATCATTGAGAACATACCCTTCTTCATCTCTCCGCCGTACCATGTGTTGATGATAACCTGCTCACGGCTTGAGATATTGAATGCTGCAACGGTTTCTGAACGAAGGCCTAATTCCTTATAGTTCTCAACCTTTGCCTTGGATGCGTTGTAAACTACGAAGTTGGGCTCAAACTCTGCAAGCTCCTGTTCGGTAGGCTGGATGAACATGTTCTTGATGAAATGAGCCTGCCATGCAACTTCCATGATGAAGCGGACAGACATCCTGGTGTCCTTGTTTGCTCCGCAGAAAGCATCTACAACGAAAAGCCTCTTTCCTGAAAGCTCCTTCTTTGCGATATCCTTTACTGCAGCCCAGGTCTCTTCTGTCATGACATGGTTATCGTTGTGATATTCATCGGTATCCCACCAAACCGTATTCTTGGAATTCTCATCCATAACGATGTACTTATCCTTGGGGGACCTTCCGGTGAACTCACCGGTCATAACATTGACCGCATTAAGCTCGGTCATATAGCCCTTATCAAAGCCTGTAAGGTCGCTCTTCATTTCCTCTTCATAAAGGAACTCGAAGCTGGGATTGTGGATGATCTCTGTTGCGCCTGTAATACCATACTTACTTAAATCAACTGCCATTTTTTACCTCTTCCTTTCCCTCTTGAATATTTCAAACGGCTCTGCCGTTCAGCACAATTAGTATGTTTCCGTTCTATTATACTTTTTTTTGCGTTTCTTGCAACACTAAATTGTATTTATCCCTGTATTTCCTTTTCGTGGAGTTCCTGTATGTCTTCAAGAGCCGAGAGCATGGGCTTTATGTCCTTCCCTCTTATCTTCCTGTCCACGTAGTTCTTTGTGATCTTCATTACCACGCCGCTTAGGGAAAGGACTCCGATAAGGTTCGGGATGGCCATCATTCCGTTAAAGGTGTCGGACAGATCCCAGGCAAGGCTTAGATCCATTGTTGCGCCTATCAGGATAAAGATAACAAAGATCACCTGATAGAACTTCATTGCCTTTGTGCCGAAGAGATATTCAAATCCCTTGCTGCCGTACTGGCTCCAGCCAAGGACCGTGGAAAATGCGAAGAACAGGATGGCGATCGCGATAAATCCAGCACCCGCCTTTCCGTATACGGTTGAAAATGCGTCTGCCACAAGGGCTGTGGATACGGCTTCCGAGAGAACCTCGCCCGTTTCAAGGTTTACAAGGCCGCTGGAGAGTACCGCAAAGGCTGTCAGCGTGCAGACTATGATGGTGTCCGCAAACACTTCGAATATGCCCCACATTCCCTGTACCACGGGCTCACGCACGTTGGAGCTGGAGTGTACCATAACCGATGATCCGAGACCTGCCTCATTGGAGAAGACGCCTCTCTTCATGCCCCACTGCAGTGCGATGGCAACGCCGCTTCCGACGATACCGCCGCCTACCGCCCTTAAGCCGAAGGCGCCCTTAAAGATGGAAACGAATACCGCGCCCGCCTTATCTATATTCATGATAAATACTATCAGTGCTCCCGCAAGATATATGATAGCCATGAAGGGCACCAGCCGCTCCGTTACGGATGCTATACGTTTTAACCCTCCCACTATTACAAGTCCCGCGAGGATCATGAGGATCACGCCGGTTGCCAGGACCGGTATGCCAAACGCGGAGTGCATGTTGACAGCGATGGAGTTTATCTGGCTCATAGTGCCTATTCCGAAGGATGCCAGCCCGCAGAAGATACTGAAGAGAACCGCCAGGACCGCACCGATGGTCTTACAGCCCTTTTTAGCGCCAAGGCCGTCATGGAGATAGTACATGGCGCCTCCGCACCACTCATCCCTTTCATTCCTGCGGCGGTAGTAGATACCCAGCACGTTTTCGGAGAAATTTGTCATCATTCCGAAAAACGCCACTACCCACATCCAGAATATGGCTCCGGGACCGCCGGATACGATAGCCGCCGCCACACCGGCGATATTACCAGTTCCGATGGTTGCCGCAAGTGCGGTACAAAGGCTCTGGAACTGGGATATCTGCATATCGTCCTTGTCGGTATGGGCAGTCACATGCTCGTCCCGGAAGATGCCGCCTATTGTGTTCTTTACCCAGTGCTTAAAGTGGGAGATCTGAAAGACCTTTGTGAGACCGGTCATGAGTATCCCCGTACCCACAAGGAGGATCAGCATCGGAAGTCCCCACACAAATCC
>JAFZSQ010000003.1 GCA_017619295.1 Lachnospiraceae bacterium
CCGTTTGCACGTTTCATGTGCAAATGGGGCCTGTCCCCAACTGCACCAAACCCTCAACTTTGTCGCTTACTTCAATTTATGGGAAAGTGCAATGGCAAATGCACCGGGGCCGATGTGGCAGCCCACGGAAAGAGAAAGAGGTGCCGCATACACCTTGTCAATCCAGGGGAATGCTTCCTTAACCTCATCCTCGAAGCCCTTGATGGCCTCTTCGCTTCCTGTATAAGCAAGGTCGATGTCGACCTCATGTGCTTCCATACCGCCGAATCTGGTCTCAATGTCCTTGATGGCGGACTTAATCATAATCTTTCTTGCCTGTGCAATGGTTCTTACTGTGGCAAAAGCGTCTAACTTCTCCCCTTGGATCTGAAGAACCGGCTTAATCTTAAGGAGTGTACCGATAGCCGCTGCAGCGGGAGTAATACGGCCGCCTCTCTTAAGGTAGGTCAAAGTATCAAGAGTAATATAAATGCTGGCGTCAAGGCCTGCCTTCTCCAAAATCTCACGGATTTCAGCCGCACTCTTGCCTTCTTCGGCAAGGCGCAAAGCATCAAGGCATGAGCGGCGAAGGGTAACGGAAATTCTCTGGTTATCCACGACCTCAACCTTGCCGTCGTAATCCTGAGCCAAAGCTCTTGCGCTTGAACAGCTTCCTGAAAGGCCGCTACTCATGGGAATATATACGATTTCATCGTACTCTTTCAGAAGCTCATCCCACTTCTTGCCCACGTTCTCAAGGCTGGGCTGAGAAGTGCTGATGGCAGTCTTCTCGTCTATTCTTTCATAGAACTCCTCCTGGGTCATGTTGACCTCCTCGAAGAATTCCTGATCATCTATATAGAAAGGCATGGGAATAACGTAGAGTCCGAGTTCCTTGGCCTCCTTGGGAGTTATTCCGCTGTTTGAGTCTGTTAAGACTGCAATCTTGCTCATACTTCTACCTCACTTACCTGAAGTGTAAAATCACACTTCTATAATCATGCCCTAATTGAAAGAAAGTGTCAATAAGACCTTTATAAAGAATTCTTAAAGATTTCTTTGCAAAAAAAATCCCTCCGAATTCGGAGGGATTGAAGCAGCCGTTAATTGCCTATTTGCACCTTTCCTTCAAGGAAATCTCTAAGCTTTCCGTCAACCTTGGTCTCTTTTCCGTTGATGAGAACCTCAAAGGGTTTTGCATTATTAGCATTCAATGCGGAACGGTTAGCAGCCAGCATATAAGCATATTCATCTGCCTGTGCCTGAGATTCGAAATACGCGCATCTGTTACCCATTGTGGTGTCGGATGTGATCCAGTACTCTTCAACAAGCACGATGCTGGGATACAGCTGATTAATCTTTAAGAATTTCTCCATGTTGTCCTGACGGACAAGTTGGTACTCTTTATTTAATGTAGAAAGTTCCATAGCCCCTCCTGCTATAAATTTATGTCAAAAAGCATCTAATATATTTTATCACTTTTTTGTGAATTGTGTAAAATATTCTGCTATCTTTGGTTGCAAAACATGTGCAGGTAGGGCCGATGTGCAATCGGGGTTTGGTGCAGTTGGGGCCTGTCCCCAATTGCACCTAAAACTGCATCATCACTACGGAATGAGCGGGAAGGCTTACCTTCACCACATCACCTTCAACCTTATATGCATCGAAGGTCTTCTCTGTAACCACCTCGGCCTTGCCGAAATCATTGTGGTCGCTAACCTTTGCGGAGTTTACAATCTTAGCTTCGGAAACTTTCATTGAGCAGTTAAGGTTATCAATCTGAACATCGAGATCTACATTCTCTTCCTTGCTTAAGTTACTCATGGTAAGAGTAAGCACTCCGTCCTTTACGGAAGCGGAAGCTGAAACCATAGGTACTCTCGCATCATCAGGTCCAATCTCTTTATTCCCTGTAAAATAAGAAGAAACAAGTTCACCACCCTTGTGTCCCTTGTACATTTTGAATACGTAGAAGGTAGGTGTTTTTACCATCTCCTTACCCTCTGTAAGGATAACTGACTGGAGAACGTTAACCATCTGAGCAATATTTGCCATGCGGACTCTCTTGCAGTGCTTGTTGAAAATATCGAGAGTTACGCCGGCGATTAAAGCATCACGCATGGTGTTTTGCTGGAATAAGAATCCGGGGTTTGTGCCCTTCATAACATCGTACCAGCCGCCCCACTCGTCTACGCAAAGGCCGATTTTGCCCTCGCGGTCGTACTGGTCAAGAATTGCCTCATTCTTCTCAATAATAGTCTCCATGAAACGAGCCTTGTTAAGAGACTTGTACCAAAGAGAATCGGCGTCATCAACCGCATCTCCCTTGTGCTCCCATGTATCGGGAACAACATAGTGGTGGATGGTAAAATAATCCATAAATCCATGAGTTCCTGCAGGAGCATCCTCGTAGCATGCATCAAGAACAGTCTTGGTCCACTTGGTATCTGCGGTACCGGGGCCGACACAAATCTTTTGGATGGGATTTTTCGGATCATAGTTTCTAAGGAAGGTCTGGGTATGGCGATAAAGGTCCGCATAATAAGCGGGTCTCATGTTTCCGCCGCAGCCCCAGGACTCATTTCCTACGGCAAAATAGTCGATCTTCCAGGGCTCCTCACGGCCATTGGCCTTACGAAGCTCTGTCATGGGTGATATACCTGTGCCTGTCATATACTCAACCCACTCAGACATTTCCTTGGCGGAACCTGTACCCAGGTTGCCGTTTATATAAGCTTTACAGCCTAAAAGTTCGCACAAACGTAAGAACTCGTGGGTACCGAAGCTGTTATCCTCAGTAACGCCACCCCAGTTTGTGTTAACCATCTTTTTTCTTTGATCTTTGGGACCGATGCCGTCCATCCAGTGGTACTCGTCGGCAAAGCAGCCGCCGGGCCAGCGAAGAACAGGCACTTCAATCTCTCTTAAAGCTTCCAATACATCATTTCTTATGCCGTCGGTGTTTGGAATATCGGAATCCTCACCGACAAATAACCCCTCATAAATACCCCTGCCCAGATGCTCACTGAAGTGTCCGTAAAGCTCCGGGTTTATAACACCCTCTCTCTTGTTTGCGTCAATAATAAGTTTCATTAGCCTTTAACTCCTCCTAAGGTTATGCCCTTTACAAAGTATTTTTGTACAAAGGGATAAATCACGATAATGGGCAAAATACCCACCGTCGCCATAGCCATTCTTACCGAAGCAAGAGGGATGGCGTTCAGTCCAACGTTGGCGTTTTGGACATTGCTGCTTGACTGAGACAGAAACTGGATGTTCTGCATCATTCTGTTTAAAAGGTTCTGTACTGAGTATAACTCAGTTCTTTTTGTGATGTAAATATATCCGTTCATCCAGTCGTTCCAGTAACCCATACCCGCAAAAAGCGCAATTGTAGCCATTATAGGCTTTGAGAGCGGCACAACAACGCTTAAGAATGTTCTCACTTCTCCAGCTCCATCCATGTACGCGGCATCAAGAATCTCATCGGGAATGCTGGAACAGAAATATGATTTCATCAGCATTACGTTAAATCCGTTCATAAGAAGTCCCGGGATCAGCAAAGCCCAGAAGGTATTCTTCAGATTCAGAATCGATGAATAAACCATGTACGTAGGAACCAAGCCACCGTTAAAGAGCATGGAGAAGACCACAAGGAAAGTTATTACACCTCTTCCGGGCAATTCCTTTTTGGAGATTGCGTAGGCCAGAAGAGTTGTGATACACAATGCACATGCGGTTCCCACCGCCGTCAAAACAATGGAGATGCCGTATGCCCTGATTACCGAGTTACCGGTTTTGAAGATATACTCGTATGCGTAAAGGGACCACTTTTCAGGAAAATATGAATAACCGTTGGCAATCAGGACATCGTTGTCGGTAAAGGACGACGTCAGCATCAATATCATTGGTAAAATCGCCAGTAGCGACAATATGACCAAAATCACGTGGGAAACAATTTGAAATAACTTATCGCTTCTCATTTCTACTCCTCCCTAGAACAGAGCACTTTCGGGCTCAATTTTTCTGACCGCAAGATTGGCCGCAAGTATCAGAACAAAGCCAACCAGAGACTGATAGAGACCTGCGGCTGATGCCATTGGCATGTCGCCAAGCTCCAAAAGTCCTCTGTAAACGTAGGTGTCGATGGTGTTTGTAACCGCAAACAGCGCACCCTGGTTCTGAGGCACCTGATAGAAAAGTCCGAAGTCGGAATAGAAAATTCGTCCCACTGCCAAGAGGGTCATCATGATAACCGTAGGCTTCAAAAGAGGAATTGTGATTTTGGTAATCTGTTTCCATTTACTGCAGCCGTCGATAGCCGCCGACTCGTAGATTCCACGGTCAATACCGAGGATTGTGGAAATATAAATAATGGAGTTGTAGCCGATAACCTTCCAAGCCATAACAAAGGTGAGGATAAAGGGCCAATACTTCTTCTCCATATACCAGAAAACGGGTTCTTTTCCCAGAGCTTTAAGCACAATGTTGTTTATGAAACCGTTGTCGTTAGAGAGATAACCGAAAACCAGATAACTTACGATTACCATTGAAATCATGAACGGTAAAAGAATAAGACACTGGTAAATTTTCTTAAGTCTTGATGTCATCTCCGCCAGCATGATTGCAACAAACACAGCCAGTATGGTGTTGACTATGATAAATACAACGTTATAAAGGATTGTGTTTCTTGTAATAATGAACGCATCATTGGTTTTGAAAAGATACTTAAAGTTCTTGAAGCCCACAAACTTGGAGCCGAAAATACCCTGTTTTGCGTTATATTTCTTGAAGGCCAAAACGAGACCCGGCAGGGGCATGTAGTTGTTTACAAACAAATAAATGAGCCCGGGAAGCGCCATTATATATATAGGAAAAAAGCGCTTAAGTCTCTTCTTTAAACTCTTCTTGTTATTTTCTTTGGTTAATGCTTTGTCCATTTTTTCTCCCCACGTTACCCTCGAATGGGAGCCGGGTTACCCCTGCTCCCACCGAGAAAGTATCATGATAATACGTGATTAGTTGATTCCTGCTGATTTTGCCCACTCATCAAGAGCTGCCTGCTTAGCTGCCATGTATTCCTCAAGGCCGGCTGCATAAAGGGCATCGTTTAATTCCTTCAAACCTGTCTCAGGATCCACGAAACCGTAGATAACTTTTCCTGAGTACTCTTCGTATGCGTTCTTAAGTGCTGTAAACTCAGCTGCGTAATCACCGTTGTCCCATGTGAATCCGAGAGCTTTGGATTTTACAGGGCAATTGTCGTTAAACTTAGCTGTCTGCTCACCAACGTCTACGGGATCACCTTCCCAAACGTGTGCTGCGTACTGGTTGGGCATCATCCAAAGAACGTTAGGGAAGTACTCGGAGTTCTGAGAATCAACGCCGGGACCCCAGTTGATTGTTGTGTCGTCGTTAACAACGTACTCAACGCCTTCTTCACCCCAGCAAACAAGGTTTGCAACTACGGGATCGCAGTACAAAGCTTCGAGAACCTGCATTGCTGCAATGGGATCCTCTGTAGCCTGGTTCATGCACCAGGGGAAAGAAGATACTGCTGAAGAGCTCATGAAGGGCTCGCCTACATCAAATACTGTCATGGGACGGCCGCACTCGTTAGAGATCTGGTTCTGGTAAGCGGGCTTACCGCAAGCCATCATAGCCATGAATGAACCTGTCTTAATTCTTGCAGATGCGCCTGTCTTATCAGTCATAGCGTCACCTGAAATGTAACCTGCCTGATTCCATCTGTAGAATCTGGCGCACCACTCCTTGAATACCTCTGACTCGTAAACGTTCTCAACCTTAAGGCTGTTTGCGGAGTCAAGGAGTGTTCCGTAGTAGTCACCACCGATGTTATCAACACAGCTTCCCTGTGTAAGCATGTTGTCCTGTGTTGAGTAAACTGTCTTGTCAGGGAATGCTTCGTGAATCTTAGCGAAGATATCATCGATATCATCCCATGTGCACTTTACGTATCCGAGATCATCTTTGGCAAAAGCGTCTACATCTACACCTGCGCCCTCAAGGTACTCTGTACCGATACAGATAGCTGCTGTCTGGATTGCGTAATCCTTAATGGGGGGAACACCGTAAAGTGTGCCGCCAACACGGCAAGCGTCAAAGTAATCAGCTCTTACGAGATCCTTAAGACCTGCGCCGTAGTTGTCAAGAAGTCCATCTTCCTCAAGGTCTGCGCAGTAACCGTTGTTTACGCATGTCATGTAGCCGGGACCACATGTTGAGAAGAGGTCAACCTGCTCGCCTGATGAAAGCATAAGCTTAATGTCATCTGAGTAAGCTGCTGAGTCAATGATTAAGAGCTCAACGTCAACACCGAGTGTCTCTCTTGTGTGCTCGGAAATCTTTTCATTGATTCTGTCGATTCCTGCAGGAGCTCCTGTCCAGTCGAAGAAAGATACTACGATCTTCTCATATTCGCCTGATGCTTCTGCAGCTGCTTTTCTGTCTGCGATAGCCTGCTCAGCAAGGCCTGCATCAGCAGTTTCTTCTGCTGCAGCTGCTGTGTCGTCTGCTGCTGCGGTTTCGGTTGTTTCAGTCTGCTTGGTGTCTGTGGTTGCTGCTCCATTATCGTTGGTTCCGCATCCAACGAATAATGTAGCAACCATAGCTGCTGTTAAAACTGTAGCTAATAGTCTTTTCATTACATCCTCCTTTATAGATGAAAGCAATTCTGGGTAAAACGGTAAAACGTTTTACTTTACGATTCGATTATATTTCAGCGGTTGATTTTAGTCAATATGAGAGTGTTGCACAAATTTCAGCGAGGAGATTTAGCTGATTTTCACAAAATGTCCTCGAAAAAGGTGTTATTTTAGAAAAACGTTTGACCATCTAACACAAGTTGAATAAAATATATTAAAATAAGCTTACAAGGTGTTTTTTCAAGCTAAGCCACTATATCGAGGAGCTTTTATGGAACAAAAAGCAGGAAACGTGACAATCAGAGATGTCGCAAAAGCGTGTGGTGTATCGATTTCCACCGTGTCTAATGTATTAAACGGGAAAAGTAATAAGGTAAGCGACGAAATCGCAGATAAAATAAGAGCCGAGGTAACCAGAATGGGTTATCGCCCCAGCTCTCTTGCGAGAAACCTTCGTGCAACCTCAACCAAAACCATCGGCGTCCTTGCCGAGGATCTCATAGAATTCTCCACTCCTCCCATCGTAGAAGGAATAATGAAAAGCTGCGAGGAAAAAGGCTACAATGTAGTAATTGAGAATATGAGGCTTTTTGGCAGATGGCAAAGAGAATGGCTTGCGGACGAGACTCTTATTAACAAGACCTTAAAGGAAGCTCTTCCCAAGATGGAGGCCCTTAATCTTGAAGGCCTTATATATGTAGGAAGCCACGAGCACCTGGTTCATAACCTTTTTTCCGGCAGAGGGCTTCCCATTGTTATGGCTTACGCCGTGGCCGTTGACAAACAGTACCCTACCTTCCGCCTTGACGATATCACCGGCGGATATGATGTAATAAAGTACCTGGTATCAAAGGGACACAGAAAGATCGGTGTCCTTGCGGGCGAGTACGACAACACCCATACCATCAACCGTGTACTTGGTATTCAGAAGGCGATGCTTGAGGAGAAGATTCTCTTTGATCCCGAGCTTGTTATATACGGAAGCTGGTTTAAGAATGGCGGATACGCTGGAATGAAGGCTCTTCTTGGCAAAGACATTACGGCAGTTTTTTGTATGTCAGACCTCATAGCCTCCGGTGCCTATGCGGCGCTCTATGAGAACGGCATTGTGCCCGGCCGCGATATTTCTGTTATCGGCTACGATAATCAGGAGATTTCCTCGGGTCTTACTCCCGAGCTTACAACCATGGCCCTGCCTTTGCCGGAAATCGGCTTCCAGGCAGCCAAGGCCATCATAAACCTCATCGAGAAGCCCGGCTCTGCCTCCACCGACATGGCGGACGCCCGCATCCCCTCGGTGCTCATCGAACGCAACTCGGTCCGCTCCATCTAAGTGCAGTTGGGGACAGGCCCCACTTGCACCCAACCCCCATTTCATGATAAATTCTACCTATAGGCAATAGAGCAAAAAGGTAGAACACATGGCGAAAGAAAAAAGATTTAAAAATAAGACAGATATATTTGCATTTATTTGCATCGGCGCCTCCTGGATAACGGTAGGTGCCCTCATCACGCTGTTCATTATAAGTGTGCTGTTTCACACAGAAAAACACTTCCCGGTAGGTACCATCACAAACCTCAAAACTACATGGACCTACACCACAGGCTCCGGAGTCACCGGAGAATGCGTATTCCCCAAAGTAATCGATATGCCATACGGAGAATCCATCGACATATCCTCGGTTCTCACCGACGATATCAAGGA
This sequence comes from Lachnospiraceae bacterium, assembly GCA_017619295.1. GTDB lineage: Bacteria > Bacillota > Clostridia > Lachnospirales > Lachnospiraceae > G11. The sequence continues at coordinate 8,350 of JAFZSQ010000003.1, forward strand.
TGGGGATTATTTGCTTTGGAGAACAAGCAGACACTATAAACTCTACATCGACGGGGAGTTAAGGAGCGAGTACAACGGTGAAGATATCTGGCTCCCCGGAAGAGGCGTCAAGTACAGAACCTGGGCCATTCCCTTAAGTTCCGAAGATCGGGGCAAGACCATCCGCGTCACAAAGGATGAAGAAAAGACCAACAACGGCGTCTTCTACAGAATGTACTATGGCGACATGTACGGCATCGTTACCGAGCTCTGGAGAGAGCACGGTTTCAGATTCATAGCTTACCTGCTTCTTTTCATTATTTCCATTGTTTTACTTGCAATCAATATAGGCATTTACAATATTTATCGAATAAACAACCTGTCCTTCAGGCTTTTGGCCTACGGTATGATGGCCGTTTCCGTCTGGGCCCTTACAGATTCATATCTCTATCAGATGATTCTGGGAGACAACTTCTACAGCGGCCTGGTGGGCTACATCATAACCCCCATAATGGCCATCGTCTTTATTAGGTACATGGACGAAGTACAGCAAAGCAGGTACAAGAAAACCTGCGTCATGTTAATTTCCGCTTTGCTCCTGGACGAGCTGGTTATCTGCGTACTGCATTTCACGGATACCCTTTCTTTGCAGAGAACCCTTGCAGGCAACGACGCGGTTGTTGCCATAACTTCGGCCATCGGATTTTTCCTGATTATCAGAGATGCCATCAACGGTCGAATCAAAGAGTACAAATGGGTGGCCATCGGTCTGGTTCTCTTCATCATCCTTGTTGGTTATGAAATCGCATTTATCAACCTTGTAATAGAATACCCCACCGGAATCTGCATGGTTATCGGCGTTTACGCCCTCATGACCTGCGCCATGATTCACACCGTGGGCGACATTTTAAACAGCGAGCGTGAAAAGCGTGCGGCCATCGATGCAAGCATTGTCAAAACCACTTTCCTTGCAAACATGTCCCACGAAATCAGAACTCCCATCAACAGCATCATCGGCATGAACGAGATGATCTTAAGGGAAAACAACGACAAAGATATCGCGGTATACTCCGATCACATCAAGCGTTCCTGTAACTTACTGATGTCCATTATCGGAGATGTATTGGATTTTTCCAAGATAGAAGCAGGACGGTTCACACTGGTTGCTGACCCCTACAAGTCCGCAGATCTGGTGAACGACTTGTGCGCCTTTCTTTCCGAGCAGGCCTCACCGAAGAGCCTTGAGGTAAAAACCGATATTTCCTCAAATATTCCTTCGGTCCTGGAAGGCGACGTTAACAGAATCAAACAGATTGTCATAAACCTTATTACAAATGCCGCAAAATACACCAAAACCGGTCACATCGGCCTTAAGGTTTACTCCACAGAGGTACCCGTGGACAAGGACAGGGAAAAGGATAAGGATAAGGATAAGGATAACGACAAGGCCCGTTTCGGCAAAGATGTAATGCTCAACTTCGAGGTTGAGGATACGGGAATCGGCATCAGAGAAGAGGACTGCGCCAAACTTTTCAATTCCTTTACCAGAATTGAGGAGAAGAAGAACAGAAATATTCAGGGCACCGGCCTTGGGCTTTCAATCGTGAAGGCTCTGACCGAGATTATGGGCGGAGAGGTTGATGTGAAATCCGCTTACGGCAAGGGTTCCACCTTCATCGTGCGAATCCCTCAGCATGTGATTGACGATCTTCCCATCGGCAAGGATTGGAAGTACGTTATGAACAAGCCTCGTGACCCTCATGATTATCAGGCAACCTTTAAGGCCCCCGATAAGAAGATTCTTGTGATTGACGACAACGAGTCAAACCTCATGGTAATTAAGCAGCTCCTTAAGCAGACTGAGATTTCCATCGATTTGATTGATAACGGCAGAGACGCTGTAGGTCTTTGCGAGCAAAACAAGTATGATTTGATTCTTCTTGATCACATGATGCCGGAGTTTGACGGCATGGACGTTCTAAAGACCATCAAGGAGCATCCTTTTGATTTGAACTATCACACCCCCGCCATTGTCCTTACGGCCAACGCCACCGAGGGCAGCCGCGAGGAATACATGGAAGCCGGCTTCGACGATTACCTTTCAAAGCCCGTGGACGGCATGACTTTGGAGCGTGCTCTCGCGAAATACTTATCCGACGAGCCCGTGGAACCGGAAGTTCCCGAATTAACCCCCGAAATGGAAGCCCTGAAAGCTGAAGCCATTGAGGAAAAAACAGATGCATCTAAAATACCGGATGCAGGTTATCTTGAGGAGTTTTTGGGAGAAGAGAAATTCAAGCAGGTAATTCTATACTGCGGCGGCAGAGAATTCGCCTGCAAGGTAATGGCCAAGGTGGCTGATGACTCATTAAAGGCATTAAGCCGCATGAGACTTGCCCTTGATGACGACGATCTTAAGGCCTACGCGGTTGCGGCCCACAGTATTAAGGGAATGATGGGAAGTGCCTGCCAGGGCGAGATTCAGGTTCTTGCAAGGAACCATGAAAACGCCGCAAAGGAAGGCCGAAAAGAATTCCTTGAAAATGATTATGATAAGTTTGCTTTGGAAGTCAGCAGATTCTGTTTAGGAGTACAAAGAAAGTAGAAAACGTGCAGGACTGTCCCCATCCTGCATGTTTAGTCTATTCAGTCGTGCTTCATTCGCCATTCTATGCATCTTTCAAGATAATCCACATATTCGGGATTCTTGCAGACGCTCTTGCCTTCTATATCGGAAATCTTGGCAACATCCATGCCGTTGCAGGCTGTTGTCTTCATAACAATATTCAAAGGCTCAACTTTAGTATCATTGGCAATATAGGTGCCTATTCCAAAGGCTACCTTTGCCCTTCCGTTAAAGTGCTTAAATATCTTATCGGCTCTCTCAAAGTCCAGGGAATCGGAGAAGAGGAGAGTCTTGGTTTTTGCATCAATATCAAGGCTTTCATAGTGGGCAATCATCTTCTCGCCCCATTCGATGGGGTCTCCCGAGTCATGACGAACGCCGCTGAAAAGCGTTGAGAAAGTAAGCTGGAAGTCCTTAAGGAAGCACTCCGTTGTGATGGCATCCGTAAGGGCAATTCCGTTAAGAATTCCGTACTCCTTTACCCAGGCGTCAAGGGCATACCAGTTGGAGTAAGCGGGGTTATGCTTGTGATCGCCCTGGCCGACACACATGATCCACTCGTGAGCCATGGTGCCCACAGGGGTTGTGCCGGACATTTTGGCAAGATAAACATTGCTGGTTCCCACGAACTTTGAAGGACAATCCTTGCACTCATTCTTTAAAGCCGCAAGTCTTGTAACCGCCAGTTCCTGAGCCTCGGCGGAAAGTCTTCTCCTTAAGCCAAACTCTGAGAATACTCCGATGTTGTACTTACCTGACTTTAAAGCCTCAATCTTGGCATCAAGGCGCTCCTTGAAGCTTTCAAAAAGATCGTCGTAGTCGTAAGCCATACGGAAGTAAACTTCGTTCACAATAGCAAGGGTGGGAATCTCATACATGGAAGTATTAAGCCATGTACCCTTTGTCTCTATGGAAAGACCGCACTCTGCGTCATCGGTGATCTCGAAATCATCGTATCTGGGTTTCCAGATTCTTAAGAAATCAATGTAAGAACCCTTGAACCACTTGATAGTATCAAGATAATCAAGCTCTTCCTCTTTGAATCTCAAATCACAGTAAGCTCTAATCTGATCTTTAATCTCCTGCACCATTTCCGCAGTGAAATGAACGTCCTCATTTCTGCACTTAAAGGTCCAGGTGGTCTTGTAACCGGGGAACTGGTGATAAATTGCCTGTCCCATGCTGAACTTGTATAAGTCGGTTTCCAGTAAGCTGTTAATTATTCTTTCCAGTTTCATTTGATTATGCCTTCTCAAAGTATGCGTAGTTTTGTTTGATATGCTCGCGCATGATCTGTTCCGCCAAAACCGGATCTTTCTTCCTCATGGCATCAATTATTTTCTTATGATAGCCAAGGGCCGGTTTGTATTTCATCTTCTCGATAACGGAGTTCATGGACTCCTTAAGGACATTGAGAAGAATGTCATAGGCCTTGATCATCATGGGATTTCCCGTCATGGAAACAATGGCCATGTGGAACTTGAAATCATATTTGGAAAAAGCATTACCATCGTCTTCATCCGCCGCCTTCTTCATCTTGGCAAGAATCTCCTCAAGCTGCTTTATTCCCTTATCATCTACAATAGGAGTGGCAAGACGCACACTCTCCGAATCAATCATTTCTCGGAACTGGAAAACATGAATCTGCGAGGGCTCACCGATGTACATAAGAGGAATCAGTTCATTTAATGAATCCTCAGGGTTAAGCTCCCTTACATAGGAGCCGGAGCCGGTGCGGGTTTCAATCAATCCCAGGGCCTTTAATTTCTGCATGGACTGGCGTATGGTCATGCGGCTTACCCCGAAGGTTTCAGCCAGCTCATTTTCTGAGGGAAGCTTGTCCCCTGCACGCCAGGTACCGTCAATCAAAAGTCCCTGCAACTGTTCAAATACCTGTTCAACTGCATTTATTTTCTGGATTGGTTGAATCTTCATCTCTGCCTTTACTCACTTTGGGTCCGGTATAGTTGCTATACAAGTTAGATTATATCACTTTAATTCCATTCCTGCCTTAACAAACTTGAACATACGAAGGGCTGCTTCAAAGTAGAGTGTTTCTGCTTTTTCCATAGCTTCATCAAGAGTCATGGGGGAATTCACAGTGGTCATAAGGGAGGTTATGCCGTGCTCGCAAATATCCAGAGCGTTCTTGCCCAGTGAACCCGAGAGGCCAAGAACGGGGATACCTTTGTTTTTGGCACGCTCGCCCACGCCCTGCATAACCTTGCCAAAACAGCTTTGCCAGTCGGTGCGGCCCTCGCCTGTAACTACTATATCCACGCCTTCAAGACGCTCATCAAATCTTATCAAATCAAGTACGGTGTCAATTCCGGATTTCATGTTGCCACCGAGGAATACGCAAAGTGCCGCGCCCAAACCGCCGGCAGCTCCTGCGCCCTTAATGGTGTCGCAGTCAATTCCGAAGTCCTTTTTGATCAGATCCCTGTATCTGCACATCCCCTCTTCAAGCTGTTCCTGGATCTCTTTCGTGGCACCTTTCTGGGCGCCGAAGGTCCGGGTGGCACCGTGCTCTCCGCAAAGTGGATTTGTTACGTCGCACATGACGGTTATTTTGCAGTCCTTGATTCGTGGGTCAAGATTCGTGGCATCGATGGAACAAAGCTTTAAGAGGTCCCTTCCAAAGCCCTCAAGCTCATTTCCTGATTCATCAAGGAAGCGAACTCCCAGGGCTCTCGCACATCCCATTCCGCCGTCGTTTGTGGCGGAACCTCCTATGGCGATGGAAATGTCTCTGTAGCCCTTATCAAGGGCGTCGAGAATCAGCTCACCGGTTCCGTAGGTGGTGGTGTTCATGGGATTTCTTTTTTCTTTAGGAACAAGAGGGAGACCTGAAGCTGATGACATTTCTATAACAGCCCGGTCTCCTCCGAATACTCCGTAACGGGCATTCATGGTTTCCATCAAAGGTCCATGAACGCTGCAGGTGACCATCTCGCCTTTCTCTGCCGCAACTATGGCATCCACGGTTCCTTCGCCGCCGTCTGCAACGGGAACTCCGGAAGTTTCACAGTCTCCGAACACCTCTTTCGCCGCTTTGGTAAGGAGCTTTATTGTCTGTTCGCTTGTGAGGCTGCCCTTAAATGAGTCCGACGCAAATAAGAGTTTCATATGATGTCACCTTCCTTATGTATTTGGTGCAGTTGGGGACAGGCCCCACTTGCACGGTGCAATTGGGGCCTGTCCCCAACTGCACATATCCATCATATCATATTAGCTGAGCTTTCTCATCTCAACGCCACTGATGTTCTCGTAGTACTTGAGAATTGCGCTGTGGTCGTCGCTGCCGCACTCGTTGTTGTGGAGCCACTGAAGCATCTCCTGAACTGCGCTGGTGAGAATCATGGGTGTTCCTACACCGTGACCGGTATCAAGGGCATTGTTAAGGTCCTTGATGTGAAGATCGATTCTAAAGCCCGGCTTGAAGTTGCCGTCAAGCATCATGGGAACCTTTGCGTTCATAACTGTTGAACCTGCAAGGCCGCCCTTAATAGCTGCGAATACCTTCTCGGGATCTACGCCTGCCATGGTTGCAAGCTCAAATGCCTCTGCACAAGCTGCGATATTAACTGCAACGATTACCTGGTTAGCAAGCTTTGTGGTGTTACCTGCACCGTTAACGTCGCCGCAGTGAACAACGGATGCGCCCATAACTCCAAGTAATTCTGTATATTTGTCAAACATAGCCTTGGGACCGCCGCACATAATGGAAAGTGAGCCGTCGATGGCCTTTGGTTCGCCGCCGGAAACGGGAGCGTCCATCATGTTGATGCCCTTCTCCTTACACTTCTCTGCAATATCCTTGGACTGAAGAGGAGCGATGGAGCTCATGTCGATGATGTCGAGACCGGGTTTTGCGCCTTCAGCCACACCCTTTTCGCCAAAAATAGCCTCTCTTACGTGAGGTGAATTGGGAACCATTGTAATTACAACGTCGCTCTTTGACGCAACGTCCGCGTTGCTCTCTCCTCTTGCAGCGCCACAGGAAACAACGTCATCCAGGGCCTCCTTTGCAAAGGGATCGAAAGCGGTTACCTCGTAACCTGCCTTCAAAAGATTCTTACACATGGGACGTCCCATGATTCCAAGTCCGATAAATCCTACTTTCATGTTTTCTCTCCTTTTTATAATGAATTAATCTTCTCGACTGCTTCCACGATGTGGTCCGTGGTAAGTCCCAGGTGATTCAAAATGTCGTCATAATTGTGAGCCGACTCGCCGAATCTGTCGTTAACTCCAACGAATTCCATGGGCACTCTCTCAAGTCTGAGGGCCTCGGCGATTGCGCCTCCAAGACCGCCGATGATGCTGTGCTCCTCGGCCGTCACAACGCCCTTTTTGACGCTCTTTGCGATTTCTGCAACCTTCTCGGCGTTAAGGGGTTTGATGGAAGATACGTTAACAACCTTGACGGAAATCTTTCCCTCAAGCTTTTTCGCTGCCTCAAGGGCCTTCGTAACCATTATTCCGCAGGCAAAAACAGCAACATCTCCACCTTCCTTAAGGACCGCGGAAACTCCCGGCTTAAATTCTGCACCCTCCGGGGTTACGTTTTCGTAGGGATTGCGGTTAACGCGCAAATACATGGGGCCCTTATGAGAAGCCATATATTTTACTACGCTTACTGTCTCGTTGGCATCCGCAGGAACGAAAACCTGCATGTTGGGGATGACGCGCATGTAAGCGATGTCGTCCACGGACTGGTGGGTTGCGCCGTCACCGAAGTCCGAGCAGCCCGCTGAGGAGCCGCAGATTTTAACATTTAATTTACCGATGGCAATGGACTGCCTGATCTGGTCGAAAGCTCTTCCGCCGGCAAATACTGCGAAAGAGGAGCAGAAGGGGATTTTGCCAACGCGGGCAAGACCTCCGGCAGTGGAGATCATGTTGGCCTCCGCGATTCCCATCTCAATGTGTCTGTCCTCCAATCCGGGGGTTGTCTCCACCATCTTGCCCATGGTGGATGCGCCCAGATCGGCGTCAAGTACGACTATGTCTTTGTTTTCCTGGCAGAGCTCCACAAGAGTCTGGCCATAAGCTGTTCTTTGATTTGTTTCAGCCATGATTAATTCCTCCTATCTTATGCAAGCTCTTCCAATGCTTTGTCATATTCTTCTTTGGTGAGGGCGCGGTTGTGGTAGCCCGCCTGGTTCTCGGCGAAGCTGATGCCCTTGCCCTTAATGGTGTGGGCGATGATTGCCGTGGGTTTGCCCTTGAAGTTCTCGGCTGCGTCCAGGGCGGTGAGGATTTCCTCCATGTTGTGGCCGTCAATCTCGATTACGTTCCAGCCGAAGGCTTTCCACTTGTCGGCAATGGGCTCGTTGGGAAGTCTGTCGGCGATTCGGCCTGTTGCCTGCAATCCGTTGCAGTCTATGATGGCGCAAAGGTTGTCCAGGTTCTTGGCGCTTGATGACATTGCCGCCTCCCAGATCTGGCCCTCGTCGGTCTCTCCGTCCCCAACCAGCACGTATACGCGGTTGGGCTTGTTGTCAAGCTTAAGGCCGATGGCCATGCCGGATCCAAGGGAAAGTCCCTGTCCCAGGGAGCCTGTGCCGGCTTCGATGCCGGGGGTTCCAAGATGGGGGTGTCCCTGCAGGTAAAAACCGATGTCCTTGCAGTGAAGCAGATCATCCACCGGGAAAAATCCTTTCTCAGCCAAAGCCGAGTACTGCAAAATTGCCACGTGTCCTTTGGAAAGCAGGAAGTAATCTCTGCCCTCCCACTCGGGATTCTTGGGGTCAAGTTTCATCTTATGGAAGTAAAGAGCTGCCACAAGATCCGCTGATGAGCAGCTGCCGCCTACGTGGCCCGCCACGCCTACGCCGATGCACTTAATGCAGTCTCTTCGTAAAAGCTGACCCTTCTCCTTTAATGATTTAATTAGTTCTTCGCTGTATGCCATGATTGTGTCCTCCAATGATTCTTTTTCATAGCAGATTTGTATGCTGTATGCTGTAAGCTGTATTACAGGTTTGAGTATATGGTAATCCCTTTGCGGTGGTTAAGTCAATTGTGTATTATTCACTATTCTGGGGTTTGGAATTTTGTGGAAAGTAGACAAAGAGGGGCGGTTTGGTGCAGTTGGGGTTTGGTGCAGTTGGGGACAGGCCCCACTTGCACCAAACCCCAACTGCACCTATACAAGCTCTCTTAGAATTTCGATATAGGACTGGGTGAGCTGCGAAGGGCGGATGGCGCCGGGAAGGATGTAGCCGATCTCCATGTAGTCGTCTACTGCCAGAGGCTTTGCAATAATGTTGGGGCCGTTTAACTCTTCGCTTATGACACCGGAACAGATGGTGTAGCCGTTAAGGCCGATTAACATATTAAATAAAGATGCGCGGTCGCAGACTACAAGCTCCTTGTCACAATCTACGGTACTTAAGATTTCTTCCGAGAAGTAAAAGGAGTTGTGGCTGCCCTGCTCATAGGAGAGTCTAGGATAGGATTTCAAGTCTTGGAGAGACAGCTGTTTTTTCCCGGCTAAAGGGTTGTCCTTTCCGATGAAGACATGGGGCTTCGCGGTAAAAAGCGGCGTGAAGGTCAGGTTGTTGTCCCTTAAGGTTTTCCTGATGACGGTTTCGTTGAATTTATTTAAGTAGAGGATGCCGATTTCGCTTCGAAGGTTGGCTACGTCCTCGATGATTTCGTAGGTTTGGGTTTCCCGCATGTGGAATTCGTACTTGTCGCCACCCTGCTCTTTTAGAAGGCGCACGAAGGCTTCCACAGCAAATGAGTAGTGCTGGGAGGAGACTGAAAAGCGCTGCTTTCCTATGGTTTTGCCGGTGTAGCGCTCATTTATTAAGTTGGCCTGTTCGAGAACCTGTCTGGCGTAGCCTAAAAATTCATCCCCTTCGGGAGTCAGCTCGATTCCCTTGTTTGAGCGGATGAAGATGGTGATTCCGTATTCTTTTTCAAGCTCGCGGATGGCGGAGGTGAGGCTTGGCTGTGCGATGAAGAGCTTGGCTGCCGCCTCGGTGAAGCTGCCGGTTTCCGCCACGGCTACGGCGTAGGATAATTGCTTGAGGGTCATGGTGGGTTCCTCCTATAGATATCATTTCATATCCTACCATATACTATAGGCAAAATCTATGGGGAAGCGCCAAAAAAATATATTTTACCTATCAAGTACGTAGGCTTAAAATCCAACTCATAGCAGAGATAAGTAAAAAACCAATTACTATGAGGAGGAGATTTAGCGAAATGAGCAATTTGAAAACACCCTTCCGCTATGATTTTGTGGGAAGTTTCTTAAGACCCCAGGCGCTTAAGGACGCCAAGGCTCTATTCAAGGCAGGCAAAATCACCGAGGAAGATTACAACAAAACAGTTGAAGAAGAAATCACAAAGGTTGTGGCAAAGCAGAAAGAACTGGGCTTCCACGTAATCACCGACGGCGAGTTCAGAAGAAGCTTCTGGCATCTGGATTTCATGTGGGGATTTGAGGGCGTGGCGCACGAGGCCACCGGAAACGGCGTTCAGTTCAACGGCGAGCTGGCGGTTCTTGACGACACATGGCTTACAGGCAAAATCACTGCAAAGCCCCACCCTTTTGTTGAATATTTTAAGTTTTTGAAGCAGTTTGAGGATGAAAACACAGTTGCGAAATACACCATCCCCGCTCCTGCTCAGATGTTCCAGCAGATGATTGTTCCGGCGAATTTTGCCAACACAAGAAAGTTTTATGAAACAAACGACGAATTGATTGAAGATATCGGAAAGGCTTATCAGGATGTGATCAAGCAGTTCTACGACGCAGGCTGCAGAAACCTTCAGCTTGACGACTGCACCTGGGGTGCCATTGTAGGCGACGCCGCAAAGCAGCGCTACAAAGCTCTGGGAATTGATTTAGAGGAGGTAAAAACGCAACTTCTCAAAGTCAATAATCTTGCTCTTGAAAACAAGCCTTATGACATGGTGATAAACTCTCACATTTGCCGCGGTAACTACCACTCTACCTACTTTACAAGCGGTCCTTACGATACCGTAGCGGATTACGTTTTTGCCAAGGAAAATGTGAATGCCTTGTTCCTCGAATACGACGACGAGAGATCCGGTGGCTTTGCGCCCCTCGCAAAGGTGTCCCCCGACAAGCAGGTCGTTCTCGGCCTCATCACCACCAAGTCTCCCGTTCTGGAGGACAAGGCCGCAGTGATTGCGAGAATCCGCGAGGCAGCGAAGTACATACCCCTCGACCGTCTTTGCTTAAGTCCTCAATGCGGATTCGCATCCTGCGAAATCGGAAACAAGCTCACGGAGGACGAGCAGTGGGCGAAACTGAAGCTCGTGAAGGAAATCGCCGAGGAAGTCTGGGGCTAGGCGACGAAGAAGCCTAGCACAAGATAGACCAAGGCGGTTATGAGGCTTAGGGCCAGGGCGTAGGATATGCGTATGCGGGCGGCGGAATCGGGATTAATTCCGACGGCGCAGCCAACGTCCGTAGCCTCAGCTGTGAAGGCGCAGATTTTCTCCCCTGCGATGCCGGCGCCTGCGATGATTCCCACAAAGAGCGCGGGATCAAGGCCCAGGGTTGCCACAAGCTTTAACATTATGGGGAAAGTTATGGCATACATGGACCAGGATGAACCAAGCACCACCGTCAACAGCACCGAAAGAATAAATGATGTGGCGGGGAGGAGAAATTTGGTTTTTTCAAAAACGTCAATGAGACTCTCGAAGAAAAGATGAAGCCCCAGGGCGTCAAGCAAAGTCGAAAAGCAGGTGGTGAGGAGGTACAAAACGATGGGCAGCGTGGCGCCTGCCATGCCGTCGATGAGCCGCTCCACGAACTGCTCCTGGGACATGACGCCGCGGAAGGTGTAGAGCAAAAACATGAAGGCCAGGGCAATCATGAGGCCCACGGCGCTGTCCACCACGAAGCTTTTTGTGATGGCGCTTCGGACCGCAAAAGAGCCCACCGCCAGCACGAGAATGGGCAGCATCACGTTCGAGACGCGACCCCACACCTCGCTGTCGTGGTAGTTTAGGAATTTTTCCGAACCTTCGGGCCAGAGGGCGCCGGTTTCCTTGTAGCGTTTTTCGGCGGCTTTAAGCTGCTTGTTTTTGGGAAGAAAACCAAGTGCCAGGGCAATCATGGCCAAAAGGGTAATAATCGAAAAGAAATTGTATGGAATGGAGCGGCAAAACAGAAGTGTCGCTCCTTTTTTCTCGGTGGCCGAGATGGTACCGATTACGAAGATTCCCCACAGGGAAAGGGGCAGGAATGAGCTAAGAACCGTTGGCAGCATGCTGTAAAAAAGCGCCAGCTTCTCCCTTACGATTCCATGTTTTTTGGCGGGGATGTGGGAGGCGTAGGACGCGCACATCATGTTTAAGCCGTCGTCGATTGAGGTGACCGCCATGATTCCGAGGGATGTGAGGAGGGTGGATTTCGGAGATTTTTCTGTTTTTTCCGCCATCTTTTCAAAAGCAGTAGCTCCTCCTGACGTGAAAATCAGGTTAATCATTCCGCCCATCAAAGCCATGACAAGCACGGTGAACACGTTGTCCATGTCGGCCATCGTGTCAAGCACGGCATCGGTAAAACCGGCGAAAAGTCCGGCTCTGTACACAAGAATCGCCGCGAGAATTCCGGACACCAAGAGGGATTCTATCGTGCGTTTCGTAATAAGCACGTAGGCAAGCATCAGTGCCATGGGCAGCAAAAACACGGGCCAGGTGCCGGAAGCCCCCGCCGGAACTGCCAGGTAGGCGATGAGGTATATCATAAGAAGCACGCTGTAATGAATTACAACCTGCTTTTTGGACATGGGTAGAGAGTTTGAGGGGTGTTTGAGGACGCCGCGTCTTTTGCCGGAAAGGGCCAGAATTTGCGAATGCTTCGCGGAAACCTGGCTGTAGACGCGCTTCATGAACTCGCCGTAGACGTTTGGGTGACGGCGTAAGAAGTCCAGAAGGTCGTCGCCTTCCATCTTATAGATTACGGTTCGGCCGTGGGATCTGACGGTGGACAGGCGCTTGCCCCCTGATAAAACTGCGTACTCGCCAAAGGCCTGGCCGCTGTGGAGCACGTTAATCTGGGAGCCGTCTCTTCCCAGAACCACCGCCGTTCCGCTTTCGATGAAATACACGCCGTCCGCGTCATCGTCAATGGCGCAGATGTCGCAGTTATTTTCGTATACTATTCTTTCCAGTTTTCCCTTTATCCCGGCCAGCTCCCCAAGCTCTTCCTTCGACTCCCCCAGTCCGAAGAATTCCGCCAGGAATTTCTCGTTTATCTTTTTCATGGTAGTTTTTGTTGGTGCGGTATGGCCGATGTGCAGGTTGGCCCCTACTGGACCTACTTCTCCTTAGGTTTGTATATAATACATATGACAATGGCCACAACAGCCAGAATTACCGGATCGATAATAGTCCTTACAATTTCGCCGTAGCTTCCAAGCTCTCCTGCGTTGGCAACTATGTTAGTAAAGTAGTTCGGGATTCGAACCACGATATCCCAAATAGCGTGAAGTATCATGACAAACAAAAGGTTTCCGGTGACCATGTATATAGCCGCCACGAACATGCCCCAGCACGTTGTGAACAAAACAGTTACAAGGCCGTCTCCGAAATTTCCCGAGCCGAAAAGGAAATTAAAAAGGTGCCCCATGCCGAAAATGATGCCCGATGTGAGGACTGCGGAGATACGCCATTTTTTCTCAGAAAAATGCTTCTCGAAGGCGCTCATGATGATGCCGCGGAAGAGGGTTTCCTCATAAAATCCCGTGGTGATCTGCTGCAAGCACGCTGCTGCGAAACCCAAAGCATACTCTGTTGTGACGCTTTCCACCAGGGGAATATCCAAAAGATAGCTGAGGAAATATGCGTAAATCGGAATCAGCCAAAGCCATGTAGCCTTCGGAATCTTTGCTGTGTACAGGGATTTCAGTCTTTCTTTATATATTTTATAAAGCACAAATGTCCCAATTATTCCAAAGACCAGTCTGAAAAGGGAATCCACCAGATAAATCTGTATTCCTTCCCCGAAGAGTCCAAGTCTGAACGCCCCCAGTTCGCCGAAAATGAATACCAATGCAATGGCATAGGCAAAAATGGCTGTGATTATGGCGTTCTTTTTGTCTGCTGCTTTGTCCATTTTTGTAGTCCTTCTTGTCGTTTGTATTTTTTCACACTCTGATTTGTATTATAGCATAGGTCCGCGTGTGGATGTGCAATTTGGGGACAGACCCCTTTTTGCACCGTGCAATTTGGGGACTGTCCCCAAATTGCACATCGGCCCCAAACTGCACCTAGGCCTCGGGCTGGAGGCGCTGGACTACGCCGCGCCCCACTCCGGTGAGGCGTTCGATTTGGCCGGAGGTGAGACCTTTCGTTTTTAACAGAAGGATGGCCGCGTCCCGCTTGGGTTTATCATAAGATAGAATCTCTGTGCCGCTGGCAACTCCCAGGGTTTCGCAGATGATTTTCTTGGCCTGAATTTCCTTTTTGGAAGTGGCGTTAAGCTCGAACATAATCTCGTCGTCCTCGTCCGCGTCGGTCTCAATAATTTCAAGGAGAGGCTTAAGGCCACCGGCCAAATTTACCGCATAATCGGTGTTGCAAATTGCGTCAACACGATAGTAGTCGCCGAATGAGCTATATTGGTATTTTGCCAGCGGACAAATCCCCGCCTTCTCCGGATTCTTCAAAATGTAACGAATGCACGCGAAAAAGCCCCGTCGATCCAGCACCGGGTCGCTGAAAAATCTGTCCTGGAAAAGATGCCCTTTTCGCTCGTATTTATCATTGTAGTAGCGGGCGTAGCTGGATTGAAGTCTGTGCATAAAAACGTCTATCTCTCCACCTTCCTCCGATCGCAGCAGGAAATGCACGTGGTTGTCCATCAGGCAATAGGCATGGATTTCCACCTTATCCATCTCGCTGTATTTTTTTACCCTCTTTAGGAAAAAGTCAAAATCTGCCTTTTCCTCAAAAATAATCTGTTTACCGTTCCCCCGTATCACGACATGATAAAACCCCGTGTGACACTTTGCTCGTGCTACCCTAGGCATACATAAATTACCTCCTGTTTTCAGTTTTTGTTTTTCTTGTTTTTGTGAGAATGTTGGCAGAAATTGCCAGATGAATGTGCAGGTTGGGGTCTGTCCCCTTTTTGCACCGTGCAGGTTGGGGACAGACCCCTTTTTGCACCGTGCAATTTGGGGACTGTCCCCAAATTGCACATTAGATTTCGCTTGCGTTGTGGACAAGCTTTGCGTCGACTGAAGCGGCGCCGTTAACGTAGGGTGTCAGCTTCTCGGCGGTTTTGCCGATGCCGCTTCCGCCGGATGTGGCGAAAGCGTGAACCGTCTTGCCGGTCCAATCGTACCCCTTGCAGAATGTGTAAACAACGCGGGGCGCTGCTGCGTACCAAATGGGGAATCCGATGTATATGGTGTCGTAATCGGAGAAGTTTTCGATTTTGCCAACTACGGGAACATCTTTGCTTGCGATCTGCTCGCGATTGCAGCGGGCAATGGGATTCTTCCAGTTGATGTCTGACGCGGAATAGGGATCAACAGGAACGATTTCAAAAACGTCCGCCCCTACTTTCTCCGCGAATTCTTTAGCTACTTTTGCTGTAGTGCCCTCGGCACTGAAATAAGTTACCAGTGTGCTCATAGTTTACCTCCAACTGTCACCATCGTAACATAAATCGGCGGGGGAAATTATAAACATTCTATAAAATGTCTCTAAAACTTTTATGTGCAGTTGGGGTTTGGTGCACCTACTTCTCAAGGATGTTGTACAGGCCATCCTCGGAAAGGACGCCGCGCTTAAGGTTCGAAGGCAACTTGCCCGCCTCATCAGCAGCAAAATCTTCCTTCCATAGAGGACTTTTATAGTAGTCATCAAGCTGCTTTAGAGTGTCAGGATCCGGTGTTGATTCGGTGGCTTCTTTGGTGGCCGCGTCAAACAAAGCCTCCATGTGGCGGATCCTGCTTATTCTTTCAAACAGGGTTTGAAATCTTTTCTTGTTGAAAATAAGGAACTTGTAGTGTACCCCGTTTTTCATGGAAAAAGTGGCTAAGGGAATGAATGAGCCACTCCAGTCAAGAGTCTCAATCTCATCAAATCCAAGCTGCAAGTTCCTGAGACCGGGACTAACCGTCACCTTCCCTGTTTTGTATGTCACGGCTTCACCGTCGACTATTAGTGCACCGCCAAGTATGCCGTTTTGGCATAGGCTGCAAACAAATGGTGCTATCATTTATACTCCTCCTACTATATGCAATTTGGGGACTGTCCCCAAACTGCACCTAAATATACTTGTAGTGTTCGAGAAATTCGGCAATCGCCGGAGCGGCTGAAGCTGAAGCGGCAACCGAAGCGGCGACTTCCGATGCTGAAGCTTCTGATGCTGAACTAAAAGGACCGTCGGGATAGAACACGTCCCGGTCGCCAACGTAGGCCGTCCATCGGTCGTCAACTAAGGCTACGAAGCCCACGGGAACGCTTCCGAAAGCCCCGTGGTCGGCATAGATGACAGAATAATCAGGAAACCCGCCCTCTCTAAGGGCCACCTCGTTAGAAGGGTCCTTCAAAACCTCATAAACCGCCGAGCCTTCACTATAAAAAGCCCGCTCGTGGCGGCTATACCACCTATCGCCCGCAGGAAAACTTTCGTCCACGCAAAAACGACCTCTTTTCCCATAAAGGCCAATGGTGCGAATCCCGGGTTTGTCCAAAGGACGGCCGGCGCAGAATACCAGCTTCTCCGGCGTATAGTGCTTTTGCAAAAAAGCCAAAAATTCTTTAATTAACATGATTTGTGATTCTCCCCTCAGAGAACTGATTGAACGCCGTGATAATCGGCGATAAATTTCGAAATGATATCCTGAATCATCGGGTCGTTTTCCGCCACTTCCTCAAAGTACGCAGCGGCTGAGTCCGCGGAGAGGAAGTCGTTTTTGCCTAGGGTGAAGGTGTGGGCATCCGCCAGGTACACGCGAAATTGGCCGTCGATCTTGATGACCGCGCCGTACTTGACCCCGTAGCCACAGTCATTTGGCTTTGTCAAAATCGAAAAGTCCTCAAACCACTTCTTACCTTCAGGATCCCGCAAGTGGCGCCTGGCCTCGTCCAAGGCGTCGTAGACCGCGGAACCCTCGTGGGTGTACTTGATCATGTCGAAATAGTCGCTTGACCGGTCGCCGTACCGGCGCTTGAAGATGGCGGTTTTGCCGCCGCGCCAGCCGAAGGTCAGCTCCCCGGCATACCCTCCCAGAGAAAGCGAGGGCTCGTCGCTTAGAAAAGGCTTATAATTCGTGTATTTCTTGTACTCTTCCCATAGCTCGTAGACTAGCATATACTCCTCCTATGTGCAGTTTGGGGACAGACCCCTTTTTGCACCTACCTGCCAAAATATTCGTCCAGGCCGTTGGCAATCCCTTCAACGATCTTGGCCTGGTATTCGTCGGAGGCCATGAGAAGGTCCTCCTCCGGATTGGTCATAAATCCCATCTCGATGATGGTAACCGGCACCCTGCACCAGTTGATGCCGCTCATGGTGTCGGTTTCGGTGACGCCGCGATTTCTGGCGCCGGTGGCTTCGGTGAGCTTCGTGATGACCGCATCGGAGAGGGCGCGGCTTTTTTCATAGAGGTCACCGTTGTATGGGTTGGCGGCCGACTGGCACAGGGCTGTGGCGCCCTTGGCCTCGGTGTTCTCCGACCCATCCGCATGTATTCTGATAAAAACGTCTGCCCCTCCATCATTGGCCATGGTTGCTCTTTCGGCATTGCTGATGTCCACATCGTTGGTCTCGCGAATCATCAAAACGCTGTAGCCGCGGCGCTCCAGCTCATCCCTAAGTTTCAGGGATACCTGAAGGGTGAGCTCGTATTCGGCGAGGCCGCTGGTTTTGCCTGATGTGCCGCCTGCGACTTTGTTTTTCATCTCGGTGGCGCCGGGGCCTATGGACTCTTTGTCGAAGTTGCTTTTTGCCTGATGGCCGGGGTCGATGGCGATGAGGTAGCCGTTGGCGGGCTCCTCCTCGATGTGCAATTCGGGGACAGCTTAGATTATCATCTGAAGTGCAACACCCACACCTTTATTGTTAACAAAATAAATACGACATAACTTCCTTTTAATGTAAAATGTAAGTTACCACACAAACTTTTCACAGA
>JAFZSQ010000030.1 GCA_017619295.1 Lachnospiraceae bacterium
GTTATGGATAATCAGATTGATGCCATAAGCGGAGCCACCATCACCACCAATGCGGTAACCAATGCTGTTAACGGCGGATTATACTTCTTCTCACAGGAATTAAAGGAGGTGGAGTAAATGAATAAGATAGGTGAACGTTTATTTAACGGTATTATTCGAGAAAATCCCACCTTCGTACTGATGCTTGGTATGTGCCCCACATTGGCGGTAACCACATCGGCAATTAACGGACTTGGAATGGGTCTTTCCACAGCGGTTGTTTTGGCCTTGAGTAACGCCATTATTTCCGCATTGAGAAATATTATCCCGGATAAGGTAAGAATACCTGCATTCATAGTTGTAATAGCTTCATTCGTTACAATGGTGCAGCTTCTTATTCAGGGATATTTACCTTCACTTTATGCGAGCCTTGGAATCTATATTCCTCTTATAGTTGTTAACTGTATTATTCTCGGAAGAGCCGAAGCTTATGCTTCAAAGAATCCTGTGATTCCTTCATTCTTTGACGGTATCGGAATGGGACTTGGCTTCACACTGGCTCTTACGATTATCGGTGCTGTAAGAGAACTTTTGGGAAGCGGCTCAGTATTCGGAAACACTGTAATGCCCGAAAGCTTTACTCCAATCGGAATCTTTGTTATGGCTCCCGGTGCTTTCTTTGTTCTGGCAGCTCTTACCGCAGCTCAGAACGCAATTAAGAATCATTACGAGTCCAAGGGCAAGAAGAGCAAGATCATTAACGTTGATGCTCTCGGAAGCGGCTGTGCAAGTGATTGTACTGCCTGTGGCGAAACCGGATGCTCATACAGACGTGAAGAGATGATTGTTGAGACTGAAACCGAAACGGTGGAAGTTGTAGAAGAGGTTGTGGAAACTGACGACCTTGAGATAATAGACTTGGATAAGGAGGGGGATGAATAATGCTGCAGATTAAAGATTTAATGATATTAATGATTGGCACATCCCTGGTAAGCAACGTAGTACTAAGCCAGTTCTTAGGCCTGTGTCCTTTCCTCGGAGTATCCAAGAAAACAGATACCGCATTGGGAATGGGAGTTTCGGTTATATTCGTTATCACCCTTTCAAGCGCGGTTACAGGAGTAATATATAAATTCCTCCTGGTTAAATTTGGAATTGAATACTTAAGCACCATCGTATTTATTCTTGTTATTGCGGCTTTGGTTCAGTTCGTTGAGATGTTCTTAAAGAAATTTGTCCCTCCGCTTTACAAGGCTTTGGGTGTTTACCTTCCTCTTATTACCACAAACTGCGCAGTACTTGGCGTTGCCTTAAATAACGTTCAGTACAAGTACGGTATCCTTGCGGGAATTGTAAACGGTCTCGGAACAGCCGTTGGCTTTACCATTGCCATTGTTATTCTTGCAGGCTTAAGAGAGAAGATGGCCAGAAATCATATCCCCGAACCCTTCAAGGGAATGCCTCATGTCCTGTTGACAGCAGGCCTGATGGCTATTGCCTTCTGCGGTTTCTCGGGACTTTTGTAGGAGGTGGCTTATGGATATTTTAATGGGTATACTTAAAGCCGCCGGAATGGTTGGAGCCGTGGGAATATTCGTGGGAGTATTCTTAGGCGTTGCAGCCATTTGGTTTAAGATTAAAGTTGATGAGAAGGAAGAAGCAGTTTTGGCTCTCCTTCCCGGAAATAACTGTGGTGGATGCGGTTATCCCGGATGCTCGGGACTTGCAGCTGCAATCGCCAAGGGAGAAGCTCCCGTTAACCAGTGTCCCGTAGGAGGACAGCCTGTTGCAGACAAAATCGCCAAGGTTATGGGCGTTGAAGCTGAAGCAGGTGAGAAAATGGTGGCTTTTGTCAAATGTCAGGGAGACTGTGAGAAAGCCGGACAGGACTATGATTACTATGGTATCGAAGATTGCAGAATGCTTTCTTTCGTTCCCAATGGCGGTCCCAAATCCTGTAACAGCGGATGCTTAGGTTTTGGCAGCTGCGTGAAGGAATGTCCCTTTGATGCCATCCACGTTGTAAACGGTGTGGCAGTTGTGGATAAGGACGCTTGCAAAGCCTGCGGAAAGTGCGTGGCTGTTTGTCCTAAGAATCTGATTGAACTTATTCCTTATTCTGCGCCTGTTACAGTTGCCTGCAGTTCAAAGGATAAGGGCCCTGTAACCATGAAAGCCTGCTCTGTGGGATGTATCGGCTGCGGAATTTGTGTTAAGAACTGCGGTTCAGATGCGATTTCAGTTACCGATTTCCATGCAGCCATTGACTATTCCAAGTGCGTAGGCTGTGAAGCTTGTATGGAGAAGTGCCCCAAGAAGGCTATTGTGGCTCACTAGACATTAATGAAGAAGTTTTTCAAAGCATTTATTGCCAATTTATTAATATGTTCACTGCTCTGTCTTTGGGGATGTGGACCCGACACAAAGGATGTGCCGGCACCTGAAATTGCAGATGAGGTGTGGGAGGAAGTCCTTGAAACACCTGCCACATCCAATGAAGAGTCTGAGCCGGAAACGGGGAATGAACCTGAAGAAGTTATAGAACTCGGGCCTGTAATTCTTGGAGATGACAGGCCTGAAGTTTATCTTCCCTATCTTGAGGGAAGGAGAATAGCTGTTTTTTCCAACCAATCAGGAATAGTTGGAGATGACGAGAGCAAAGGTCATATTCTTGACGCCCTTATAGAAGAGGGTTTGGAGGTAAAAGCGATTTTTTCTCCTGAGCATGGTTTCAGGGGAGATGCCGACGCCGGTTCGGGAGTGGATGATTCCGTAGATGCAAAGACGGGAATACCTATTCTTTCTTTGTATGGAAACGGTCATTATCCCAGTGATGAAAGCATGGGAACCTTCGATGTTCTTGTAGTGGACATTCAGGACGTGGGGCTCAGATATTACACCTATTATGTGACCATGTTTTATTTGATGGAGGCATGCGCAAGGGATGGTAAGAGCGTTGTGATTCTGGACAGACCTAATCCAAACGGATCTTACGTGGACGGAGGAATTCTTAAGGACGAATACAAGTCCGGAGTAGGATTGCTGCCGATACCCACGGTGCATGGCATGACTCTTGGGGAACTGGCACTTATGATAAATGGTGAAGGTTGGCTTTCAACGGGAAAGGACAGCCTTGATTTATATGTTGTTGGTTGCGAGAACTACACTCATTCAACCCGCTATGATCTTTTGAAGAACCCGTCTCCAAATCTTAAAGATATGAAAGCAGTTTATCTGTATGCTTCCACTTGTTACTTTGAGAATACCGTTATTACGGTTGGACGAGGAACGGAATTTCCCTTTGAGGTATATGGAAGCCCGTATTTGGAGGGCGTAGAGGGCAATGATTTTACATTCACGCCTGTTTCAATGTCAGGCGCCACATCTCCTTTATATGAGGGGATTACGTGCTTTGGCAAGGACCTTAGAGGGAAGAGCGATGAAGATATTCTCTCGGAGGGCATTTGCCTTGAGTATTTGATAAATGCTTATAATGACTATATGAGTACCGGCTCGGAGGGAGATTTCTTTGGAACCCCGGATAAGAACGGGAAGTACTGGATTGACTATCTTAGCGGATCGGACGAGCTTAGAAACGATATTGTTGCCGGAATGAGTGAACAGGAGATTAAGGCAACCTGGCTGGCAGACATTGCCGCATTTAAAGAATTAAGAAAACCTTACCTGTTATACGGGGATTGATTGATGTTATCTGTAGTTAAGTGGATTATAATGGTTTTTGCCGTGGCGCTTTTGGGGCGCCCGGCGCTTATCAGAACCAAACTTAAATATGTGGACGGAGGCTTCGGATTGAACTTTGGAATCGGAAGCGGTCTGTCCTTTCTTCTTGCATGGCTTTTCTGTGCATCTTTTTCTATTCCCTTCGGAAATGCAGCGGTAATCATAAGCTTTATAATTCTGGCATTGGGTCTGAATTTATACAGCTATAAATTTGACAGAGAAAGCTTTGTGAGGCTTTGGAACAGAAGTGAACTTGTCAGGTTCCTTTTTGGCTTCCTGGCCTTTGTTTTACTGTTTTCGTTTGCTGTATGGATAAAGGGCTACAGACCCGAAATAGACGGACAAACTGAGAAATACATGGATTTTGGCATTATGCAATCCATATACAGACAGGAGAGCGCATGGCCTGAAGATTTCTGGATGAGCGGTT
Source organism: Lachnospiraceae bacterium (assembly GCA_017619295.1). Lineage (GTDB taxonomy): Bacteria > Bacillota > Clostridia > Lachnospirales > Lachnospiraceae > G11. The sequence goes on from JAFZSQ010000030.1 coordinate 4,151, forward strand.
CGAAGCTCAACTATTACTTCCTTGGTCTTTCGGCATCCACTTATCTTACAAGGCTGGCATTCGTGACACCGACCTTTGGATATAACTTTATGCTTTGCACGCTCTTTGCCATTTCTTTGATGATGGTATTTGAACTGGTTTCATCTTTAATAATCCACAGACAGGGAAGCGTGGCATCCGTTTATATCGGTGGAGTGTTCGGAAGCCTGGGAGCAGTGTGCGCCGGAAATGGCCACTATATTTTGTTCGGAATTGTTGTAAGAATTCTCAAAAAGATATTCGGGGAAAATCTTATCGTCAAAGATTATTGGTTCCCTGATTCCACGGTTTATATTGGCACGAATCCTGAGGTGGGGGACTTCGGAAAACATGAGTTTCCGGGTTATACCATGATTCTCGGAGATTTGCATGCCCATTTGGTTAATATGTTATGGACGCTGCCTTTCCTTGCAGTGCTCATTGATTATGCCTTGAGAGACAAAACAAAAGAAAAAGGAATAAAACACTTTTTTGATGTGCACATTATAGTTATGGGTCTCCTTTTAGGCATCTTCAGAGGTTCCAATTTCTGGGATTTCCCGATTTACTATGTTATTGCAGGAGGCATAATTCTGTTTACCGAGCTTTGCGCCCATGGTGTGAAGCCCTTAACCTTCCTTATGGTTTTGGCAAAGGGTGTTGTGATGTATGCGATTGCCTTTGTGGGAACACTTCCTTTCTCTTTGGGATTTAAGAAAATGATTTCAGGCATTTGCATTGCTCATACACACTCACAGTTTTATAAGATGGTAATCATTTGGGGAATACCTTTTGTGGCGGCAACGGCTCTTATTTTGTGGATTTTCGTAAGAAGAAAAGGGTCCATAAAGCTTCTTGCCAGAATTGATTTGATAGAAATAGCTCTGGCACTTTGTGCCATGGGTTTGGTAATTGTTCCGGAGCTTATATATGTGAAAGACATATACGGAGAGCAGTACACAAGGTTTAATACCATGTTTAAACTGACTTACCAGGCCTTCATTCTTTTCGGAATAATTTCAGGCATACTTATGGGGCGTATCATAGCTCTTAAGAAGTGGAAATGGGCAGTAAGCTACGGATTGATTTTGCTTATTCTTTCCTCATATATCTTTACCTCAGGAAAAGTTTGGCTATATAAACACGGCGGTTCCTTTAAGGGTTTATCTGTTTTGGAAGCCACCCTTAAGGATGAGCCCGAGGATAAAGGAGCCATAAAAGAAGCAGTAAATATTTTGCTTAAAGATGAGAGAAAAGACATCAGATTGCTTGAAGGAGTCGGAGGAGACTACACTGACAGCAATTGCCTTTCATCTTTTACAGGTGTGCCGACGGTGGAAGGGTGGCCTGTTCATGAATGGCTGTGGCAGAACAGTTATGATCCCGTGGGAGCCAGAACCGAAGAAGTGCGTTCATTCTATGAAGACGGTAATGTATCTGCAAACTATGAGATGCTCCAGAAATATGGAATTGATTATATCTTCGTGGGAAAGGGAGAATATGAGCTCTACAATGTGAATCCGGAGGGCTTTTTAACACTGACGAATGAGATATTCAAAACTGAAAACGGATATATGTTTTTAAAGGTAAAAAAATAAGGCGCCAACAGGCGCCTTTAATTATTTCTTTTTATTCTGCTCTATGTGTTTCTTTATGATATCAAAGGTCTTATCACTTATAACATGCTCCATTCTGCATGCGTCGGCAGTGGCAGTTTCCTCATCCACACCAAGAGACATTAAAACATTGGAAAGAACGGTATGACGTTCAAAAATCTTTGTGGCAATTTTTCTGCCGGAATCAGTCAGGGTAATAAACCCGTTCTTGTCTATGGTGATGTGATTATCAGCTTTAAGTTTAGACATGGCACGACTTACCGAAGGCTTTGAAAAGTTCATTGCGTCGGCAACGTCAATTGATCTGACATAAGATTTCTCTTCCGATAATGTCAGTATTGTTTCCAAATACATTTCCCCAGATTCTTGCATTATATAATACCCTCCGTTCGAAGTGATAACAAAGTAATTATAACATAAAAAAAATAATAAAAAAGGTATTGACAAGTTAGCCATGGCTAACTATACTAAGGGAGTAGGCGAAAGACCTACGAGATATTCCTTTTCAATATAATGATTTGTTTGCTTGGCAAAGGGACGAACTTATTGTTCGTCCCTTTGTTCATGCGCAGATTTTATACAAAATATCCAAAGGAGAAGGGGATTATTGTACAGATTTTATCATGTTAAAGCAATAAAGGTTGACGCTTTTGTGGGCTTTGTTGTAAATTTGAATAAAAACTTCTTAATTTTAGGCAAAATGTGTTGCAAAACGCACAAACGTATGCTAATATCTACTTGTGTTAAAGATGAAGCTTCATAAAACGCCTAGGAGAAGAGAGCATGGCTACACCGCATGAGAAATGCGCACTGTTAGAATGCTTTTTTTTTGCCCCAAAATCACACAAACTTACCCTAAGGGAGGGCTTTTATGATGCTTAAGAGGACACCTTTCAGAGAGATATTGGCGGATACGCCGATTATCGCCGCCGTTAAGGATATGGAAGGGCTGGATAAATGCTTGGATTCAGATATTCAGGTAATCTTTATTCTTTTCGGCGACGTGTGTTCTCTCCAGGAGATTGTCAAGAAGGTTAAGGATGCCGGGAAAATAGCCATGGTTCACATGGATCTGGTTAACGGCTTTACGGGTAAAGAGATTGTTTTGGATTACATTAAGAACTTTACTCATGCAGACGGTATCATAACAACCAAGATTAATTTGATTAAATATGCCAAGCAAATTGGATTATATACGGTACTGAGATATTTTGTTGTTGACTCAATGGCTTTATCCAACATAGAGAAGCAGGTAGACTCGATTCAGCCCGACGTTATAGAAATCCTGCCGGGAATAATGCCTAACATAATAAAGAAGGTCAACAAGATCAGTAAAGTGCCTGTCATAGCGGGGGGGCTTATCGCAGATAAGAAAGATGTTATGACGGCACTGACAAACGGTGCGGTCGCCATTTCGGCGACCAGCCCCGATGTTTGGTTTATGTGATTCTAAGCCATGGTGGCTTTGAATAATAGAGAAGGAGGAATAGTAAATGGCAAAGTATGTAATGGCTATTGATGCCGGCACAACAAGCAACAGATGTATCCTGTTCAATGAAAAGGGTGAAATGTGCTCTGTGGCTCAGAAAGAGTTTACTCAGTATTTCCCTAAACCAGGGTGGGTTGAACATGATGCAAATGAGATTTGGGCTACACAGTATGGGGTTTGTGTAGACGCCATGAAGAAAGTTGGGGCTACAGCTGCTGACATTGCTGCCATTGGTATCACCAACCAGCGTGAGACCACAATTGTCTGGGATAAGGAAACAGGAGAGCCTATCCATCATGCAATTGTTTGGCAGTGCAGACGTACCTCAGAGTATTGTGATTCCTTAAAGGATAAGGGTCTGACAGACAAATTCCGTGAGAAGACAGGTCTTGTTATCGATGCTTACTTCTCAGGAACAAAGGTAAAATGGTTACTTGATAACGTTGAGGGTGCCAGAGCTAAAGCAGAAGCCGGCAAATTGTTATTCGGTACCGTTGATTCCTGGCTCATCTGGAAACTTACAAAGGGTAAAGTTCATGTAATTGATTACTCCAACGCTTCCAGAACAATGCTCTTTAACATCAAGGAGCTTACATGGGATAAGGAAATCCTCGCAGAATTAAATATTCCCGAGAGCATTCTTCCTACACCCAAACCTTCAAGCTGCGTTTACGGAGAGACAGATCCCGAGTTATTCGGAGCTCCCATTAAGATTGCAGGTGCCGCAGGTGACCAGCAGGCAGCTTTGTTCGGACAGACCTGTTACACAGCAGGTGAGGCTAAGAACACCTATGGTACAGGTTGCTTCCTGCTCATGAACACAGGTGAGAAACCCGTTTACTCAAAGAACGGACTTGTTACCACAATTGCATGGGGACTTGACGGAAAAGTTGAGTACGCATTGGAAGGTTCCGTATTCGTAGCAGGCGCAGCTATTCAGTGGTTACGTGATGAGTTAAAGGTAATCGAGACATCACCTGATTCCGAGTACTTCGCAGGCAAGGTTAAAGATACCAACGGATGTTACGTTGTTCCTGCTTTCACAGGACTCGGCGCACCTTACTGGGATCAGTATGCAAGAGGATGTATTGTAGGCTTAACCCGTGGTGTTAACAAGAACCACATTATTCGTGCAACTCTTGAGTCCCTTGCTTATCAGGTAGCTGATGTTACCGCAGCAATGCAGGCTGATTCCGGAATTAACCTTTCTGCTTTGAAGGTTGACGGCGGTGCTTGTGCAAACAACTTCTTAATGCAGTTCCAGGCAGACATCATCGGTGCACCTGTTAACCGTCCTGTTTGTGTTGAGACAACAGCTATGGGTGCTGCTTACCTTGCAGGTTTGGCAGTTGGCTATTGGACAAGCAAAGAAGACGTTAAGAAGAACTGGGCATTTGACAGAATCTTCAAACCTGAGATGAGCGCAGCTGACAGAGAAGAACATATTAAGGGATGGAAGAAAGCAGTTAAGTGCTCATTCGGTTGGGCTAAGGAAGACTAACATAACTACATATTATTGATTAGGGGGTAATAATTTATGCAAGCTTATTTATGTGAGTTTATAGGAACAGCTATGCTCGTCCTTTTGGGCGATGGCGTATGTATGGGTGCTACTTTAAGCAAGTCCGGATTTAAGGGAAGCAACTCAACATATATTACAATCGGTTGGGGTCTTGCAGTTATGGTTCCCGCTTTCATGTTTGGTTATTCAGGCGCAAGCTTTAACCCTGTTCTTACAATTGCTCTTGCAGTAGTAGGAAACTTCGCATGGAATCTGGTTCCCGGATATATTATTGCACAGATGCTTGGCGGCTTCGTAGGTGCTTCCATTCTTTCAATTGCATACAAGGATCACCTTGATGCAACAGAAAAAGAAGGCGGTTCAACACTCGGTGTTTACTGTACAGCTCCTTCAATCCCCAACGCTCCCAGAAACGTATTCCAGGAAGCTCTTGCAACATTCGTTCTCGTATTTGCAATCCTTGCAATTCCCGGCGGATATGCACTTCCCAACTTCGCAGTATTTGGAATCATCATGGCCTGCGGTATGTCATTCGGTGGTTTGACAGGATACGCAATGAATCCTGCTAGAGATCTTTCTCCTCGTATTGCTCACGCTGTATGGCGTAAGGGCGATAACAACTGGGGTTATTCATGGATTCCTGTAGTTGGTCCTTTACTTGGTGCACTTTGTGCAGGTTTACTTTGGAAGGTTGTTCCTTTCTTCCACATGTAATTCGTGATATAATGTAATTAACTAATTAAATAGTTATTGCGCGAGAGATGAGTCAGGCAATTGGCAGGCAGAGAATGCCGGCTTATTGCCTGACTGCTTTTTTTCAAAAAGCAGTCAATTCATTAAAAAGGAGAGCGATAGAATGAAAGACATTGTTGTTATCGGTGCAGGCGTATCAGGCTGTGCGATTGCAAGAGAGCTGTCAAGGTACAAAGCAGATGTTCTTGTTATTGATAAATGCGAGGACGTGTGTTGTGGAACCTCGAAAGCAAACAGCGCTATTATCCACGCAGGCTTTGATGCGGCCGAAGGATCTCTGATGGCTAAACTGAATGTCAAAGGAAACCAGATGATGGATAAACTGGCAGAGGACCTGGATATTCCCTTTAAGAGGAATGGAGCCCTTGTTGTGTGTATCCACAAAGAGGAACTTCCGGGACTTAAAGAGCTCTATGACAGAGGTATAGCTAACGGAGTTAAGGAACTTAAGATTCTGTCCAAAGAAGAGGTTCTCAAAATGGAACCCAATCTTAGCGACAATGTAGAGGGGGCGCTTTTTGCTCCTACAAGCGGAATCGTTTGCCCTTTCAACCTCACTATAGCTTTGGCAGAGAATGCTGCAGTTAACGGCGTAAACTTCCAGTTTGACACTGAAGTTACCGATATTGTTAAGAAGGACGGATACTACGTTCTTAAGACCAATAAGGGTGATATCGAAACCAGGTATGTGGTTAATGCCGCAGGCGTTTATGCTGACAAGATTCACAACATGGTAAGCAACAAGAAGCTTACAATTGTTGCCAGAAGAGGAGATTATTGTCTGCTTGATAAGACTGCCGGAAATCACGTATCAAAGACCATATTCCCTCAGCCCTCCAAGATGGGTAAGGGCGTTCTGGTTTCTCCCACAATTCACGGAAACCTTATTGTGGGACCCACTGCAATAGATATAGAAGATAAAGAAGCTACCGCAACAACAAAGGCAGGAATTGATGACCTTATCGGAAAGGCAGGCTTATCTGTAAAGAACCTTCCCATGAGACAGGTTATTACAAGCTTTGCAGGCCTTCGAGCTCATGAGGCAGGCCACGAGTTTATTATTGAGGAAGTGGAAGATGCCAAACAGTTTATTGACTGTGCCGGCATTGAGTCTCCCGGTCTTAGCTCATCACCTGCAATCGGTGAGATGGTAGCCGATATTCTGAAAGATTTGATGAAACTTGAAAACAAGGATAACTGGATTTCCAAGAGAAAGGGAATTCTTAATCCTTCAGAGCTTTCACTTGAAGAAAGAAATAAGCTTATTAAAGAGAATCCTGCATACGGTAATATAATCTGCCGCTGTGAGAGTGTTACGGAAGGTGAGATTATAGACGCTTTGCACAGACCTATTCCCGCAAGAAGTCTTGACGGTGTCAAGAGAAGAACCAGAGCGGGCATGGGAAGATGTCAGGCAGGTTTCTGTTCGCCGAGAACCATGGAGATCATAGAGAGAGAGCTTGGAATACCTCAGGAGGAAATCACAAAATCCGGCGGGAACTCAAAAATTGTTGTAGGACGTACTAAGGAATAGGAGGGAACCACTATGAGAACAGTAGATGTATTAATAGTTGGCGGTGGCCCTGCCGGTCTTGCAGCAGCAGCATCTGCCAAAAAGCAGGGAATCGACAATATTCTTATTCTTGAAAGAGATAAGGAACTTGGCGGAATTTTAAACCAGTGCATACATAACGGATTTGGACTTCATACTTTTAAAGAAGAACTTACAGGCCCCGAGTATGCCGGTCGTTTCATTGATGAAGTGCTTAAACTTGGTATTGAGTATAAACTCGGAACCATGGTAATGGATATCACAAAGGATAAAGTGGTTACCGCCATGAACAGAGAGGACGGAATGTTTGAGATTCAGGCGAAATCCATCGTCCTTTGCATGGGATGCCGTGAGAGATCCAGGGGAGCTTTAAATATACCCGGATATCGTCCTGCAGGTATTTTCTCCGCAGGTACTGCACAGCGTCTTGTAAACATGGAAGGCTATATGCCTGGTAAAAAGGTTGTTATTTTAGGCTCCGGAGATATCGGTCTTATCATGGCAAGAAGACTTACATTGGAAGGCGCCAAGGTTCAGGTTGTAGCTGAGCTGATGCCTTACTCAGGCGGATTAAAGAGAAACATAGTTCAGTGTCTTAACGACTATGATATTCCTCTTAAGTTAAGCCATACCGTAGTTGATATCAGAGGCAAGGAGAGACTTGAAGGAATTACTATCGCAGAGGTAGATAATACCGGAAAGCCTATCCCCGGAACAGAAGAGGATTATGAGTGTGATACACTTCTTTTATCCGTAGGTCTTATTCCCGAGAATGAGCTTTCAAGAAATGCCGGTGTTGAGATGGATCCCGTAACAAGCGGACCTGTTGTAAATGAAAGCCTTGAAACCAGCATCCCCGGTGTTTTTGCCGCAGGAAATGTTCTCCATGTTCATGACCTGGTTGACTACGTTTCCGAGGAAGCAACAAAGGCCGGCGCCAATGCCGCCAAGTTTGTTAAAGGCGAGTTAAAGGGTGCGGGAAAAGACATAAAGATTAATGCCGTTGACGGAGCAAGATACACGGTTCCCAGACATATATGCGTAGAAAACATGGAAGATATTTTGACAGTCAGATTCCGTGTGGGCGCAGTGTTCAAGGATTCCTTCATCAGCGTATATCTTAACGATGAGAGAGTCCAGCACAGGAAAAAGAACGTAATGGCACCCGGTGAAATGGAACAAGTTATCTTAAAGAAGGATCAGCTTCTTAGCTATCCCAACCTTGAGACAATCACCGTAAAGATAGAAAAGGAGTGATTGATACTATGGAAAAAAGAGAACTTACCTGTATCGGCTGTCCTTTGGGATGCCAAATTACCGTTGAACTTGAGAATGGAGAAGTTAAGACCATCACCGGCAATACCTGTGAGAAGGGTCGAATTTATGCAGAAAAGGAAGTTACCAATCCCACAAGAATCGTAACTTCAACTGTAAGGGTAGAAGGAGGAAGCAAAGATTTTACCTCCGTTAAGACCAAATCAGATATTCCCAAATCCAAGATATTCGATGTCATGAAGGACATCAATAAGGCTGTGGCCAAAGCCCCCGTTAAGATTGGTGACGTTGTTATTGAGAACGTGGCCGGAACGGGCGTGGAGGTTGTTGCCACCAAGGCTGTTGATTAGGGAGAATCAGGACATAGAAAAAGGGGAGTCCCAGGGGAGGGACTTCCTTTTTTCTAATTTCGGTGTTATAATCTGTATTCGGCGTAGAGAGAGTATATTGAAGAAGGAAGCGATTTAAATGGAAGCAGCTTACAGCGTATTCAGAGATTTAGCATTAATAGTTATATTTGCAAAGTTTTTTGGCCTTATTGCGAGAAGATGCAAGATGCCCCAGGTTGTGGGCGAGATTCTTGCGGGACTTCTGATTGGACCCTGCCTTTTAAACTGGGTTCAGCTTACAGATTATATTTCAAAGACAGCAGAAATCGGCGTTGTTCTTCTGATGTTTGGTACGGGTCTTGGAACCAACTTACAGGACCTTAAGAAGGCGGGAGCGAAGGCCTTTGCCATTGCCTGCGCCGGTGTGTTCATTCCTCTTGTTGGTGGAACATTACTCTATTCCTGCTTTTACGGATTTTCTGCTGTTGGCAGCGAGCACTTCTATAAAGCATTATTTATAGGAACAATTATGACCGCCACAAGCGTTTCCATTACGGTTGCAACCTTGCAGGAACTTGGCAAAATAAGCACCTTTGTAGGAACCACCATTGTAAGTGCGGCTATCATAGATGACGTTATCGGTATTCTGGTTCTTACCTGCGTTGTAAGTGCCGGAACCTCCACCGGAAATATCGGAGGCGTTTTTGCCAAGACAGGATTATTCATTGTATTCTCCGCAGTTGTTGCCTTTGTCGGATACAAGATAATGAAGTGGTTCGACAACAGATACCCCCACACTCAGAGGGTACCTATCGTGAGCCTGGCATTCTGCTTTGCCATGGCTTATATTGCTGAAGCGCACTTTGGAATAGCAGATATCACAGGTGCATATATTGCGGGCGTAATCCTTTGCTCCATTCAGGACGCAGGTTATGTATCAAGAAAAATCGACATCAGCTCATATATGTTATTCGGCCCCGTTTTCTTCGCATCCGTAGGACTTAAAACGGATATCAGCGGCCTCACACCGGAGATTCTTATTTTCTCCCTTTGCTTTGTAGCCGTTGCATTGATTACAAAGATCGTGGGCTGTGGCGGCGTTTCTGCCCTTCTTGGTTTCAGAGGACGAGACAGATTAAGAATCGGTGTCGGTATGATGACAAGAGGAGAGGTTGCCCTGATTGTGGCCCAGAAGGGATTGTCCGTGGGCCTTATTGAATCCATATATTTTGCTCCGGTAATTCTTTTGATACTGATAAGCTCGGTGGCAACGCCTATATTGTTGAAGATATTATTTAGAGAAAAATAGTGTCTTGGGCAAGGGCCAGACGTGCAGTTTGGGGACAGACCCCTTTTCGCACATAAAATGTGCGAAAAGGGGTCTGTCCCCAAATTGCACATCTTGACATAGAGAAAAACTGTGTTATAGTTGATATAGAACAAAGATAAAACCCAGAAAAGAAGAGGGGTGATTTTATGAACATACAGAAATTTACACAGAAAAGTATAGAAGCCGTCAACATGACGGAGAAACTGGCATATGAGTACGGAAACCAGGAGATTGAGCAGGAGCACCTTTTGTATGCACTGCTTACCGTTGAAGACAGCCTGATTCTCAAGCTTATCCAAAAGATGGAGATTAACACGGAGCACTTTGTTAATCACGTCAGAGAAATGCTTGAAAAGAGAGTTAAGGTTCAGGGTGGCGAACTTCGTATGGGCCAGTACCTTAACAGAGTTCTTGTGGAAGCTGAAGATGAAGCCAAGAGAATGGGTGATTCCTACGTAAGCGTGGAGCACCTTTTCCTTTGCATGATTAAGCATCCTAGCAAGACCATGAAGGAGTGCTTTAAGGAGTATGGAATTACAGTCGAGAGATTCCTTGCGGCTCTTTCTACCGTAAGAGGCAATCAGAGCGTTAACTCCGATAATCCCGAGGCTACTTATGACACTCTTGAGAAGTATGGTCAGGAACTGGTTGAGAAGGCCAGAATGCAGAAGCTTGATCCTGTTATAGGCAGAGATTCCGAAATCAGAAATGTAATTCGAATTCTTTCCCGTAAGACCAAGAATAACCCTGTGCTCATCGGTGAACCCGGTGTAGGTAAAACGGCGGTTGTTGAAGGCCTTGCTCAAAGAATTGTAAGAGGTGATGTGCCCGGCAATCTTAAGGACAAGAAGATATTCTCCCTTGATATGGGTGCCCTTGTGGCCGGAGCAAAGTACAGAGGCGAGTTCGAGGAGAGACTTAAAGCCGTTTTGGAGGATGTTAAGAATTCCGACGGACAGATTATCCTTTTCATCGATGAGCTTCATACCATCGTCGGAGCAGGCAAAACCGACGGAAGTCTCGATGCCGGCAACATGCTTAAACCCATGCTTGCCAGAGGTGAGCTTCACTGTATCGGTGCCACAACCCTTGACGAGTACAGAAAGTATATTGAAAAGGACGCTGCCTTAGAGAGACGTTTCCAGCCTGTCATGGTTGATGAACCTACTGTCGAAGATACCATCTCAATATTAAGAGGTATTAAGGACAGATACGAGGTTTACCATGGCGTTAAGATTATGGATAACGCTTTGGTAAGTGCCGCTACATTATCAAACAGATATATAACGGACAGATTCCTTCCCGATAAGGCCATTGACCTGGTGGATGAAGCCTGCGCTCTTATTAAGACGGAACTTGATTCCATGCCTACTGAGCTCGATGAGATGCAAAGAAAGATCATGCAGCTTGAAATCGAGGAGACGGCCCTTAAGAAGGAGACGGACCACTTAAGCGTGGAGAGGCTTGAAACCCTAAGGAAGGAGCTTGCTGAGCTCAAAGAAGATTTTTCCGGAAAGAAAGCACAGTGGGATAACGAGAAGGAAAGCGTCAATAAGATTTCCAAAATCAGGGAGGAGATTGACGAGGTTAACAGCCAGATTCAGATTGCCCAGAGAAACGGTGATTATGAGAAGGCGGCAGAATTAAGCTACGGCAAACTGCCTGATTTAAAGAAAACTTTGGAAACTCTTGAAAACGAGTCCGGTAAGAAAGAAAATTCTCTGGTTCATGAGTGCGTTTCCGAGGATGAAATCACAAGAATTATCTCCAGATGGACCGGAATACCTGTATCTAAATTAACGGAAAGTGAGAGGAATAAAACACTTCATCTGGATCAGGTTCTCCATGAGAGAGTTATAGGCCAGGATGAGGCTGTAGAGAAGGTTACTGAGGCCATTATAAGGTCCAAAGCAGGGGTTAAAGACCCCGGCAAACCCATTGGTTCCTTCATGTTCTTAGGTCCTACCGGTGTGGGAAAAACAGAGCTAGCCAAAACTTTGGCTCAGGCACTTTTTGACGATGAGAACAACATGGTTCGAATCGACATGAGCGAATACATGGAGAAGTTCTCCGTATCCAGACTTATCGGAGCACCTCCCGGATACGTTGGATATGATGAGGGCGGTCAGCTGACTGAGGCAGTGAGACGTAAACCTTACTCAGTTGTTTTGTTTGATGAAATCGAGAAGGCTCATCCCGACGTGTTTAACGTGCTTTTGCAGGTTCTTGATGACGGACGTATCACGGATTCCCAGGGTAGAACCGTTGATTTCAAGAACACAATCCTTATCATGACCAGTAACATCGGCGCAGGCTACCTCCTTGACGGAATCGACTCTGAGGGTAATATCTCGGAGGAGGCAAGGAATGAGGTAGAGGGTGATTTGCGTAATCATTTCAGACCCGAATTCCTTAACAGACTTGATGAGATAATCATGTTTAAGCCGTTGAGCAAGGACAACATTGGTGGTATCATTAACTTGGTTGTCGAAGATATCAACAGAAGACTTGCGGATAAGGAATTGTCCGTGTCTCTTACCGACAAGGCTAAGGAATATATCGTAAATGAGGCTTATGATCCCATCTATGGAGCAAGACCTCTTAAGAGATATATCCAGAAGCATGTGGAAACTTCGGCAGCTAAACTGATACTGGAAGATAAAGTTCATACCGGCGATGTCATCAGCATTGATGAGAAGGACGGTGAACTTGTGGCTTTGAGAGGATAATTATGCTGCCTGTTGATCCCGTAATGAGACTAAGTTTTATAAATCTGAAGTTAAGAGATTTCTACGAGAGTCTCGATGATTTATGCGAAGATTTGGACATCGACAGGGCGGAACTCGAGGAAAGCCTTGCAGCCATTGACTATCACTATGACGCCGATGCCAACAAATTCGTATAAGAACAATTCAGACAAAGATTTGAGAAAGGGTGTTCCCTTCGTCTATGACGGAGGGTTGCCCTTTTTTGCGTGTGTATGCGATTACCTTAAGGATAACGGATACTCGTACTCTGTTTGTGGCGGCAATTACGGTGCCAAGTGCGGAAGATGCAAGGTAAGATTCGAAGAGGGCGCCCCTTTACCTGATGCCATAGAAAGAAAACTTCTGAGTCCCGATGAACTTCGAGAGGGTGTAAGGCTTGCCTGCAGAAGCAATCCTAAGGCAGGAAGCAAGTTGTCCATTCTTTTTGGGGCAAAAACAGCTATAATCGCCGAAACTGCAAAGATTAATCTCGCCGCCATGCCGGATAGAGATGCAGTGGGAATTGATCTTGGCACATCAACGTTGGCTTTTGCATTTTGGGATTCAAATGAGAAAAAGCAGATTTTGCACAAGGCAGATAATCCCCAGATTAAATACGGTTCCGACGTGATTTCAAGGATTGATGCCGCAAATAAATACGGAAGAGAGTTTATTTCGGAGGAACTTCTTGATTTCCTGTATGAAGGCCTTTTGAAGGTGGCTGACGGTAAGGACATAAAGAGCCTTCCTGTATATGTTGCAGGGAATACGGTTATGCTTCACGTCCTTTCCGGTGAAGATGCAACCGGTCTTGGAGCATATCCTTTTACACCGGCATTTTTGGATGAAAGAAAGATTACATATAAAGACGCAACATTTACTTTGCTTCCCGGGATTTCGGCCTTTGTGGGGGCAGATATTACCGCGGGATTAATAAGCGAAGGCATTCTTCCCGTAAGTGCCATGTCAAAAGGTAAGCTCTTTATCGATCTTGGTACCAATGCGGAAACGGCTTTAAGCGACGGTGAAAAGGTTTATTGTACAGCATGTGCCGCAGGCAGTGCCTTTTCAACGGATGCAGGAATCGGAAGCGAAGGTATATCGGCGATTGCTAAGCTTTTGCAAGAAGGAATAATTGATGAGACGGGCCTTCTTAAAGAGGAGAACGGGGCTGTAACCCAGAAATCCGTCCGTGAAATTCAGCTGGCAAAAGCAGCGGTAGCCTCAGGTATAGAAATCCTTTTGGGGAAATCCGGCATGAGTAAAGAGGACATCCAAAGCGTTTCCATAGCAGGCGGCTTCGGGTATTTCCTGAATGTTGAGGATGCGGCCCAAATTGGGCTTTTGCCAAAGGAATTAAAAGATGTGGCGCGCCCCGGCGGGAACACATGTTTGCAAGGATGCCTGATGTATGATAAAGTAAGGAAGGAACTTGGCTCCTTCAGAAATGATTTTGTGGCCATTGATTCCGCAACTGAGCCGAATTTTGATGAATTATATATGAGACAGGTGAACTTTTAATGGATTTATTTGAGTATTCCAGAAGTTTAAATACAAAAAATGAGACGCCTTTGGCAGCAAGACTTCGCCCCACAACCATCGATGAGGTGGTGGGACAGCAGCATATTCTGGGGAAGGATAAGCTTTTGTATCGCGCCATTAAAGCGGACAAGTTAAGCTCCATCATTCTTTATGGCCCTCCCGGAACGGGAAAGACCACCATTGCCAAGGTTATCGCCAATACCACCCAATCTGAATTTACTCAGATTAATGCAACCATAGCCGGAAAGAAGGATATGGAGGATGTGGTTAACAAGGCAAAAGGGACCCTTGGAATGTATGGAAAGAAGACCATTCTTTTCATCGATGAGATACACAGATTTAACAAGGGACAGCAGGATTACTTATTGCCTTTTGTTGAGGATGGAACAATTACGCTTATAGGCGCCACCACAGAGAATCCTTATTTTGAGGTTAATGGGGCTTTGCTTTCAAGGTCCATTATCTTTGAGCTTAAGCCTCTTGAAAAGGATGATATAAAGGAACTTATTAAGAGGGCGGTTTATGACACCGAGAAAGGCCTTGGATCCTTTAAGGCGGATATAAGTGATGAGGCGTTAGAATTTTTGGCTGATCTGTCCGGAGGGGATGCAAGACATGCTCTTAATGCCATTGAGATCGGCGTTACAACCACTGACAGATCCGAGGACGGAATAATACATATAACTCTTGATGTGGCTCAGGAATGTATTCAGCGCAAGAAGATGAGCTATGACAAGAACGGGGATAATCATTACGACACCATCTCTGCTTTTATTAAGAGTATGAGAGGATCAGACCCGGATGCGGCGGTTTATTATCTCTCCAGAATGCTTCAGGCAGGAGAAGATGTTAAGTTCATTGCAAGAAGAATGATGATTTGTGCCAGCGAGGACGTGGGAAATGCAGACCCCATGGCTTTGGTGGTTGCAACAAGTGCAGCTCAGGCTGTTGAGAGAGTAGGTATGCCGGAATCACAGATTATTTTAAGCCAGGCGGCTTCCTATATAGCCTGTGCACCAAAGAGCAATGCAGCGGTTGAAGCTATTTTTGCTGCCAACAACGAGGTACAAAAAAGCGGAAACCTTCCGATACCTCCACATCTCCAGGACGCTCATTATAAATCCAGTGAGAAACTTGGAAGAGGCACCGGATATAAATACGCACATGATTATAAGAACAATTATGTGAAACAGCAGTATCTGCCTTATGAATTAAGCGGTAAGGAGTTCTATTCACCCAGCGGAAACGGGTATGAGGTGAAGATTAGAGAGCATTTCAAGAAACTTAAAAAGGAAGCAGAAGAATAGGTGCAGATAGGGACAGTCCCCAATCGCACATCCTGGAAGGACGTGCAATTGGGGACTGTCCCTATCTGCACCTAGAATAGATTTTTAACAATATTCGAATATATCTCTGAGCTCTTCTCAGCCCAGTTGTCACAGATTGACTTTGCGGTGGCCTCATCCGGAACAGAGAGAGTAATCTTAACTATATCTTCATTACGCTCACGAACCACAAGACTTGATTCATAGTGACCTGTGGTGGTCTTATAATAACTTCCCTTTACAGAGTTTTCATCCCTGATGGTAATGGCATTAGTGTTAAGGTAATTGATAATGTCATTACGGATTTCCTTATTTATCCTTTTCTCGAAGAAGGAGACGGTCTGTCTTCCTTCGGGAGTTACGGATAAATATGTTCTCTTGCCGGATGCGGTGGATTCAACAAGATTATCCTCAATCAGCTCACTGAATGTGGTTTGAACGGTAAGGTAATCCGTAAGGTTATTATCCTGGATGAAATCGCTTATCTGGACTTTGGTCAAAGGCTCTTCGGCCTTATTAAGCATATATAGAACGATTAATTTATATAAAGTATCTAGCGCTGCGGGTTTGGAAGCCATTTTTAACCTCTGACAATCTTAGCTTTTACTGCTTCGGATACAGCCTCTGCAACCTTGGGATTAAAGGGCTCGGGCATAATGTTGTCTTCATTTAATTCATCATCCGAAACAAGTGAAGCGATTGCAAGAGCGGCAGCCATCTTCATCTCTTCGGTAATCTGCTTAGCGCGACCTTCCAACGCACCCTTAAAGATGCCGGGGAAAGCTACTACATTGTTGATCTGGTTAGGGAAATCACTACGTCCTGTACCGATGATTCTTGCGCCTGCAGCCTTTGCCACATCGGGCATGATTTCAGGTACGGGATTAGCCATTGCAAAAATAATTGCATCCTTGTTCATGGTCTTAACCATTTCAGCGGTTACGACACCGGGAGCTGAAACGCCGATGAAGATATCTGCGTTAACAAGTCCGTCCGCAAGGTTACCCTTATCGTTGTTAGGGTTAGTGATATTTGCAATCTCTTCCTTTGCGGAGTTTAATCCGTCACGACCTCTGTAGATGATACCGGAACGGTCGCAGAGAAGAATGTTCTTGAATCCATAGTTTAAAAGAAGCTTTGTAATGGCAATTCCGGCAGCACCGGCACCGTTAACAACTATTTTGCAAGCTTCCTTTTCTTTCTTAACTATCTTTAACGCGTTGATGATACCTGCGAGAACTACGATGGCAGTTCCGTGCTGGTCATCGTGGAAAACGGGTATATCAAGAATCTCTTTAAGTCTGGTTTCAATCTCGAAACATCTGGGAGCGGAAATATCTTCCAAGTTGATGCCGCCGAATCCGGGAGCAAGATAGGTTACTGCCTTAATGATTTCTTCTGTATCCTGAGTATCGAGACAAATGGGAACGGCGTTAACACCGCCGAATTCCTTGAAAAGAACTGCCTTACCTTCCATAACGGGCATAGCAGCGTGAGGACCGATATTTCCGAGACCCAAAACTGCGCTTCCGTCAGAAACAACAGCAATGGTGTTGGACTTGATGGTGTATTTGTATGCTGCTTCTTTATCCTTCGCAATAACCTTGCAAGGCTCGGCAACACCGGGGGTGTAAGCAAGTGCCAGATCCTCTCTTGTTTTAACTTTGGACTTGGCAACTGTCTCGAGTTTACCTTTCCATTCTTCGTGTAACTTTAAAGCCAATTCTGAATTATCCATTTTAGACCGCCTTCATCTGTATTTTTTCTGTGATAAATTATAAATTATTTATTAAATATAAAAAAGATGTAGATTATTATTTTTTTTTATATTATAATAACGACTGTACAACTTCAAGAAAGAAATATATCTTCGAGAGTTATCGTTAATTCACTTCGGGTTTCACCGAGTTGTTCCATTTTTGGTTTATAAATAGTAGGAGGATAAAATGGGAATGAAAGAAAAATATGAGTCTTTGTCGGTGGCAGTATTAAAGGATCTTTGTCATGCAAGGGGAATTGCCATCTCTTCATCCATGAAGAAAGCAGACTTGGTAGAGGCTATGCTCAGACAGGATGAGATTGACAAGGAAGAAGACTTAAAGAGTCATGAGGCTACCGAAGACGAGAAGGAAGCTGCAAAGCAGTTTCAGGGTAAGCCTGCGGAAACAAAGACAGTAGTAGTAACTAACAAGAAGAAGACTCCCGCGGCAGCGGAGGAGGCTGAGAAGGATGAGGCCGGAATTAACGAGTACTCACCCGAACTCGACAGCGGAATTGAGGCAAACGGTATTTTGGAGGTTATGCCCGACGGATACGGTTTCATCAGAAGCGAAAATTACATGCCCGGTAATGAGGACGTTTATGTTGCTCCCGGACAGATCAGAAAGTGCAAATTGAGAACAGGCGACATTGTTGTGGGCAATACAAAAGTAAGAAGCTCAAACGAGAAGTTCTCAGCACTTTTGTACATTAAGAGTGTCAACGGTTATCCTTTGGAAAAGGTAATGTCACGTCCCAGCTTTGAGGATTTGACACCTACTTTCCCCGATAAGCGAATCAAGCTTGAAAGACCCGGTTGTGATATTTCCATGAGAATCATGGACTTATTCAGCCCCATCGGTAAGGGACAGAGAGGAATGATTGTTTCTCCCCCTAAGGCAGGTAAGACAACCATCCTTAAGGAGGTTGCGAAATCTCTTAAGGCCAGCGACCCCAACATTCACCTTATTATTCTTTTGATTGATGAGCGTCCTGAGGAAGTTACAGATATTAAGGAAGCAATCACAGGTTCAAATGTGGAAGTAATCTATTCCACCTTTGATGAATTGCCTGAGCATCATAAGAGAGTTTCCGAGATGGTAATGGAGAGAAGTAAGAGACTTGTTGAGCACGGCAGAGACGTTGTGGTTCTGATTGACAGTATCACAAGACTTACAAGAGCGTACAACCTTGTAGTTCCACCCAGTGGACGTACTCTTTCCGGTGGTCTTGATCCTCTGGCTCTTCACATGCCCAAGAAGTTCTACGGAGCAGCCCGTAATACAAGAGAAGCAGGAAGCCTTACAATTCTTGCCACAGCTCTTGTTGAGACAGGCAGCCGTATGGATGACGTAGTATACGAGGAATTCAAGGGAACAGGTAACATGGAACTGGTTCTTGACAGAAAGCTTTCCGAGAAGAGAATCTTCCCTGCCATCGATATTCCCAAATCAAGTACCAGAAGAGAGGACCTTCTTCTTTCTCCCGAAGAGCAGCAGGCTATGAACAAGCTTCGTAACGCTTTCTGCGGTAATAAGCCCGATGAGTCCGTTAATCAGGTTATCAGACTTATTAAGGATACAAGAAACAATCAGGAGTTTATCATGAGAGTTTCTAAGACTCACTTCGACTATTAAAAGTAAGTAAAAAAATACTTGCACAAGTTTTTCTTTCATGCTACAATACTCATGCTGTTTGTGTGAGCAGGCAGTAGCGGATGAGAACATAACTATTAATTTTCTATATATGGCGAGGTGAAAACATGAAAGAAGGAATTCATCCTGAGTACTATCAGGCAACAGTTACTTGCAACTGTGGTAATACATTTGTAACAGGTTCTACAAGCAAGGAAATCCACGTAGAGGTTTGTTCCAAGTGCCACTCATTCTATACAGGACAGCAGAAGTCTGCAAGAACTGATGGACGTATTGATAAGTTCAATAAGAAGTACGGTACAGCTAACTAGTTTTGTACAAGAATATGAGTTAACAAAGGTTGAGGTTATCTTTCGTAATCTCAACCTTTTTTGCTCTTTTGGTAAAAGAGCGATTATCTAAAATAATAATTAGGGTGGTTTAAAATGAGCAGAAGAAAGAAAAAAGTTTTTTCAGGAATTGGCGGCCAGGCAGTACTTGAAGGCGTCATGATGAAAAATAAAGATAAATATGCCGTTGCGGTAAGAAAACCTGACGGAGAGATTGCTGTAGATGTTGAAGCTTTTACCGGCGTAGGTAACGGCATGGCAATTTCAAAGATTCCCTTCTTCAGAGGAATATTTAATTTCATCAATTCCCTGGTTCTCGGAATGAAAACCCTTTCTTATTCCGCATCCTTCTATGAGGAAGAGGACAAGAAAGAAACCGAAGCCGACAAAGAAATAAACAAAATCAGCAAAGGAAAAGAAGAGGGAATCCTTATGGGATTCACAACAGTTTTCGCCGTTGCCTTGGCAGTCGGCCTGTTCCTTCTTTTACCTTTCTATATTTCCAATTATATTTCAAAATATATAAGAAACGATTCTTTGATGGCAATTATTGAAGGCGTAATCAGAATCGTTATATTCGTTGGATATGTCAGCATTATCAGCTGCATGAAGGACATTAAGAGACTTTACAGATATCACGGAGCCGAGCATAAGTGCATCAACTGTCTTGAGCATGGTCATAACCTTAATGTTCACAATGTTAAGAAGAGCTCCAGACTTCACAAGAGATGCGGCACAAGCTTCATTGTATTTATCCTTGTTATAAGCATTATTCTTTTCTTCTTTATTAAGACAGACAATATGCTTTTAAAGGTTATCTACAGACTTTTGCTTATTCCTGTAATTGCGGGTATTTCTTACGAGATAATAAGACTCGCTGGCAAAACCGACAATATTCTCATGAATATCATTTCTGCTCCCGGACTCCTGTTCCAGAAGATTACCACCAAGGAGCCTGATGAGGAGATGATTGAGGTTGCCATTAAGTCCGTTGAGGCTGTTTTTGACTGGAGAGCTTTCCTTCACGAGAACTTCGACGTGGAAGAAGAGCCCGAAGAGACAGTCGAATATGAAGAGCCCTACGACAGTGAGGAATATGCACAGACAGAGGAGCCCTAGATGCGCTACGATGAAGCCGTAAAAGTTGGGGCAGAAAGGCTTAAAAATGCCGGAATAGAGGAAGCAAATCTTGACGCAAGACTTTTGTTGGAAAAAGCTTGCGGAACCGACGCTGCCGCTCTTTATTCGCATCCTGAAAGGGAAGTGACGGATGAAGAGTATTCCGATTTCCTAAAGATGCTTGAGAGAAGAGAAGAAAGAATTCCTCTCCAGCACATTACGGAAGTTGCATCTTTTATGGGTCTTGATTTTAAGGTTAACTGTAACGTGTTAATTCCCCGGGCTGATACCGAAACCCTTGTTGAAGAGGCGTTAAAGGTTCGAATGGACGGGGACAGAATTTTGGATATGTGCACCGGTTCCGGATGCATTCTCATAAGTGTGCTCAACTATTCGAATAACTGCGAGGGAGTAGGAGCAGACGTTTCTTCCAAAGCATTAGAGATTGCAAGGGCAAATGCTGAAGCACTTCTTAAAAACAAGGAAGACGACACAAAGATTTCATTTGTGGAAAGCGATTTGTTTGAAGATGTGGAAGGAAAGTTCGATTTGATCCTTTCAAACCCTCCCTATATTGCAACGGATGTCATCCCGACTCTTATGCCGGAGGTGGCAAAACATGAGCCCATTATAGCTTTAGATGGCAAAAATGATGGCTTGTGGTTTTATGAAAGAATAGTGGAAAAATTAGAGGAGTATTTAAAGCCCGGCGGTTCGGTTATTTTCGAGATAGGTTATGACCAGGGAGAAGCCGTCAGCGGACTCCTTAAAAATATTGGTTTCACGGGCATAGAGATTGTTAAAGACTATGCGGGAATGGACAGAGTAGTTAAAGGAACCATGCCGATTTTGAAATAAGGAGATTCCCATGTTTGATAAATTAGATGATTTAATAAGAAGATTTGAAGAGATAATACAGGAACTTGCATCTCCTGATGTGGCTAACAACAGGGAGAGGTTCAAATCTCTTATGAAGGAGCAAAGTGATTTGACTCCTATTGTAGAGGCATATAAAGAATATAAGAAATGTAATCAGGACATAGAAGACTCACTTGCAATGCTTGATGAGGAGTCCGATGAAGAAATGAGAGAAATGATCAAGGAAACTCTCAGTGATGCAAAGAAGAGAGTGGCAGAGCTTGAGGACGAACTTAAGATTCTCCTTCTTCCCAAGGACCCTAACGATGACAAGAACGTTATCGTTGAAATCCGTGCAGGTGCAGGCGGCGATGAATCGGCACTTTTTGCGGCAGAGATTTATCGTATGTATACTCACTACGCTGAGAGTCAGAGATGGAAGGTTGAGCTGGTAAGCTGTGACGAGATCGGAATCGGAGGCATGAAGGAAGTAACATTCATGATCAGCGGTAACGGTGCTTACTCAAAGATGAAGTACGAGAGTGGAGTTCATCGTGTACAGCGTGTTCCCGAGACTGAGTCAGGCGGAAGAATTCACACATCAACAATTACCGTTGCGGTTATGCCTGAGGCAGAGGATGTTGATGTTGTTATTGATGAGAAAGATATCAGAATCGACGTTATGAGAGCTTCCGGAAACGGTGGTCAGTGTGTCAACACAACCGACTCCGCAGTAAGACTTACACATTATCCCACAGGAATTGTGGTTTACTCTCAGACAGAGAAGAGCCAGTTGCAGAACAAGGCCAAGGCTTTTGCCCTTCTCAGAGCAAAGCTTTACGACATTGAGCAGCAGAAGGCTCATGATGCAGAAGCAGAGCTTAGAAGAAGCCAGGTTGGAACCGGAGACAGATCTGAGAAAATCAGAACCTACAACTTCCCGCAGGGAAGAGTTACCGATCACAGAATCAATCTTACTTTATATAAGCTTGATAAGATAATGAATGGGGATATACAGGAAATTATCGACGCATGTATTGCAGCCGATCAGGCAGCAAAGCTTGCAAAGATGAACGAAACCGCATAGGGAGGGGTAAACTATGGCAGCAAAGATTTTAATTGTTGAGGACGAAAAGGCAATCGCGGACTTAATCTACATGAGTCTTACAGATGCAGGTTACAAGTGCGAGAAGGTTAATGACGGCTTTGAGGCCGCAGATTTAATCGAGGAGAAGAGATACGATCTGGTTCTTCTTGATATCATGCTCCCCGGATGCGACGGATATGAGCTTTTGGACTATCTCAAGGAGTATGAGACACCTGTAATCTTTGTAACAGCCAAAGCAGACGTTAAAGACAGGGTAAAGGGCCTTAAATTAGGCGCAGATGACTATCTTACCAAGCCTTTTGATATAGTCGAGCTCCTTGCTAGAGTAGAGACCGTTTTAAGGCGTTATAACAAGAATGAAACCAAACTTGAATTTGCCGATGTAGTTGTTGATACAGAGGCACATACTGTTACACAGAACGGAAATAACATTTCCCTTACCATGAAGGAATACGAGATCCTTATTCTCTTCCTTCAGAACAAGAACATCGCTCTCTTCAGAGAGAAGATTTTCGAGAAGGTTTGGGGCGGTGAATACACCGGAGACAGCAGAACAGTAGATTTACATGTTCAGAGAATGCGTAAGAAACTGGGATGGGAGAAGAGAATCGTCCCTGTTTATAAAGTAGGATATCGGTTGGAGGACACTGATGAAGTTTAAGTGGAAACTTTTTATTTGGACTATGGCATCGGTTACTTTGGCATATTGCTTAAGCGGAAGTATGATGATTACTTCCGCCTTTCGCGTTACATACAACAAAGAGGTTGAAATTGCCACTGAGGAGCATGAAATCATGCAGAACACCCTTATTATGGTTCTTTCCCACCTTTCAAAGAACGTAACTGATGATGTATGGAGACAGGTGGTTAAGGATCTGGATGATACCAGCGCCAGAAAGAACTTCTATTTCTGTATTCAGAATAAGGAAAAGTCCGACCTGTACCAGAGCTATTCCATGAAGAAGGACGATATACTTGCGTATAACAAGGAAGAGGGCATAAACGACACCGGAGTATTCCTTTATACTCAGGACGACAAATACCTTCTCATGACCCGCTCCTATATCAATTCCGACAACGGAAAGTATTATCTCAACATCATAAGAGATATTTCTGATATATTTGAAAGCCGTTCCAATCAGCTGGCGGTTTTCTATCGAATTATGGGCATTATTATGGTTCTGACAGCAGGTGTTTCATATCTGATTGCCTATTACCTTGCCAAGCCTTTGTTTAAGATTTCAAGGGTTGCCGATGAGATTTCTGAGGGCAACTTTACCGTGAGAGCCAATCTTGAAGGCTACGATGAGATTGGTGAACTTGCCATGGATATAGACAGCATGGCAGATACTCTTGAGAAGAACTTCGAAGAATTAAATGATGCGGTTAGAAGACAGGAGGATTTCGTCGGTAACTTCGCCCACGAGTTAAAAACTCCTTTAACCTCCATTATCGGCTATGCGGATACTTTACGATCCAAGAAACTGGATGAAGAGGAAATCTTCAAGGCTGCAAACTACATTTACACGGAAGGAAAGAGACTTGAGGGCATGTCCTTCAAGCTTCTTGAGATGCAGGTAACCAAGCAGCAGGAGATGGTTCTTAAGGATGTTGATGCCCAGTATCTTGGAGAGAACGTTGGCGGAGCTTTGGCTCCTCTTATGGACAGTACCGGAATGGAACTTAATGTTG
Source organism: Lachnospiraceae bacterium (assembly GCA_017619295.1). Lineage (GTDB taxonomy): Bacteria > Bacillota > Clostridia > Lachnospirales > Lachnospiraceae > G11. Next base: position 28,168 of record JAFZSQ010000030.1, read on the forward strand.
ATTTCGAGCCCGGTATAATCTCTGCAGATATTGACCTGATCAAATCGGTTATCTTCAATGCGGCAGACAATGCACGTAAAGCCAATGAGGCCGCAGGTCGCAACAAGGTAGATATCCTCGGAAAGCTTGAAGGGGATAAGTACATCATTTCCATTATCGATGAAGGTACCGGTATTCCTGAAGAGGAACTTGGTAAAATCACAGAAGCTTTCTACATGGTGGATAAGTCCAGAGCAAGAAAGCAGGGCGGCGCAGGTCTTGGCCTTGCACTCTGTAAGCAGATTATGGAGCAGCTTGGCGGAACCATAGAATTTGAGAGTAAAGTCGGAGAGGGAACCAAGATTATTCTTACTCTTAAAGGCAAAGAATTAACTGAAGAAGAGGAGGGCGGCGAAGATGAATAAAACTCAGTCAGCTATCGTGGGTTTGGCAGTAGTTGAACTTCTTTTGGTATGCTTCTTCATTCCTCAGCTTTTCTTCAGAGTACAGGACTCTGAGCTTGCCAAGGAAGTTGAGAAGGTTTCGGTGGAACCTGCAAACCTCGCTTCATTTAACAGTACGATTTACGCAAACTCATCACCTTTGACACTTGATGAGAAGATTGATTTTGCCAACAGTTACGATGGAACCATAACATCAATTTTCCTTGAAAAAGGTGAGAAATATTCCGCTAACCAGATCTGTTCAATAGCAGCGGGAGAAATTGATGACATTTGCTCATATTATGAGGATGATCCGCTTTTTACAAGAATAAAAGAGTTAGAGCTTACCACTCCCTTAAGGGATTACGGCGTAGAGCTTGGACTTAAAGCGGCTGATGATGAAACCGGATACGCAGATGTTGATACGGTAGACGAGATTGACGTGGATTTGGGTCCTTCATATATTTCAGGCCCTTATGAGATTCGTCTTGAGCCTCTTATGTATATTAACTCCTCAGAACCCGAGCAGGCTTTCATCGCTTGGACAATTGACTTCTATTACTCAGAGGACGGAACCTCAATCTTCATTTATTTTGATGATGATACAGGAAAGATTATTTCCGTAACCGGTAGTTTGGCTAACTTTAATGACAAGGAGATGTATTCTCTTTATCAGGATACAAAGACTGTGTCAGGTCTTGTGAAAAGCTATTATGACGCAGTGGAATCCAACAGTAGCCAAAATGAGTAAAAATTGGGTTGCCTGTGGGTAACAAAACTGATATAATTCAATATTGTTAAATATATAACAGTTAATTAATTTCTATATAGCGAGGTATATATATGAGCAAAAAAACCAAAGTACTTATGATTCTCGATGGTTTCGGAATCAATGAGAAGACCGAAGGCAACGCTGTTGCTCAGGCTAAGACTCCCGTCATCGACAATCTTATGAAAACTTATCCCTGGGTAAAGGGAAATGCCAGCGGCATGGCAGTAGGTCTTCCTGAAGGACAGATGGGTAACTCCGAGGTTGGTCACCTTAACATGGGTGCCGGAAGAATTGTTTACCAGGAGCTTACAAGAATTACCAAAGAGATTCAGGACGGCGTTTTCTTTGAGAATGAAGCTCTTCTTGATGCTGTAAACAACTGTAAGAAGAACAATTCATCACTTCACATGTACGGACTTCTTTCAGACGGTGGTGTACACAGCCACAACACACATCTTTATGCTTTACTTGAGCTTGCTAAGAGAAATGGCTTAGACAAGGTATTCGTTCACTGCTTCCTTGACGGAAGAGATACACCTCCCACAGGCGGCAAGGGCTATGCTGAGGAACTCGAGGCAGAAATGAAGAAGATTGGCGTTGGTAAGATCGCTACTGTAAGCGGACGTTACTACGCTATGGACAGAGATAACAACTATAACAGAGTTGAGCTTGCTTACAATGCTCTTACAAAGGGAGAGGGCGTTACAGCTCCCGATGCAATTACAGCAATTCAGCAGTCTTACGATAAGGATGAGACAGATGAGTTCGTTAAGCCTACCGTAGTTATGGAGAATGGCAAGCCCGTTGCAACAATCAAAGACGGCGATTCCATTATTTTCTTTAACTTCAGACCTGACAGAGCCCGTGAGATTACTCACTGCTTCTGTGATGATGAGTTTGATAAGTTTAACAGAGGAGCAAGAATCAAGACCACATATGTATGTTTCTCAGATTATGATCCTCTTATCTTAAATAAGGAAGTAGCATTTAAGAAGATTTCCATTACCAATACATTTGGTGAGTGGCTTGCAGCAAAGGGAATGAAGCAGGCGCGTATTGCCGAGACAGAGAAGTACGCACACGTTACATTCTTCTTCAACGGCGGAATCGAGCAGCCTAATGAAGGTGAGGACAGAATTCTCGTTAATTCCCCCAAGGTTGCGACATACGACCTTAAGCCTGAGATGAGTGCTTACGAAGTTTGCGATAAGCTTACAGAGGCAATTCGCTCCGGCAAATATGATGTTGTAATCATCAACTTTGCTAACCCTGATATGGTTGGCCACACGGGTGTACTTGAGGCAGCCATCAAGGCAGTTGAAGCAGTTGATGAATGTGTTGGAAAGGCAGTGGAAGCTGTTAAAGAAGTTGAGGGTACAATGTTTATCTGCGCCGACCACGGTAACGCTGAGCAGCTTATCGACTACGAGACAGGCGAACCCTTCACAGCTCACACAACCAACCCCGTTCCCTTCATCCTTGTTAACTACAAGGAAGGCTACGGCTTAAGAGAGGGCGGATGTCTTGCAGATATCATCCCCACAATCATTGAGATCATGGGTGAGGAACAGCCTGCAGAGATGACCGGAAAGTCACTTCTTATTAAGAAATAGTTAGAATAGTAATGATTGAAGACAAGGGCGTCGGATTAATATTCCACGCCCTTATTCTATTTTATGGGTTAATTACACGTTATTTTTTTAACTATTTTTTATTGATAAATTTACATAAAACAGTTTCCTATTTGTATATAGCAGGAATGGGAAAGATAATGTCCGCCCGACTAGGACATTTGTGAAATAGCGAAAAACAGAAGCTCCGTTTAGTAAACGTTTCACACATGAAATATTATTCTAAAACTTATGTAGAATAATTCAATTTATTTTTTTGCTATAGACTGAATATAATTACAAAAATTGGCGAATAGTAGCGTATTTATGGGCTTTTTTTTCGTTGACAATTCACTATTCTTACTTTATAATAGCAAACTGTTAAAGTTATATTTTCTAAGGAGGAAAAATATGAAAAAGGCATTTTTATCAGTGCTTCTTTGTGTTGCTATGTGCGCTACATTACTTGTAGGCTGTGGTAATAAAGAGGCAGCTGCTACCACAACAACTGATAGCAGTGCAACAACTGAGACTACCGACGAAGCAGCCGAGACAGTTACAGCTCCCGGAACATATGATACTCTTGTAGTTGGTACTCAGGTATTTGATGGAGTTTTCAGTCCCTTATTCTATGAATCAGCTTATGACGGACAGGTTTGTGATATGATTTTCACAAGTGTTTGTGTGCTTGATCCTGACGGAAAACTCGTTGATAACGCAGGTCATGTAGAAGTTAAGGAAGAGGGCGGCAAGTACATCTACACTGTAACTTTGCAGGATGGCCTCAAGTTCTCTGACGGAGAGCCTGTAACCATTGACGATTTAATTTTCGCATACTATGTTTATGCAGATCCCACATATGATGGAAACTCAACATTTGGTACTCTCGACATCGAGGGTATGGCTGATTACGTTAACTCAGCAGCTCCCCTTTGGAAGTGCTTAATGAACGCTACAGCTGATAACACAGATTTCGCTAACTGGGATGAAGATACTCAGAAGAAGTTCTTTGAGGAAGACCTTCCCACAGCAGGTGCAGCATTTGCTCAGGAAATCGTTGATTACTGTGTAGATGCAGGTTATGCAGCAGACGCTAACGATGTTTCTACAGCAGCAGGTGCTTGGGGCTTCGAAGTTGCTGAAGGCGGCACAGCAGAAGATTTCTTCAATGCTATGGTTGAAGCATACGGCGGAGATCTCTTAAACCTTTCAAATACAGAGTCTGCAGGTTCATCTCTCTTTGATCTTTTAGATCCCGCTTACACAGAGGCAATTGAACTTACAGATGTAAATGAAATCACAGGTATCAAGAAGGTTGATGATCTTACATGTACCGTTACATTTAATTCAGCAAACATTTCAGGTGACAAGCTTGTTGCTTGGCAGCCTCTTGTTCCTAAGCACTACTATGGTAAGGACTTCAAGAAGGGTGATTTAACATCTGTTAAGGCTCTTAACAATGCTCCTCTTGGCTCAGGTGCTTATACATTTGTAAGCTACGATAACAACATTGTTACTCTTGCAGCTAACCCTGGTTACTTCAAGGGTGCACCTCAGATTCCTAACCTTAAGTTCCAGGTAGTAGATGAGAACACAAAGGTTGACCTTATCTTAAACGGTGATATCGATATTACTGATCCTTCAGCTTCACTTGAAGTTGTTGCTCAGATGGAAGAAAATGCTGACAAGGCAGCTTACTCACTCGTTGATAATCCGGGTTACGGTTACATCGGCATCAATGCTGAGAACGTTCCTGATCTCAACGTACGTAAGGGCTTAATGTGCTTAATGAACAGAGAGCCTGCTGTTAAGTCTTACTATGGTGAACTCGCTGAGGTTATTGAGCGTCCCATGACTCCTACCGTTGCAGAGTATCCTCGTGATGCTAAGCCCGTTTACTCATATGATCCCGCTAAGGCTCTTGAGTACTTCAAGGAAGCAGGATACGAGCAGAAAGACGGCAAGCTTGTTAAGAATGGCGAGCAGTTAGTAATCAAGGTTGGTATCGGTGATGCTTCATCTCACCCTTCAACACCTATCCTTACTCAGATGGCTAACGATATGGCTGATATGGGTGCAGAACTTGTTGTTAACGATCTTCAGTTCTCAGTTCTTACTGACATGGTTAAGGGCGGCGAGCTCGACATGTGGGTAATGGCTTGGGGTAATGCTACAGACTGTGACAACACTCAGATGTTCGGCAGCAAGGGTGGTTCTAACTACCAGCACTACTACAGCGACGAAATCGACGCTCTTCAGGCTAAGATTCTTCAGACTGTTGATTTCGATGAGAGAGCAGCTTTAGTTGCAGAAGAACTTGATCTTATCATGGATGCAGCAATTTACATGCCTGTTTACCAGAGAAAGAACATGGAAATCTACAACGCTACAACTCTTAACATCGATACTCTCCCTGAGAGAACAACAACATACTATAACTACGCATCTCAGATTGAGAAGTTACAGATGAACTAGAATCAATCAGTATATTAATTCTGATATATTTCAGTGGGAGATGCCTTGGGAAACCAAGGCATTTTCCGCTGATATTTTGTGTTAGAGGGGAAATTAATAATTATATAAATCCCTGAAAAGTTATACAAAACAGGAATATCGAATTAGAAATGGGGCTTTTATGAGACAGTATATTATTAAGCGTGTGGTTGTAAGCTTTATAGTGCTTTTCCTTGTGTCTATTCTGCTTTACAGTATCGCTAGATCTGTGCCTGGAGATTATGTAGCCAACGTTACAGGCGGAAATCCGAATATTACTCCCGAAATGCAGCAGCGAATGAGAGAACTTTACGGTTTGGACAAGGGCATTTTCGAAGGATATGTTTCATGGTTAAAAGATGCTTTGCACGGTGACCTTGGAACTTCATTCAAGTACCAAAAACCTGTTGTCGAGGTCATAAAGAGCTATATGGCGCCTACATTTGCTCTGGCATTTATTTCAATGGTCTTAGAGATATTGTTAGCTATTCCTCTCGGAATCATAGCAGCAAGAAAACAGTATTCCATGACAGACTACACAATAGTTGCAATTGCAATTATGGGTATTTCATTACCCTCATTCTTCTTTGCATCAGTACTTAGAAGATGGCTTTCAATCGGACTTGGCATTCTGCCCATTTCCGGTATGGTTACGGCTAGAGCCAATTACCAAGGATTTGATTTATTCATAGATTATGCTAAACACTTTACTTTGCCTATTATCGTGTTTGTTATTAATGGTATCGGAGGACTTCTTCGTTATGTAAGAACAAACATGCTTGAAGTTTTGAGTGCCGACTATGTTCGTACCGCAAGAGCAAAGGGATTGCCTGAGAGAAAAGTTATCGGTAAGCATGCATTCCGTAACACTTTGATTCCTATTGTTACTATGGTCGGCGGTATGATTCCCAGTCTATTCTCCGGTGCCGTTATTACAGAGGGTATTTTCTCACTGGAAGGCCTTGGAAGAGTAGCACTTGATTCCGTATATAATGGTGATATCCCTTACCTTATGGGATTTAATATGTTTATTGCAGTGTTAACTTTGATCGGAACTTTGATTTCGGATATTCTTTATGCGGTCGTTGACCCCCGTGTAAGATATTAGGAGGTGCATCATGGAAGACAATAAAGAATTATTAAAAAAGAACCTGCAAGAACAGGACGAATTTGAAAAAAACCAGGTAATTATGACTCCCGGCCAGCTTGTTGCAAAGAGATTCTTCAGGAACAAGCTTGCATGTGTAGGTGTAGCCATTATTATCGTTATGTCATTATTCTGTATTATCGGACCTTTTATTTCTCCCTACGGAGAGTACGAGATCTTTTATAAAGATATGAACACAGGTGTTGAGCACAGAATGCAGGAAGAACTTGACATGTCCCAGATGGGGATTAACGTTAAGGCTCCGATTTCTGAAGCGCATTGGCTTGGTACAGACACTGACGGAAGAGATGTATTCACCCGTCTTATGTACGGTGGACGTATTTCCCTTACCGTAGGTTTTGTAGTAGTTATCATCGAGCTTATCATCGGTATCTTCCTTGGAGGATTGGCCGGATACTATGGCGGTGCCGTCGACATGGTTATCATGCGACTGGTTGAGGTGTTCTATTCGCTGCCGTTTATACCTATCATGCTTATTTTATCCTCACTTTTCGTAGGATATAATATTTCTCCCCAGTACAAGATTTATTTCATCATGATTGTTATGGGTATTTTGGACTGGGCCGGTGTAGCCAGAACTGTAAGAGGACAGATTCTTTCTTTAAGAGAGATGGAATATATGCAGGCTGCTGAGTCTACGGGAATTAAGACTTCCCGTAAGATTTTCAAACACCTTGTTCCCAATACAATGCCTATCATTATCCTTATTGCAACCATGGATATAGGATCTGTTATTCTTTACGAATCAGTTCTTTCATACCTTGGCGTAGGTATTGCATGGCCTTATGCTTCTTGGGGTAATATGGCAAACACAGTTACAGATTCAATTATTCTTAAGAACTATCCTAATATTTGGGCACCTCCGGGATTATTGATTCTCTTAACTGTTCTTGCTTTCAACTTTATCGGTGATGGTATGCGTGATGCATTCGATCCCAGGATGAAAAGGTAGGTGACACCGATGACAGCTAAAGAACAAAAGCAGCGTTTAAAAGAGATTAAGAAGTTTAACGCTAAAAAATATAAAGAGTATAACAAAAATCAAAGAAGAAAAAGAGCCCCTGAGTCAGAATATGTGACAAAGATGGCTGATAACGATAACATCATCGAGTTTGACGACCTTAAGACATACTTCTATACAGATATAGGAACTGTTAAGGCAGTTGACGGTGTTTCTTTTGAAATCAAGAGAGGAAAGACCATCGGTGTAGTAGGAGAGTCCGGATGCGGAAAGTCGGTTACATCTCTTTCTGTAATGGGCCTTTTACAGGGACCTACAGGTCAGGTTGCAGGTGGGTCAATCAGATTTAATCAGGTTGGAAAGAACCGTGCCGTTGATCTTACAAAGCTTCCCGTAAAGGAATATGAGAAGATCCGTGGTAATGAGATCTCCATGATTTTCCAGGAGCCCATGACCACATTAAACCCTGTGTTCACAATCGGTGATCAGCTTATGGAGTGTATTGCTCTTCACAATCCTAATATGAAGAAAAAGGATATTGAAGCAAGAGCATTGGAAACCCTTGAGATGGTTGGAATCAAGCGTGACGGAATGCTTGATTTATATCCTCATGAGCTTTCAGGTGGTATGAGACAGAGAGTGGTTATTGCAATGGCTTTGTCATGTAACCCTCAGCTTATCATTGCCGATGAGCCTACAACAGCTTTGGATGTTACCATTCAGGCACAGATTCTTGACCTCTTGAGAGAACTCAAAGACAAGATAAACGCGTCCATTATGCTTATTACTCATGACCTTGGCGTTGTTGCCGAGATGGCTGACTACGTTGTTGTTATGTACGCAGGACGTATAGTTGAGCAGGGTACTGCCGATGATATTTTCCATCATCCCGCACACCCTTATACAATCGGTTTGATGAAGTCTAAACCCATGCTCGGTGAGCATGTTGACAGACTTTACTCAATCCCCGGAAATGTTCCCAACCCTATCAACCTTCCTGAGCATTGTTATTTCAAGAACAGATGCGAGATGTGTGTTGACAAGTGCGAGGGCGCATATCCTGAATTGATCTCCCTTAGTGAGACACACAAGGTAAGCTGTTACCTTCGTGAAAATGAAGTAAAGGGGGAAAACTAAAATGAGCGAAATTAATTATGTAGTTGACGCCAAGGGCGTTAAAAAGTATTTCCCCATTAAATCAGGACTTCTTCAGAAGACCATAGGACATGTAAGAGCAGTAGACGGTGTTGATATCCGCATCAAAGAAGGTGAGACCTTCGGTTTGGTTGGAGAGTCAGGTTGTGGTAAGTCCACCCTGGGCCGTACATTGTTAAGACTTATTGAGCCTACAGAAGGCCAGATTTCCATTAACGGAATGGATATGACCAAGCTTAAAAGGGAAGAATTAAGAAAAGTTCGTCCTTCAATGCAGATGATTTTCCAGGATCCCTTCTCATCATTGGATCCCAGAATGCCTGTAGGCGAGATTATCGGTGAAGCAGTAAGAGAGCATGGCATTGTTCCTGCAAGCGAATACAGAGATTACATTCTCAAAATCATGGAAGACTGTGGACTTCGTCCTTATTACATTGACAGATATCCCCACGAGTTCTCCGGCGGACAGAGACAGAGAATCTGTATTGCAAGAGCATTGGCTCTTAACCCTAAGTTCATCGTTTGTGACGAACCTGTTTCAGCACTTGATGTTTCTATCCAGGCTCAGATTATCAACCTGATGGAAGAGCTGCAGGAGAAGAGAAATCTTACATATTTGTTTATTTCTCATGACCTGTCAGTAGTTCAGCATATTTCTGATACCATCGGCGTTATGTACCTTGGATCAATGGTTGAGAACGGTTCTACAGAAGATATTTTTGCAAATCCTTTACATCCTTATACAAAGGCTTTATTCTCTGCAGTTCCTATTGCAGATCCCGATGTAAAGATGAACAGAATTCTTCTTGAGGGAGACATTCCTTCACCTGCCAACCCGCCCAGCGGATGTAAATTCCATACAAGATGTTCACAGTGTATGGAGATTTGTAAGAACAAAGTCCCTGAGGTTAAGGATATGGGCAACGGACATACAGTTGCTTGTCATCTTTATAATAATTAATTGTTGCATTACCTTAGTATTTATGCTAAACTGTCTTTTGTGTGACGCATTAGGAGGTTTATCCAAATGGAAGTTTTAAGATTAATATTGACAATAGTTTTCATAATTGTTTGTCTTGCTTTAATAGTTTTGGTTTTAATGCAGGAAGGAAAGTCAGCAGGCTTAGGAGCTATCAGCGGCGCTGCAGAGACATACTGGGGTAAGAACAAGGGACGTTCCATGGAAGGTGCGCTTGTTAAGATTACCAAGGTATTGGCTGTGTTGTTCATGCTTTTGGCTGCAGTACTTAACATCTCAAGATTTTAATTCATTGCATTTATTTGACCACTCTTCATGCAAGAGTGGTCATTTTTTTGCTATAATTCAGGTATGGGTAAGAAGAAAGATACTAAAGAGAAAAAGAATAAGAATAAAAAAGTCAGCAAGGAGCAGGAACTTCTCAATTCCTTTGTGGGGACTTTTTGCGGAACCGAAGGAGGCTTTGGTTTTGTTACGGTGGAAGGATTTGAGCAGGATTTTCACATCAGTGAATCCAGAGTTAACGGAGCTGTACATAAGGACACCGTTGAGATCAGATACCTTAAGAGCAAAAAGGGCGGAAGACCTGAGGCTGAAGTTGTAAGAGTAATCGAGAGAGGCATCAAGCAGGTTGTTGGAACATTCGAGAAGTCCAAGAACTATGGATTTGTTGCCTGCGATGACAGGAAGATTCCTTTCGATGTCTTTATTGCCAAGGAGAATTCCAAGGGAGCTGAGGATGGTTCCAAGGTTGTGGCCACAATAATAAATTATGGCGACGGAGGAAAGAGCAATCCCGAGGGCGCAATTACCGAGGTGCTTGGTCATATAGATGAACCCGGAGTTGATATTCTTGCAATTGCAAAGGGCCTTGATATTCCTGCCGAGTTTCCCGGTAAAGTTCTTAAGCAGGCTGAGAAGGTCGCAAGTGAAGTAAGTCGTGCTGATATGGATGGCAGATCTGATTTAAGAAAGATTACCATGGTGACCATCGATGGCGAGGATACCAAGGACTTTGATGACGCTGTAAGTCTTGAGAAGCTTAGAAAGGGCCATGTAAGACTTGGTGTTCACATTGCGGATGTTGCCAATTATGTTCAGGAGAGGTCTGCTCTTGATAAGGAAGCCTTAAAGAGAGGAACCAGCGTTTATCTTTTGGACAGAGTTATTCCCATGCTTCCTTTTGCTTTATCAAACGGAATATGTTCTCTTAATGCAGGAGAAGACAGACTTGCTTTAACCTGCTTTATGGAGATAGACAAGGAAGGCAATATCGTTTCTCACAGCATTGAAGAGAGCGTTATAAACATAAACAGGCGACTTACCTACAATCAGGTTCAGAAACTTTTTGATAAGGATAAGGCCACAGTAAGAGATTTAAGACATTTGAAAAAAATGCTGTTTCTCATGAAGGACACAGCTGAGTTATTAAGAGCCAAGAGACAGAATGAGGGTTCTGTGGATTTTGACTTGCCGGAAAGTAAGATAAAGCTAAATGCTGCAGGTATTCCTGTTTCCATTGAACCTTATATCAGAAATGATGCCACAAGGCTTATAGAGGATTTCATGCTTGCTGCCAACACCACGGTGGCAGAGCATTTCTACTGGCAGGAAGCTCCTTTCCTTTACAGAGTTCATGGGGCTCCGGAACCTGAGAAGATGGAGAAATTGGCCACATTCATAAGGAACTTTGGGTATTTCCTTAAGAAGGCAGGCAGGAATAGTGATACAATAGGGAAGAGTATTCATCCCAAGGAAATACAGAAACTGCTTAAGTCTGTGGAGGGAACTCCTGAGGAGACTTTAATAAGCAAACTTACCTTAAGAAGTATGCAAAGAGCTAAGTACTCCGATTCCTGTGACGGGCATTTTGGACTTGCTTTCAAGTATTATACGCATTTCACATCACCTATAAGAAGATATCCGGATCTTCAGATTCACCGTATTATCAAGGACTCTCTGAGGGGAAGACTGAATTCGGAGAAGATGGACCATTACAGAGATATTCTTCCCGGTGTTGCAAAGCTTTGCTCAGATTATGAAAGAAGAGCCGACGAAGCGGAACGTGAGACAGAGAAGCTTAAGAAGGTCGAGTATATGGAAGGCTTTATAGGCCAGACATTTGACGGCGTCATAAGCGGTATTACCAAGTGGGGAATATATGTTGAACTTCCCAATTCCGTTGAGGGCTTAATTCACATTTCAAAGCTTACAGGAGATTATTTCTACTATAATGAGCAGACCTATGAGATGATAGGTGAGAGCACAGGCAAGAAATACAGACTTGGTGAAGAAATCAAAGTTAAACTATTGGACGTTGACGTCAAACAAAGAACCATCGACTTCGTTGCCGTGAGAGATGGCGAAGAGGTCGACTGGGAAAGGTATTTGGACAGATAGATGAAAGAACAGGGAATGAAGCTTGTTGCCAACAACAAGAAAGCCTATCACGATTATTTTATCGAAGAAAAATATGAGTGCGGTATTGAACTTCACGGTACCGAGGTTAAGAGCCTTCGCCTGGGCAAATGCTCGGTGAAGGAATCATTCATAAGAATTGAGAAGGGCGAAGTTTGGGTTTATGGCATGCATATAAGCCCTTATGAGCAGGGTAATATTTTCAACGTGGATGCCATGAGGCCCAAGAAACTCCTTATGCACAAGTATGAGATAAACAAACTTGCCGCAAAGGTTGCCGAGCAGGGCGTCACCTTGATTCCCCTTCAGGTTTACTTTAAGGACGGAAGAGCAAAGGTTGAGATAGGCCTGGCCAAAGGTAAGAAGCTCTATGATAAGAGAGCAGATATTGCCAAGAAAGATCAGTTGAGAGAGGCGCAGAAAGAATTTAAAATCAGAAATCTCGGATAACTCGCTTTGTTGACTCACATCTTCTTGTGATATATAATTTTGTTATAACTAAATATGGGGTAGTCATGGTTTCGACAGGGATCTTGCAGCTGGAGAAGCTATCCGCAGGCGATGCGTCAAATCGCAAACCTAAACTAAACGCTGATAATAAATTAGCAGTAGCTGCCTAAGCAGCTTTGTCCGCCTTAGTGCACCTACACATTAAGAATCGGGCATCGACTTTGTAGGAAACGACGTATGTTAAGCTTTGCGCATACGGGCGTATTATGAAGCTACCAAGGATATAAGGGTGTTTGTTTCCTTGTATCTGAGGGAATGGGGCTTGCCCAAGATAACAAACTATGATAGTAGAAGGACAGGGAATGGGTTTTTGGACACGGGTTCGACTCCCGTCTACTCCACTAATAAGTGATTGGGGAAGGTATTGGCTATGGCAGATGTATTGAATTTCAAATGCCCTTGTTGTGGGGCCAATTTACCGTTTAACGGTAAAGCCGGGGAACTGGTTTGTGAGCATTGTGAAGCACATTTCACAATGGAGCAGGCTAAGGCAGCCGAGGAGGCTGAACTTTCCCATTCAAGTGAATCAAACATGGTATGGAGCACTGCTAATCAGCAGGTGATTAATGACGAAAACGGAAAGGTGAAGGGATATAAATGCCCTAACTGTGGTGCCGAAATGGCCGCAGACGAGAACACCGCCGCTACGGAATGCCCTTATTGCGGCAATCCGGCTGTCATCCCTCAGTCTTTTGAGGGATTTTATCGCCCTGATTTGGTGGTGCCTTTTTCTATTGATAAAAGACAGGCTATCGATTCACTTCTTGATTTTACCAAGGGCAAGAAGTTACTTCCCAAGGCTTTTACAAACAGAAACAGACTTGAGGAGATTACAGGTCTTTATGTTCCTTTCTGGCTTTTCTCCTGCCATGCCAACGGCTTTGTAACCTATGATGCCGTTAAGGAGGAAAGAAGCGAGGACGCCAACTACAGATATGTTAAGAAAGATCATTATACCGTTGTAAGAAAAGGTGAAATGGATTTCGAGAGAATCCCTGTAGATGCAGCCACACGAATGGATGACAATACAATGGATTCATTAGAACCATACGATTTTTCCAAAGCGGTAGAATACGATGCAGCATATTTCTCCGGATATCTTGCTGATAAATATGATGTTGAACAAAAGGATGCAGTGCCCAGAGCCAACGAGAGAGTAAAGCACACCTTCAAGTCCAAAATGCGCGAGGCAGTGAAGGACTACACCGAAGTTATTGAGAAGGCGGAGAGCATTCAGCTCTCAAACACAAAGGCAGAGTATGCTATGCTTCCTGTATGGCTTATGTCCACAAGCTATGAAGGAAAGGTTTATTCCTTCGGTATCAACGGACAATCCGGAAAGATGGTGGGCAGCCTTCCTGTAGATAAAGGCAAGAAGTTTAAATATCTTTGCATCGGAACCCTCATCGCGTTTGCCATTCTTTCTGTGCTGGCATATTTCCTTGGCGCTACAAGAGGATTTACTGCCAAGGGCGAGTCAATTGCCTTTGTAATAGCATTGATTATCGGCCTTATTTATTCCTCAGCATTAAAGGCTTCTATGAATACTGTTTCAAAGAAATACTCCGCAGGGGACTACCTGCTGGAGAAATCTCTTAAGATGGGAGTACCTGTAGACAGATTTATTTTCACCAAAACAGATAAGACAGCCAAGACCGCTAAACAGTAATGGTAGGAATTCTTTATTCAGAAGTAAACTTAATATGCGTGGTAATAATGGCCATTATAGCCATAAGCGTATTTTTCTCCGGTGAGCACAAGGTGGACAAATACGTTTTGGCTTTGCTGACCTTTTTTTGCTTTATTATGTTCACGGCGGATTCAATATGGGCCCTGGCGGACAATGGCATTATTCCCAGAACATATAATGTTATCTATGTTTCAAATTTCATATATTTCTTCTTCTCAGGCCTTGTTGGATTAGGCTGGTTTTATATCTCTGAGAGCCTGTATTTCGGTAATAAGGATATTTTTCATGATAAATTGAAGAATGTCGCCATCCATATCCCTGCGCTTATCATCATTATACTTACCATAACCAATATTTGGACGGGCTCATTGTTCTATATTGATGAGAGCCTGAATTATCACAGGGGAGATTTGCATTTTATTCAGGCTGCCTGCGGATATTTTTATGAGCTCTACGTGGTTGTAAGGGGCATAATCAACTACGCAAAGATTAAAGATGATCTGCTTAGGAAGAGAATAAAGAAGGCTATTATTTTTCTGACGGTTCCTTTGCTCGGCAGTGCTTTTCAGGCATGGCTCGGTTCTTTCCCGGCTCTTTGCGTGGGCACAACCCTGGCAGAACTTTTGATGTATACATACATCACTACTTACGAACGAGAAAAATTCATTATAGAAAAGGGTGAAAAGGAGAGAGGTATTATTGAGCAGGCTCTTTCCAGTATCCTTTATTCATACAGGGAAATTTACTTTATACAGTTCAGAGAACGCTCAATTAATATGATTTATCCCACTTATGTGTCCGACAGGTTTGAATACAACTATGAGACCATAAGCAAGGACAGAATAGACAGTATTCCTGAGGATGAAAATAACATAGGTGAGATTACGCAGTTTTTTGACTTGAACAGAGCAAGAATCGAACTCATGAGTCATGACAGCGTAGAGTGTAAATACAGCGTATGCGTTGGTGAAGAAGAGAGAGAGTGGCAGTGTGCCACATTTATCATTCAGGAGAAGCAGGGAAGTATTCCCGTTTCCGCCTTCCTTACCATAAGAAGTATCCAGGATCTTTTGAGTAAGGAACAGGAAGCCAAAAAGAAACTTGAGGAAGCTCTGGCAATGGCTGAGTCTGCAAATAAGGCCAAGAGCGTATTCCTTAACAATATGTCTCATGATATCAGAACTCCCATGAATGCCATACTGGGCTTTGCTGATATTGCGAAAAAGGAAATCGTTGACAAGGCAAGAGTTGATGAATGCTTAAGCAAGATTATCCTTTCCGGTAAGGATCTACTTAACCTTATTAACGATATCCTTGATATGTCCAGTATCGAAAGCGGAAAAGTCAAGTTTAACCATGTGGCTTCTTCCGTAAAGGGTATGGCTGAAAGCATCAGGGACATGTTTGCAAATGAGGCCGAGAAGAAGCAGATTAATTTCATTGTCAACTACGATGAGATTACAAACGATTATATATATTGCGATGAATTAAGAGCAAAGCAGGTAGTCATAAACATTGTAAGTAATGCCTTCAAATATACTCCCCTAGGAGGAACTGTGTCACTGACAATAAGACAGTATCCTCTTATCAAGGAAGGCTTTGCCCAATACGAGCTTGTGGTCCAGGACAACGGTATCGGTATGAGTAAGGAATTTAAAGAGCAGATTTTTGATTCCTTCTCACGTGAACGAAGCGCTACCCTTAGCGGCATTCAGGGTACCGGCCTTGGAATGGCGATTGTTAAGAAGATTATTGATATGGTAGATGGCGAGATTGATGTATGGAGTGAAGTTAACGTCGGAACCAAGATAACCATAAGGCTTGTTATTAAAACTGCGGAGAAGGAAGAAGAGCTTAAGACTGAGGAGCCTGAGGAGAACTACGACTTTACAGGAAAGAAAGTGCTTCTGGTTGAGGATAACGAACTTAACAGAGAAATCGCAGAGGCAATTCTTAGCGAAGTAGGTATAAAAGTCGAAAGTGTGGTTAATGGTCAGGAAGCAGTTGACCGTATGGCAGAGGCCAAGCCCGGAGAGTTCGACCTTGTGCTTATGGATATTCAGATGCCGGTTATGGATGGATATACCGCAACCACAAAGATAAGAGAGCTTGAAGATCCTTCAATTGCGTATATACCTATTGTAGCCATGACTGCAAATGCCTTCGATGAAGATAGAAAAGAAACCATGAACATGGGTATGAACGGTCATATATCCAAGCCTATAGACATAGATGAAATGCTTTCCACCATGAAGAAATGCATGGGATTGTAGAAAAAAGTTAAATTATTAGAAAATTCTTTACTTTATATCTAAATTGATGTATAATATTCAAAAGTGTATAATTGTATCAGGGAGGAAGCCATGAAAGACAAAGCTAGGATAATGGTTGTTGATGATTCAGTTTATATGCGCGAATTAATTGAAGATATATTGCTTGAGGATGGTTACGAGGTCATGCAGGCAGCCGACGGCGCGGAGATGTTGGAAAAGATTGAGAAGTTTGCGCCACAGGTTGTGTTTATGGACGTGGTGATGCCTAACCAGAACGGAATTGAAATAACAAGTTCCTTAAAGGCCAAATATCCGGACATAAAGATTGTAATATGTTCTGCACATAATAATCTTGCTATCCAGAAGAAAGCGTTGGAAAACGGAGCAGACATGTTCCTGCCGAAACCATTCGATGCCAACAAAATTGAGAAGATTGTGAAAGGTTTTACAGCGAATTAGACATGAGGCGCCGCTTTTCAAGCGGCGCTTATTACATTACAAAAACTTGAGGAGAGCTATGAATAAAGAATTTCAAGTAGATGCATTCGTTTTTATCTCAAAAGAAGATGCCGATAGAGCTGCGAAGGAAAAGAAGCAGGTTGCTTATATAAAATCCCATATGGATTTAAGCTCATTTGAGAAGGTTAAAGCTTTGTATGAGAAGTCCAATAAGGAGCGCTTGTTCAGGACGCCCATTGGACTTGCTTTTATGCAGGATATGTATAATGCCTTGATTAAGGGCGGGGCCAATCCCGACGAATTGCTTCCTGTTTTTGTGCAGGCAAGCTTTGATCAAAGGCTCAGGCCTCAAACCGTTTCAGAGAAGCAGAATGAAATGTTTAAACAAAAGCAGGAGAAGCTTCGGACAAATCACAGAATCTCTCTTATTATGAACATTATTCTTCTGGTTGCTGTTATAATAATGTTTGTAATCACCATTAAGAGTGACAATCCAAATATTCTTAATTATGAGACGGCTCTTCAAAACAGATACTCTGCATGGGAACAGGAACTTAATGACAGAGAGAAGGCCATTAAAGAAAAAGAACTTGAACTTATAAGAAACTGATATAAGAAGGTTGATTTATTTTGAATAATAAAAAAATTTTGGTTGTGGATGATGAAACCAGAATGCGAAAGCTGGTTAAAGACTTCCTTGTCAAAGACGGTTATGTTGTTTTGGAAGCGGGAGACGGGCAGGAAGCCCTGGACGTGTTCTACGCTAACAGTGACACGGCCCTTATTGTGCTGGATGTTATGATGCCGAAACTTGATGGATGGGAAGTATGCAAAGAAATCAGAAACAACTCCAAGGTTCCGATTATAATGCTCACTGCCAAATCCGAGGAGAGAGATGAACTTCTCGGATTTAAACTGGGCGTTGATGAATATATTTCCAAACCCTTTAGCCCCAAAATTCTCGTGGCACGAATAGCGGCGATTCTTAGAAGAACATCCGGCGATGAAGAAGATGAGAAGTTCGAACTGGGCGGTATTGTGGTAGATAAGTCCGCACATACTGTCACAGTGGATGGAGTGGATGTGGAGCTCAGCTACAAGGAGTTTGAACTCTTGACTTTCTTTATGGCAAATAAAGGAATAGCTCTTTCCAGGGAAAAGATTCTTAACAATGTATGGAACTATGATTATTTCGGCGATGCCAGAACCATTGATACCCATGTAAAGAAGCTTCGAAGCAAGCTGGGAGAGAAGGGAAACCTCATAAGTACCATATGGGGAATGGGCTATAAATTTGATGCTTGACATTTTGAATATATTTGGTAAAATATAATTTGACAAAATGAAAATTATCAATCAGTCTATAAGGAGGTTTGAAAATGAGCTTTTATGATTATAGCGTTTTAGCACCTGATGGTTCTGAAGTATCCATGAAGGATTTTGAAGGCAAGGTTGTTTTGGTTGTAAATACTGCTACAGGTTGTGGCTTTACTCCTCATTATAAAGATCTCGAGGAAATGTACGAGAAATTTCATGATAAGGGATTTGAAATAGTAGATGTCCCCTGTAATCAGTTTGCAGGTCAGACTCCCGGAACAGATGAGGAGATTCATGAATTTTGCAGCTTAAAGTACAATACAAAGTTCCCTCAGATGAAGAAATCCGATGTTAACGGTAAAGACGAATTGCCTTTATTCAGATTCCTTAAAGACGAGAAGGGATTTGAAGGCTTCGGTAAGGGACCTGCTGCAATCGCCATGAGTGCAATGCTTAAAAAGATTGATAAGGATTACAAGAATAATCCTGATATCAAGTGGAACTTTACCAAGTTTATTGTTGACAGACAAGGCAATGTGGTTGCACGTTTTGAACCCAGCATGAAAATGTCTGAAGTAAGTAAGTGCGTTGAGTCTTTAATGTAGTATAATTGTGTAGAAGAATTTGTGTTATTGGAGGAAGAAATGGCAGATACCTACGAACAACTGAAACTTAAAGTTCAACTTTGCTTTCCCTTGTATGCGTGTTCAAGGAAGATTGTGAGTTCCTATACCCCTTTCCTAAAACCCCTTGGTTTGACTTACACGCAGTACATCGTGTTTCTTGTTTTATGGGAAGAGAAAACTGTTACGGTTGGCGAACTTGGAAGGAAGCTGTTTCTTGATGAAGGAACTTTAACACCTCTTCTTAAGAAGATGGCCGACAAAGGTTATGTTAAAAGGACGCGCCTTAAAGAGGATGAAAGAGTTACCCAGATTTCACTTACTGCCGAAGGCGAAGCCTTAAAGGAGAAGTGTAAGGATATCCCCTACAAGGTTGCGGAAACAGTTTCACCGCTTAACAAGGAAGATGCCAAGGATTTATACAGAATTCTCTATAAAATCTTGGAAAAACAGAACGGGGATAATAAATGAGCGCCAACGATTTTACCGCAAACGAGAAAACAAGAGAAAAAATAATTGTTAAAACCGGAATCGTTGGAATAATCGTAAATCTCTTGCTGGCCGGATTTAAGGCAACAATAGGACTTATATCCGGATCCATTGCCATAGTTATGGATGCTGTAAACAATACTTCGGATGCATTGAGCTCTCTTATTTCAATAATAGGGGCGAAGCTTGCATCAAAGGAGCCTGACAGAAAGCATCCCTTTGGATATGGCAGAATAGAGTATCTTAGTGCCATGATTATTTCCATAATCGTACTCTATGCGGGAATAACATCCTTTACAGAGTCGGTTAAGAAGATAATCAATCCCGACACACCTGATTATTCGGTGGTTTCTCTGGTTATTGTTTTTGCTGCGGTATTTGTAAAGATTTTCCTTGGAAGATACGTTAAAGGAAAAGGAGAACAGGTTAATTCCGATTCTCTTATTAACTCCGGCAAGGACGCTCTTCTTGATGCGGTTATTTCTACCGGTACACTTGTTGCGGCCTTGATATTCGTTTTCACAGGCCTTTCTTTGGAGGCGTGGCTCGGTGCCCTTATATCACTTGTGATTATCAAGTCCGGCGCTGACATGATAAAGGAGACTATTTCTGAGATTCTTGGAGAACCCGGTGAAATCTCCCTTATAACAAATATAAAGAAAACTATAGCAGCATTCCCGGAGGTTTCGGGTGCATATGATCTGGTACTGCACAATTACGGGCCTGACACATATAACGGCTCTGTACACATAGAAGTTCCTGATACTTTATCCGCAGAGAAACTTGATAAGCTCACCAGAGACATTACTACTGAGATTTACACCAAGTTTAATGTTCTTCTTACTGCAGTAGGAGTTTATTCTTTTAACACAGGTGATGAGAGGATAATTGCCATCAAAGAGAAGGTGAAGAAAGCTGTTCTTGCACAGGAATACGTTCTTCAGATGCATGGCTTTTATCTGGACGAAGAAGAGAAGTATATAAGATTTGATGTGGTCGTAAGCTTTGATGCCCCCAGTCGTAACGCTGTTCACGAGGGCATACTTCATGATTTAAAGGAAGCTTTTCCTGATTATGAATTTATAGTCGCCATGGATATCGATTTTGGCGGCTTGAATCGAGGCTAGATATTGAAACATTCAATAAAGAGGCAGTTTGCCGGAATATTTATAGGGTTGATGTTTGGCACAATCTTGTTGTGCTTTATCATCAACTCTTTTTATCTTGAAAAATACTATGTATCAAGGAAGATAAAAGCTATTCATCAAGCCTACGATGCGGTAAAGGAAGCCGCTGCACAAGGGGATTTGGAAACAGAAGCTTTTGGCAGAGAATTAAATGCCATTTGTATTAAGTATAATTTGAGCCTTCTTGTTATGGACATGGATTCCAGAATCACCATATGTGTGGGAGCCGAGAAGGAGTTTATGCAATCTGTTTTATACCAGAGCATATTTGAGCAAAGACATCCTGAAGAAGAGATTGAGGTTTATGAAAACGAGGATAAGACCGAGTACTACATTCTTCAGAACGTACCTGATGTCAGATCAGAGTTAAACTATCTTCAGATGTGGGGCATGTTTGACACTGAGCATTTCTTTATGCTTCGAAGCTCAGTTGAAAGTATTAAGGAGAGTGTTAACACAGCCAACAGATTCCTGGCTATCACAGGTCTTTTGACTGCGGTTCTTGGGGGAATAATCATATATTTCACCACGGGACGAATTACGGGCCCCATTAGAAATCTTACGGATATTTCCGAGCGTATAACTAATCTTGATTTCACTGCCAGGTATGAGGGAGAAGGTAAAAACGAAATCTCTACTCTCGGTGAAAACATTAATAAGATGTCCTCAACTCTTGAGAAAACCATTACGGAGTTAAAGAAGGACATAGAAGAAAAAGAGAAGATTGATGAGATGCGCAGGGAGTTCCTGTCAAACGTTACTCATGAACTTAAGACTCCCATAGCACTTATTCAAGGATACGCGGAAGGCCTCAAGGAAAATATAAATGAGGATGAAGAAAGCAGGAACACATACTGCGACGTAATTATAGATGAAGCTTCAAAGATGAATGAAATGGTTAAAAAGCTTCTAAACCTTAATGAACTTGAGAACGGAGCCAATATAATTAACCCTGTTGAGTTTGATCTTTCCGAACTGATCAGGAATTATCTCACAAAAACAGATGTGCTTATAGAGCAAAACGGTGTTACCGTAATGAATAATTGCAGTGAGCCAATTACTGTCCTTGCCGATGAATTCATGACGGAAGAGGTCCTTGCCAACTATTTTACCAATGCCGTAAACCATTCAAAGTACGATAAGAAAATAGAAGTAAAAGCCACAAGGCTTATGAACGGTAACGTCAGAATATCGGTGGTTAATTCCGGAGACCCTATTCCCGAAGAAAGCTTACCCCATATTTGGGAGAAGTTTTATAAAGTTGACAAAGCAAGAACCAGAGAGTATGGTGGCAGTGGCGTTGGCCTATCCATCGTAAAGGCTATTATGGAAGCCATGGACAAGCCATACGGCGTAATAAATTATGAAAATGCTGTGGAGTTCTATTTTGAACTTCAATATATTAACAGTTCGGAAGGAAGATAAAAGAATTTGATAGTTAATGAAGACAGAACTTTAGAAAAAGTAGTCCTTGCGGGAGTTGATACGGGCGAGGATGAAAACTTCGAACTTTCACTGGAAGAACTTGAAGATCTGGCCAAGGCCTGCGATATGGAATGCATGGGCGTTGTAACTCAGACAGTTCCCGAAATAAACAAGGCTACATGCATGGGAACGGGCAAGGTAGAGTTTCTTAAAGCCTTTGCAAGAGATATGGAAGCTGAGACCGTTATCTTTGACAATACATTAAGCCCCATGCAGATGAAGAACCTCCAGGACGAGCTGGGACTTGCAGTTATGGACAGAACCGGGCTTATCCTTGAGATATTTAACAGGAGAGCCGGAAGTAACGAGGCAAAGCTTCAGGTAGAGAGCGCAAGACTCAAGTATATGCTGCCAAGACTTGCGGGAATGAGAACAAACCTCGGAAGACAGGGCGGCGGTTCCGGTTCAAGAAGCAATAAGGGTGCCGGTGAAAAAAAGATAGAGTTAGACAGACGTGCAATTGAACATCGCATCTCTGTTTTGAGAAAAGAATTAAAAGAAGTCTTCAAGGACAAGGAAACTCAAAGAAAGAAAAGACAGAACGACAGTATAAGGCAGGTTGCTCTTGTGGGCTACACCAACGCAGGTAAATCTACCATATTAAACAGCATGGTGGATTGCTTCGGAGAGGTTAAGGACAAAAAGGTATTTGAGAAGGATATGCTTTTTGCAACTCTTGATACTTCCGTAAGAAAGATCAGTTTTAAAAATAAGGAAGATTTCTTCCTTTCCGATACGGTTGGTTTTATCCATAAACTGCCCCATGGTTTGGTAGAAGCGTTTAAATCTACTTTATCGGAGGTGCTGCAGGCTGATCTCCTTTTACACGTTGTGGACTTCTCGGATGAGAACTTTAAACAACATATTAATGTAACGAAAGAGACTCTAAACGAGATTGGCGCCGGCGGTATTCCTACCATATATGTATATAACAAGTGCGATAAGAAACCCGGAATATATAAAGACGGTGACGATTCTTTATATATAAGCGCCAAAAACAAAGACGATATTGAGAAACTTACAAACGCCATTTGTGAGAAGCTCTACTCCGATTATGAGGAGTGTGAGTTTAACCTTCCTTATTCCATGGGAGGGGCGCTTAATGTTATGAGAAGCAAAGGCCGTATAATTGAATCCGAGTACCGGGACGACTGTATCTTTGTAAAAGCCAACTGCTCCAAAGCGCTGAAGAAGAGTTATTCCGACTTTCTTGTAGTGAAAGAATCGGTATGATATACTTAATTTGCTATTAATCATTTTTTGAAGGGATATATAAATGAAGAAGAAATCATTTTTACCTATCAAAATATTGGTTGCAACACTTGCCTTTTCATTTTCCTTTGCAGGATGCGATCTGGATCCCATGCCTACGCTGACCGAAGAGGAACAGGCGGAAGTATCCGAGTATGCAGTGGGAATTCTTATGAAGTATGATTCCCATCATCAAAACAGGCTCTTAAGTGACAAAGAACTGGAAACGGAGCTTACGAGACTGAAGACTCTTGCGGATAACAAGGTTAATGCTGAGGTATATGCAAGACAGTCCAAGGCATCAAAGGAGAAAGAAAGAGAAGAGAAGAAGCAGGCTCTTGATAATACGCCTACAGTTGATAACGCCACAGGCGTCGGAACAAGTGCACCGGTATATGCGGAAGAGTTCTTAGGCCTTGACGGATTCACAGTAAGGTATACGGGCTATGAAGTTCATCCCGATGCTTATCCCGAAGCAGGAGAGGGAATGTATTTCTCGGTTCCTGCGGCTACAGGTAAGGACCTGTTGATTCTTAACTTTGACGTAGCCAATGTATCAGGCAGCGACCAGCACCTTGATATGTTTGGGAAGAACGTAGCGTTCTTGGTAACCGTAAACGGGGACATGACGAAATTTGCAGAACAGTCATTGCTTCTTAATGACCTTGCTACATATAATGACACTATTCCCGCAGGACAATCAGAAACTCTTGTATTGATAGTCCAAATAGATGAAGATTTAAGTTCCAATATCACATCTGTAGGGGTATCGATGCAAAGTGAGTCAAAAATTGCGACAACTCGACTCGATTAACCCAATAATTTGTTATTTTGAACACACAATTTAAACATCTTGATTCCACAAAGCCCCGATTTTCGGGGCTTTTTTGACACACCCGGCCGGTTTTGAAAATTTTTTCAAAAAAAGTGAAAATTATTGTTGACATTATTATATGAGGGTGATATAGTAGTCATTGTCGCGAGCGGGACACCGCTTAAGACGCAGTACCTTGACAAATGAACAACAATGCAACCCTGAAACAATTCCTAAAAATTGTTCAGAGAACAAAAACCTTTTATTAAGTAAATTAACGGTTAAATAGCCAGACTATTTTGACCGGATCAACAAACATTTAACA
>JAFZSQ010000031.1 GCA_017619295.1 Lachnospiraceae bacterium
CCGCCGCTGCAGCACCAATGCCGGATCAGCAAATGGCTCCTCCACCGGGAATGCCGGCAATGGATCCGAACCAGGCAGCGATGCCGGGATACGGAATGCCACCGCAGGGAATGCCTTATCAGATGCCTCCGGGAGCGATGCCTTATCCCATGCCGGGATATGGAATGCCTCAGATGGCACCGGGCATAAACATCCAACCCGCACAGTTCCAAAATTTCTCCAGCGGATATGGCGCAGTTCCGGGACAGGAGAATATCGAGCTTATCATGGACGTGCCTTTGGGCGTAACGGTAGAGCTTGGAAGAACAACAAAGCTCATATCGGAAATCCTTGATTTTGCACCGGGAACGATTATTGAACTTGACAAAATTGCCGGTGAACCTGTAGATGTATTGGTAAACGGTAAGTTTGTTGCAAGAGGCGAAGTAGTAGTTATCGAAGAAAGTTTTGGCGTTAGAGTTTCAGAAATAGTCAAATAAACACAAATAGGAGTGAAAATTATGGCAAAAAACATTTTAGTATGTGACGATGCAGCATTCATGCGTATGATGATTAAGGATATCCTTACAAAGAACGGATACAATGTTGCTGGAGAAGCTGAGAACGGAGTAAAGGCCGTTGAGAAGTACAACGAGACAAAACCCGACCTCGTTCTTATGGACATCACAATGCCCGAAATGGACGGAATCCAGGCACTTAAGCAGATTAAGGCCAACGATCCCGGAGCGACCGTAATTATGTGTTCCGCAATGGGTCAGCAGGCAATGGTTATCGAGTCTATTCAGGCAGGAGCCAAGGACTTCATCGTAAAACCCTTCCAGGCAGATCGTGTATTGGAGGCAGTTAAGAAAGTAGTCGGCTAACCATGATTCTATTGACCATATCAGAGAAGAGTAACTCTGCACTGCAGTTTATCACCGTATTTCTTCTGTTTGCTTTGGTGATTGGCATTACATGGGCCACAACCCACTGGATAGCCAATTACCAAAAAATACAGAACACAGGCGGCAGCAATATATCGCTTATCGAGGCAGCAAGACTTGGCACCGGTAAGTATATTCAGGTTGTCCGAATCGGTGAAAAATATGTGGCTTTGGCAGTTTGCAAAGATACCGTAACGGTGATTTGTGAAATACCAAAGGAAGAGATTAAAGAATTCTCTGATCCCGATAAGAATATCGGGAACTTCAAGGATTTGTTCAACAAGTTTCTTGAAGGAAATAAGAAGACAAATTTTGACGAAAAACAGGATCCTTCCGAAAAGTAGGCATTAAAGTGATTGATTTTAAGAGAAGCCGGCTTCGTCGAATTCAGATTGTGAAGATAATATGCCTGCTGGTTACGGTGGGCATATTGTGTATCAGTCCCAAAATTACAGCAAATGCCGCAACCCTTCGTAATATCACCGAAAGATCGGGGGATGCGGACAACCTGGACACATCCAGTGAGATTTTGGACTCTCTGCTCGATTCATCGACAGACAATACAGGACTCGATAATGCCAATGATGAACTGAATACCGGAACAAACTTCACGATTTCCGTCAACAATGGAAACGGCAGCCTAAACAGCAACTTAAGGATCCTCATATTCCTTACACTGATAACGCTGGCCCCCACCTTGATACTGATGTTGACATCCTTCACAAGGATTATCATCGTATTACACTTTACAAGGGCAGCGCTCAGTACAAACACGGCGCCGCCGAACCAGGTACTAATCGGTCTGGCGCTTATTCTTACGCTGTTTATTATGACTCCCACATTTACGGAGATTAATGAAACGGCGATTAAACCTTTTGAAGCCGGGGAGATGGAGCAGGACGAGTTCTTTAAGACTGCGGTTCAGCCCCTGAGAAATTTCATGTATACCCAGACACAGTCTTCTGATGTAAAAGTCTTCATGGAAATTTCCGGTCAGGAATGGGACGGTTCCCTGGATGGAATTCCTCTTTCTGTATTGATTCCGAGCTTTATGGTGGGCGAACTTCGAATTGCCTTCCAGATTGGATTTTTGATTTATATTCCGTTTATTATAATTGACATGGTTGTGGCCTCGACCCTTATGAGTATGGGTATGATGATGCTGCCGCCTACCACCATTTCAATGCCCTTCAAGATTCTTCTTTTTGTTCTGGCAGACGGATGGAATCTGATTATAGTAAACCTTGTTAAGACTTTTTACTGACGTTTAGGAACTGATTATGGGAATGACTGTAGACGAGATAGTAGCTATTGCCAACAGAGCATTATATTTGATAATAAAGGTGTCTGCACCTGTTCTTTTGGTGTCTCTTACTATCGGTCTTATTGTCAGTATCATTCAGACCATCACGTCAATTCAGGAGCAGACTTTGACCCTTGTTCCCAAGATTATCGGTGTCTTTGTAACACTGATGCTTTTAGGCCACTGGATGCTCACACAGATGACAGACTTCATGAACGAACTGTGGTCAAACTTCAGCCTCTATGTAAAATAGCGGGAGGTAGAAATGATAAGTCGGGCCTTTTACTTAGCTGATTTTGAATTCTTCCTTCTGGTATTGGCGAGAGTGCTTTCATTCGTTTTTGTAGCACCGTTTTTCTCCATGACCAACACTCCGAGGCGAGTAAAGATTGCCTTCGGATTTATGTTTTCGGTGCTCCTATACTACATGCTGACACCGGTTAAGCCGGACTTGCAGTACAACACGGTTGAAGGCTTTGCTGTAATAGTCATGAAGGAAGTTGTAGTGGGAATAATGATTGGCTTTGCAGCTACAATCTGTAACAGCATAGTCAACCTTGCGGGTTCCATAATCGACATGGAGGTAGGACTTTCCATGGTAAACCTTGTTGATCCCGCCACAAGAGAGAACGTTACGATATCCGGTATTTTTTACCAGTACATGGTAACCCTTCTGCTTATAGTAAGCGGAATGCACCGGTATCTTCTGAAAGCTTTTGCGGAGACCTACACCGTCATTCCCGTAAACGGAATGATATTCAATACCGATCATCTTCTTAAAAGCTTTATAGATTTCATGGGAGACAGCATTTCAATCGCATTTAGAATATGTCTTCCGATTTTCGCAATAATGATTCTTTTGAATGCAGTCCTTGGCGTTTTGGCAAAAGTTGCACCTCAGATGAACATGTTTGCCGTAGGTATGCAGTTAAAAGTCCTTGTGGGACTTGGCGCTTTGTTTTTGACTGTAGGAATGTTACCGGGAATTGCAGATTTCATCTTTACTCAGATGAAGACAATGGTGGTGGCATTTGTGGAGGGCATGATGTGAGTTTAAGGTATAACCTCCAATTCTTTGCAGAAGGCCCCGGCGGAGAAAAGACTGAAGAGGCTACTCCCAAAAAGCTGGAGGATGCCAGAAAAGAAGGTAAGGTTGCCAAATCGAAAGAGCTGGCAAACGGAGCCGGAATCTTAGCCTTATTTCTTACTTTAAAGTTCGCTACAGGGTTTATGGGAAGGACATTCCTTTCCACCTTTGCAGATGTATACGGAATGATTCCCAGTGTCACCGTTCAGTATCAGGGAATGGTTCCCGAGAATGATTTCGTTATATTAATCAGGTATGGTCTTTTAAGGGTACTTATTATATGCCTTCCGGTTTTCATTACCGGCTTTATAGTCGCTTTTCTATGTGACTTTGTTCAGGTTCAGTGGCATCCGACCCTTAAGCCTTTAACACCGAAATTCAGTAATCTCAATCCCTTAAACGGGGTGAAGAGATTGTTTTCCATAAATGCTTTGGTTGAGCTCATCAAAGCGCTTATGAAAATCATACTTATCTCAATTATCGTATACAGTTATGCGAAGGATAAGCTTTATTATCTGTTTGCAATGTACGACATGACCATCATGCAGGCTCTGAATCTGATTCTTGAGACTGTGGTGGATCTGGGAATCCGAATTTCTGCGGTTTATGCAATTATCGCTGCGGGAGACTTCATCTATCAGAGAACGAAGTTCAAGCGCGATATGAGAATGACAAAGCAGGAAGTCAAGGACGAGTACAAGCAGACAGAAGGAGATCCCTTAATCAAGGGTAAAATCAGGCAGCGTATGCAGCAGGCTTCCCAGAGGCGTATGATGCAGAACGTGCCCAAGGCAGACGTAGTAATTACCAACCCGACTCACTACGCTGTAGCTATTCAATATGATGCAGATATGTACCCGGCACCCATCGTTCTTGCCAAAGGTGAAAACTACCTGGCGCAGAAGATAAAGGAGGCAGCCAAGGAGAACAACATCGAAATCGTAGAGAATAAGCCTCTTGCCAGAATGCTTTATTCAAGTGTAGAGGTAGGAGAAATGATACCGCCGGAATTGTATCAGGCGGTGGCGGAGGTTTTGGCATTCGTCTATAAGCTCCAAGGAAGGGTTTAGAATAAAGGGAAGGAGGAAACAATATGAAAAGAGCGGATGTCGGCGTTGCGCTTTATTTGGTAGCCGCATTTGTTATGCTGATTGTTCCCATCCCTTCCGTTCTTCTGGACGTTCTTTTGGCTTTTAACATATCAATTGCTTTTATAGTTCTATTCTCATGTATGTTTGTAAAAGAAGTGCTGGATTTAGCTTTCTTCCCCACACTGCTTTTATTTACCACAATCTTCAGAATCGCCCTCAACGTATCTTCAACCCGTCTGATTCTCGGACAGGGATATGCAGGTAACGTTGTACAGACCTTCGGCTCCTTCGTCGGAGGCGGCGACTTAATCATCGGAAGTATCGTATTTGTTATTCTTGTACTTATACAGTTCCTTGTAATCAACAAAGGTTCCGAGCGTGTAGCTGAAGTTACAGCAAGATTTACCCTGGACGCTATGCCCGGTAAACAGATGGCTATCGACGCGGACCTTAATACAGGCGCAATCACCGATGCGGAAGCAAAGGTAAGACGTGACAAAATTCAGCAGGAAGCAAGCTTCTTCGGTTCCATGGACGGTGCCGTTAAGTACGTAAAGGGAGATGCTGCCGCAGGTCTTTTGATCACGGCCATCAACATCATCGGTGGCGTAATAATGGGCGCCACAAGAGAAGGCCTTGGGATGACGGATGCCCTCCAGAAGTATGCAATCCTCACCATAGGTGATGGCCTTGTATCACAGATTCCTTCCCTTCTTATATCCCTTTCAACAGGTATTCTTGTTACAAAGGGAAGCAAGGATGCAGACTTCGGTCACACCCTTGTATCACAGCTCTTTGGTATTCCGAAGGCTTTGTATCTTACAGGTGCAATTCTTTGCGGCCTGGGTCTTGTTACTACCTTAAATACCCTGCTTTTCCTGGCAATGGGAATGATTTTCATAGTTGTGGGAAGAACGATTCAGGGTACCATCGAAACCGCCAAAATTGAAGGCGAGGTGGATGAGGACGAGATTGCTGCGGAGGAAATACGACAACCGGAGAATGTTACCAGCCTCTTGCAGGTTGACCCTATTGAGTTAGAGTTTGGTTACGGTATTATCCCTCTTGCAGATGCCAGTCAGGGCGGTGACCTCTTAGACCGTGTCGTAATGATAAGAAGACAGATAGCACTGGAATTGGGTACTGTTGTTCC
This sequence comes from Lachnospiraceae bacterium, assembly GCA_017619295.1. GTDB lineage: Bacteria > Bacillota > Clostridia > Lachnospirales > Lachnospiraceae > G11. The sequence goes on from JAFZSQ010000031.1 coordinate 5,558, forward strand.
CATCATTCGTTTGAGGGATAACATTCAGTTAAACCCTAACCAGTACATCATAAAGATTAAGGGTATTCAGGTCAGTGAAGGAGAAATCCTTTTTGATCACTACATGGCCATGAACCCCGGATATGTTGAAGAAGAAATCACAGGTATTCCCACATTCGAGCCCTCCTTCCATCTGCCCGCCATCTGGATTACAGAGGGACAGAGGGAGAGAGCAGAGAGCCTTGGCTATACTGTAGTTGATCCTCCTTCAATCATTGCAACCCACCTTACTGAAGTTATCAGGCAGTACATCGCAGAACTTCTTACAAGGCAGGATGTTCAGAACCTTGTCAACAATCTTAAGGAGACCAACCCCTCACTGGTTGACGAGCTTGTTCCCAAGCTTCTTGGAATCGGTGAAGTTCAGAAGGTTCTTCAGAACCTCTTAAAGGAAGGCGTTTCCATAAGAGATTTGCTTACCATATTTGAAACACTTGCGGATTACGCCACCACCACAAGAGACCCCGATATTCTTACGGAATATGTAAGACAGTCTCTGAAGAGGGCTATTTCCGGCAAGTTCTTCCCTGCCAATGAAACAACAAGCGTTGTTACATTGGATCCTAAGATTGAACAGGAGATTATGGGAAGTGTTAAACAGACAGAGCAGGGTGCTTACCTTAACCTGGATCCCGAAAGAACCAGGAAGATAATGGAGTCTCTTGAGGCAGAAGTGGCTAAGCTTGAGAACCTCGGAAAGAACCCCATTGTTATAACATCACCCATTGTTCGTATATATTTTAAGAGATTGACTGAGGACTATTTCAAGGATTTGATTGTTATTTCCTATAATGAAATAGAAACCAATATTGAATTACAGTCAGTCGGAATGGTGACAGCATAGTATGATAATCAAGAAATTCCAGGCAAAAACTGAAGCCGAAGCTGTTGAGATCGCGAAGAAAGAGCTTGGCGAAAATATAGTTGTCATGAACGTGAAGAACGTGAAGAAGAAGGGCCTCTTTGCCTTCTTAAAGCCCCAGATGATAGAGGTGACTGTGGCTTTGGAGGAGGAACAGGCAAAGTACAGGGAGAAGAAACCGGCACCGGCCGTTAAGCCCGTTCCCGCACCTGCTCCCACACCTGTGGCACCTGTTAAGCCTTCCGTTATTTCAAATGAGCAGGCAGCTATCGAAGAAAAGCTTGAAAGCCTTCAGAACCTTCTTGAAAAGCAGATAATGAAGCAGGAAATCAAGGACGACGATCTTCTTAAGGAAGAGCAGGAGCCCGAGGTTTCCAAGGCCAAGGAAGAAGTTAAAGAAGAGTCCGAAATTGACAAGTTTACCAAGCTTTTATACAACACCATGATTGACAATGAGGTTGACGAGAAGTATGCCAACCAGATTCTCGATGAGGTGGAGAAGCTTCAAAAACCCAATATGCCCATAGACTTTGTTCTTGCGGGCGTATATCAGAAGATGATTCTTAAATTCGGAAGGGCAGAGGAGATTGAACCCGCTGAAAACGGCGTAAAGGTCCTTATGTTTGTAGGCCCTACCGGTGTAGGAAAAACCACAACAATCGCCAAACTCGCAGGTAAATTCTGTGTGGAACAGAAGAAGAAAGTAGCTCTTCTTACTGCCGATACATACAGAATTGCAGCGGTTGAGCAGCTTAGAACCTATGCCAACATCTTAAAGGTTCCCTTCAGAATCATCTATACAGTAGAAGAGATGGAAACCGCCATTTCAGATTTTTCCGAGTTCGATTACATATTGATCGATACGGCGGGACACAGCCATCAGAACAGAGAACAGCAGGAGAATATCGGGGAGTTTACGGAAGCACTTAAGGATAAGGAAAATAAGGACATTTTCCTGGTGCTCAGTGCAACCACAAAATATAAGGATTTATTGCAGATTACTGACACATACAAGGATATTTGCAGCTTCAAGCTGATTTTCACAAAGCTTGATGAAACCTGTGAATACGGAAACCTGTTAAACCTTAAACTTTACACGGATTCTCCCATATCTTACGTTACCTGCGGACAGAATGTTCCGGATGATATCGAAGTATTTAATCCGCAGAAGACAGTTAAGCAATTACTCGGGGGAAAGCAGTAGATGGATCAAGCCGAACAGTTAAGAAATATTATTAAAGCAAATGAGGTGGCGAATCCCGAGAGACCCCTGGCCAGAATCATTACGGTCACAAGCGGTAAGGGCGGAGTAGGTAAATCCAACACATCCATTAATCTGGCTATTCAGTTCAGAAAAATGGGTAAAAGGGTTATTATCCTGGATGCGGACTTTGGCCTTGCCAACATTGAAGTAATGTTTGGAGCGGTTCCCAAGTACAATCTCTTTGATTTGATTTATCAGGGTAAGAGTATTAAGGACATTATCACCTGGGGCCCCATGGAAGTCGGATTTATTTCAGGCGGATCGGGAATTGCCGGAATGGCAAATTTAAGCCGTGAATACCTTACATATATTATTCAGAATCTTGCCCAGTTGGACAGCATTGCTGATATAATAATAGTAGATACCGGAGCGGGAATTTCGGATGCTGTATTGGAGTTTCTGGTGGCAGGAGGAGAAGTGATACTTGTATCAACTCCTGAGCCCACATCCATAACAGATGCCTACTCATTATTGAAGGCATTGCACAGACATCCAAGATTTTCCACGGAGACATCGGTTGTAAAGATGCTGGCAAACCGTGTTGAGAAACCGGGAGAGGGCGAAGCTCTTTATAACAAGCTAAACGCCGTTGTTGCAAGATATCTCAAACTTCCCATGAGTTATCTCGGAGAGATACCTCAGGACAATCAGTTAATGCAGGCGGTTCTGGGACAGGTGCCGGTATCAATCAAGTCTCCTACGGCAAAGTCCAGTCTGGCCTTTGAGCAGATTGCCAGAAGTCTTATGAACATGGAGGAGGAGACTCCTAAACAAAAGAGGGGTATGGCTGCGTTCTTTTCGCATATTATTGCTTCAAGACAGCTTAAATAATCAGGAGAGGTAGCAAAAAATGTTATCAAAGTTTGTCAACGTAGGGTCAAGGGTGGACCTTACATCCATCGAGAGAGTGAAATACGATAATGCGGAGGATAATAAGAAGGTATATGAAACCAAGATATACGATATCCTCTCGGATGACCGTATCGAGGTTTTGATGCCAATGGAGCAGTCAAAGCTTATTTTGCTTCCTGTTGACAGCGAGTACGACGTAAATGTATATGAGGGTAAACTTCTTTATCAGTTCGATGCCAGAATCATAGACAGATATAAGAGCAACAACGTTTATATCATAGTTCTTGAGCTGACCAGCAACATAAGGAAGATTCAAAGAAGAGAGTTCTACAGATTCAGCTGCGCTTTGGATATGGGCTCCAGGGAACTTGAGAAGGATGAAGTTGAGGCAGTTGAAAAGAGAAACAAAACCACCGATACTGTTCCGCTCAATGGGACAATTCCTTTAAGAAGAGCAATTATCGTAGATATAAGCGGCGGCGGAGTAAGGTTTATTTCGAACTATAAATACGATAAGGACCAGCTTATTTATTGTAAATACAATTTGAATTTTGAGACAGGCAAGAAGGAGTATTGCCTTGTTGGAAAAGTCCTGGCGGTTAAGGAAGTGGAGCATAAACCCGGCACTTTCGAACACCGCGTGCAGTATATGGACATCAATATGGAAGAAAGAGAAGAGATAATAAGATATATATTTCAAGAAGAACGAAAAAATCGTAGAAAAGAGAGCGGTTTTTAGGAAATTGACAGTAAATATAGCATAATAGGAGCAAAAAATATGAAAAAAGTTCTCGTGGTTGATGATTCTGCACTCATGAGAAGAGTGCTCTGTGATATAATCAATAGTGACACGAGATTCCGTGTAGTGAATATTGCCGGAAACGGTCAGGAAGCCTTGAATTTACTGACACAAAGCCAGTACGATGCAGTGGTTCTGGATGTAAATATGCCCATCATGAACGGCATAGAACTTCTGAAGGAACTCCGCAAGAAGAACATCAAGGCTAAGATTATGATGGCAAGCACCGACACCATGGAAGGCGCTCAGGTCACCATTGAATGTTTGGAACTCGGAGCCGTAGACTTTGTTCATAAGCCCAATTCAGCTATGGACTGTCGAGACGACGAATTTAAGAATCACTTCTTAGATACGCTGTTCGCGGTATCCGAAAGTAAGGCAGTCGCGACTGCCGAGCCTGTAAAGGCTAGAGACGATGAGACCCTTAAGAAACTTGCGGACCTGGCTGCAAAGAGCAGAAGTTCCAAGGGCGGCAACAAGATAGTTGCCATTGCAAGTTCCACAGGAGGTCCCAAAGCACTTCAAAGCGTTATTCCCAAACTTCCCGGTAATCTGAATGCACCGGTGGTAATGGTACAGCACATGCCCGTTGGCTTCACCGCTTCTTTGGCGGACAGACTTAACAGCTTAGGCGAGCTTAATGTTAAGGAAGCTGAAGAGGGTGAAAGAATTAAAAAAGGCTGGGCTTACATTTCCAAGGGCGGCGCTCACATGAACATAGTCAAGACCGGAACAGACTACGCTATTCACTATACGGACGAACCCAACCGAGAAGGTGTAAAGCCCTGTGCAAACTATATGTACGAGTCGTTGGCCAACACGGGATTCGATGAAATCTGCTGTGTGGTAATGACCGGCATGGGAGCTGATGGTACTGAGGGAATCAAGAACCTCAAGAAGTCCGGAAAGAAAATCCACGTAATTACACAAAGTGAAAATACCTGTGTAGTCTACGGCATGCCTAAGGCTGTTGATAATGCAGGTCTTTCCAATCAATCAGCACCACTTGACCAATTGGCACAGGAGATAATATTAAATGTGGGGGTAAGTTGATATGGATGTTAGCCAGTATCTAGAGATTTTCCTTGACGAATCAAAAGAGCATTTGCAGAACCTGAACACACAGATCCTTGAGCTGGAGAAAGACTCCGAGAACATGGATACCATCAATGAGATTTTCCGTGCTGCCCATTCCCTTAAGGGTATGGCAGGAACCATGGGATATAAGAGAATGCAGAATCTTACCCATGACATGGAGAACGTTTTCTCTGAGGTTAGAAATAACAACATTAAAGTTAACTCAGAGATTATTGACGTTGTATTCCAGTGTCTGGACGCTTTGGATGAGTACATTTCAAATATCCAGAGCTCAGCCGATGAAGGTGAGAACGAGAACACCGCTATCATCGAGAGACTGAATGCCATTCTTAATGGCAAATCAGGCGGTGGAGAAGCAGCTCCCAAGGAAGAAGCCGCACCTGCTGAAGAGGCACCTAAGGTCGAAGCTCCTGAAGCTGCAGCAAAGGCACCTGCAGTTAACTTGAAGCTTGCAGAAGAGCAGGTACATGTTCTTTCCGAAGCTATTAAGCAGGGCAAGAAAGTTTACTTCTTCGATGTTAAGGTTCAGGATTCCTGTATCCTTAAAGCTGCAAGAGCTTTCCTTGTATTTAAAGCAGTTGAAGAACTTGGAGAAATTGCCGTATCAGATCCTTCCGCTCAGGACATTGAGGACGAAAGATTTGAGACCAATTTCACCCTTATCATAATCAGTGATGCTGAGCTGGATAAGATCCAGACAGCAATCACAAGCGTTTCCGAGATTGAGAAGGCAGACGGAAAACTTCTTTCCGAGGCCGATCTTACAGGCGGTGGCGCTGAAGCAGCAGAGGCTGAAGCACCTGCAGAGGAAGCACCCAAGGAGACAAAGAGTGCAACAACCACAGCACCTGCTCCCGCAAAGGCTGCAGCACCTGCAAAGGACGAGAAGAAGGCAGGCAAGCCTGTTGTAAACAGAACCGTCCGTGTAGATATCGAGAAACTGGATGTACTCATGAATCTGGTCAGCGAGCTTATTATCGCAAAGAACTCACTTGTTTCCGCAGCGGGTCAGGACCATTCACAGACATCATCCTTCAATGAACAGATTGAGTACCTTGAGAGCGTAACCACCAACCTTCACGAATCAGTTATGAAGGTTCGAATGGTTCCCATCGAGAGCGTAGTTAATAAGTTCCCTCGTATGATCAGAGACTTGTCCAAGAAGCTTGACAAGAAGATGGAATTGTACATGTCCGGTGAAGAGACAGAACTTGATCGTACCGTGGTAGATGAAATCGGCGATCCTTTGATGCACTTGTTACGTAACTCTGCAGACCATGGTCTTGAGTCAGCGGAAGTTCGTAAGCAGAGAGGCAAGCCGGAGATGGGTTCTATCTTCCTTGACGCTTACCAGGATGGTAACAACGTTGTTATCGAGGTAAGAGATGACGGTAACGGAATCGATGTTGAGGCAGTTAAGAATAAAGCTATTGAGAGAGGAACAATTTCAGCTGAGCAGGCAGCTACAATGTCTGACAAGGAAATCATCGATCTCCTTTTCCTTCCCAGCTTCTCAACAGCTAAACAGATTACAGACGTATCCGGAAGAGGTGTTGGTCTTGACGTAGTTAAGTCCAAGATTGAATCCTTGAGCGGAGAAGTAGAGGTCAAATCAAAGCTTGGCGAAGGAAGTACCTGGACCATCAGACTTCCTCTTACACTTGCTATTATCCAGGCTCTCATGGTTTGTATCGGCGATGAGAAATATGCTATTTCTCTTGGCTCAATTCAGACCATCGAAGATGTCAAAGCCAGCGAGATTAAATACGTTCAGGCTAAAGAAGTTATTAACTTAAGAGGTGCAGTCATTCCTTTGATTCGCTTGTCAGAGGTCCTCGATGCTCCTACAAACAAGACAAAAGACGACGATATGGTAGTTGTTATCGTTAAGAAGGGTGATAAGCTCGCAGGTCTTGTTGTTGATGAACTTATTGGACAGCAGGAAATTGTTATCAAGTCCATGGGCAAGTACATCAACAAGTGCAAGGTAATAAGCGGTGCTACAATCCTTGGCGATGGCGAAGTAGCCCTCATCGTTGATGCCAATGCTTGTTTCTAATAAGGAAGGAGGAATAGACAATGGATGAATTGATGACAACCAATGATAGAGTTCAATATATTGTAATTAAAGTGGGCGGCGAGCAGTACGGAATCGATATTAAATACATCGACAATATTGTTCGTATGCAGCACATCACCAGAGTGCCCAAAGTTCAAAGCTACTTAAAGGGTGTAATCAATCTTCGTGGAGAAGTTATTCCCGTTATGAGCATCAGAGGCAAAATGGGATATGAAGAAGTTGAAAACACCAAGGATACAAGAATTATCATCATCAAGCTTGAGCAGCACGGTACAGTAGGCGTCATTGTTGATGAGGTTAAAGAGGTTGTTACTCTTTCCGAAGACGATGTTGAGCACTTTACCTATGATGCTAAGCAGGAAGAGAAGAATATGTATCTTCAGGGAGTAGGCAAATACAACGAGCAGTTGATTTCGCTCCTTGAGCTGAATGCAGTACTTAGTGAGAAGGATCTTTAATCGTATTTGTATTTTGTATTTAGAGAGGGTTGGATATGAGCGTTAATTCATTAGATGCAATGAGCGAGCAGTATTACGACGTCCTTAAGGAAATCGGTAATATTGGCGCCGGAAACGCAATGACGGCTTTATCCCAGATGCTTAACTGTAAGGTTGACATGAAAGTTCCGCAGGTTAAACTGCTGGAGTTTAAGGATGTTGCAACACTTATGGGTGGCGAGGAACAAATTCTTGTGGGCGTATTCCTCGGTGTAGAGGGAGACATCACCGGAAGTATGATGTTCCTAATCGAACTGGAAGCCGCTAAGCACTTAATCGGTAAGTTGATGGGGATGGAGATTCAGCCCGGTGAACTTGGTGAGATGGAAACATCTGCAATGAAAGAGGTTTCCAACATCATAACCGGTGCGTATTTGAACTCACTTTCAACCCTTACAAATATGATGATATATCCGTCAGTTCCGTTCCTTGCTGTTGATATGGCTGCCGCAATTTTAAGCGTGCCGGCTATTCAGTTCGGAATGGTTGGAGACAAGATTCTCCTGATCCAATCTCAGTTTTCAGATGACATAGATATCGATGGATTCTTTGTTCTAATGCCTGATTTGGAATCATACGACAAAATTTTGAAATCGTTAGGAATCGTAAGTTAACTTTTAGCAAAACTTTTGAGAGGAAGCGAAAGTCGTATGGCAGAAGTCATTAAAGTTGGTATGGCCGACTTGAAGACCTGCAAGAGTCCTGACAGTATCACGACATTGGGATTAGGATCTTGCGTCGGAGTCGCCATTGTTGATAAAGTGAATCGTATTGGTGGTCTTGCTCATGTTATGCTGCCCGACAGTACTGTAATGAAAGAGAACACTAACATCGCCAAGTTTGCTGATACAGGTGTGGTTGAGCTGGTTAAGCAAATGGAGAAGCTTGGAGCCGTCAGAAACAGAATGGTTGCCAAGATTGCCGGCGGTGCCCAAATGTTCAGCTTTGACTCAAAGTCAAGCCTGATGCGAGTAGGTGAAAGAAACGCTGAGGCTTGTCGCGAGGTACTGAAGAAACTGGGTATACCCATACTGGCCGAGGACTGCGGCGAGAATTACGGTCGTACGGTTGTTTTCTACCCGGAGACGGGTGTTTATGAAATAAGAACAGTAGGAAAGGGAACCAAGACAATTTGAGCAAGAAGAGATTTCCGCTGATAGTAATGCTCATAGCCGGAGCAATAGCGGTAATAAGAACTTATTTCCTTCACTACACAATAGAGCAGAAGTTATTGAGTGTTTTTCTTACATTGTTAATCTTCTACGCCCTGGGATGTATATTTACATACATTGTAGGGCGCTTTGAGAGGCAGAACGAAGAAAAGCTTAGGAAGGAAGAAGAAGAGAGGCTGGCTGAAGAACAGCGACTTGCCGAAGAGGCTGAGGCCCAGAAACGTTTAGATGAGGCCGAAGATATATCTACTGCCGAAGGGGAAGAAGAAAACGAGGCAGAAGAAGTATAAATAAAGGGCGGGCGGTTATATGGACGAAGCTGCAAGAAGCAAGCTTTGGGATGAATATTCCCAGCGCAAAACTCCTGAAATTCGTGAAAAGCTTATATTAGAATATGCCCCACTCGTCAAGCTCGTGGCGGGCCGACTCAGTATGTATCTGGGTTATACCGTAGAGTTCGACGACTTATGCGGTTACGGCATTTTTGGACTTATTGACGCAATCGATAAGTTTGATATGCTTAAAGAGGTTAAGTTTGAAACCTATGCGAGCTTAAGAATCAGAGGTTCAATTCTTGACCAGATCAGAAAGATGGACTGGATTCCCAGAACCATCCGTCAGAGACAGAAACAGATTGAAACTGTCATCAAAGATATTGAAATGAATACCGGCAGAGGTGCCACAGATGAAGAGGTTGCAAGGGGATTGGGTATTAGCGACGACGAGTACTCAGAATGGCAATCTCAGATGAAAATCACCAATGTCGTCTCATTAAATGAGTATATGGATCAGGGCGCAGATGTTCCTCAGAATCCTGCATTCCATAACTCAAACAGATTCGACGGCCCTGAAGAGACCATTGAAAAAGAAGAACTCAAGAAGGTTCTTGGGGAAACCCTGGAAATCCTTACTGAGAAAGAAAGAAGGGTTATCGAACTCTACTACTACGAAGAACTTACATTAAAAGAAATAAGTTATGTTTTGGAAGTTTCCGAGTCCAGAGTATCTCAGCTTCACACGAAGGCTTTGCAGAAGATGAGAACAAAAATGGGAAGCTATATGGGGGTCTTTACAAGCATTTCTTAGGGAACAGAGGGAAAGATGAAGAACGGCTTCTTCCAGTTAGAAGACACAGAAAACGGAACAGGTGTAAGAATTCACGGCCCGCAAGACGGGGGCGAGCCTGTAAGAATGATTGAGGTAGCGGACTATCTCGACGCACGAGGGTTCAACTATGACATTGCCCAATTAAAGGCAGTCTGTGATGAGCCTGGCTTTTTGTTGCTTTCAGAGATAATCAGACCGAAGGAAAGAGAGTCCTATTACCTTTACATTGCAGAAGACAATATGTCTGCCACAATTCGTTTCTACGCGCCTACGGTGGGCGGAGAACTGCTTACTTTTGACGAATTGATGAAGGACTTTAAGTACAGATACATTGAGTACGGTATTCAGGAGGAAACATTAAAGGGCTTCTTCCTTTCCAAAGACAGACCGTACTGTACAGATATAATCGCTGCCAAGGGTCTCGAACCCAGACAGGGAAGAGATGCTGAGATACAGTATTTTTTCAATACAGATATAAATATGAAACCTGCGGTAAAAGAGGACGGAAGTGTTGACTTCTTCAACCTCAACACCGTTTCACCCTGCTCAAAGAACCAGGAGCTTGCAAGAATCATCCCTGCGGATGACGGAGACTATGGCTTCAATGTTAAGGGTGAGAGACTTCGCCCCAGAGAGGTTAAGAAGGGTTATCTTAAATATGGACGTAATATCGATATTTCCGATGACCATCTTTCAATTTTCTCAAGGGTTGACGGACATGTAACTTTAGTGGACGGCAAGGTGTTCGTTTCAAATGTTCTGCAGGTTGAGAACGTCGACGTTTCCACCGGTAATATTAATTTCGACGGAAGCGTTGAAGTAAACGGAAATGTAACAGCCAATTTCGAGGTAAGAGCCAAAGGAAACATCAGAGTTAAAGGTGTTGTTGAGGGAGCTTTACTAGTTGCCGGCGGTGATATTATCATCGATCGAGGCGTTAACGGAATGGGCAAGGGTGTTTTGGCTGCCAAAGGTAATATAATAAGTAAGTTCCTTGAGAACGTTACCGCTTCCGCAGGAGGATATGTTTCTTCCGATTCAATCCTTCACAGTAAGGTTTTCGCGGGAGACGAGGTTAACGTATCAGGTAAGAAGGGATTCATTACAGGCGGTCACGTGGTTGCCACCAATGCAATCAATGTAAAAACATTGGGATCTCAAATGGGTGCTGCGACCGTGGTCGAGGTTGGTGCCAGACCCGAAGTCAAGACAAGATACGTGGAACTTCAGGCAGAGGTTGAGGAACTCAAGAAGGTTCTTTCCAATATCGAACCTACATTGAACAACTTCGATGCCAAGAAGAATACCGGTATTAAAATAGAAAGAGAAACCTTAAAGCATATTTTGACATTAAGACAGCTTCATATTCAAAAGAGTACGGAGCTTGATAAGGCATTAAAGGAGATGGAAGGACTTTCCGCTCTGCTTGAAAACAAGAATAATGCCCAGGTCGCTGTGCAGGGTGATGTTTTCCCTGGTACGAGAGTTGTTATCTCAGAAGTATCCATGGTTATTCAGAAGCCTGCCACATACTGCAGATTTGTTAAACGTTTCGGTGACGTAAAAATAATAGCTTTCAACTGATGCATATTCACGGGAGGAGAGGAACATGGGAATCAGTCCATTGGAGCTTAACGGAACCATCGCCAGAACGCAAGACTATTCGGTAATCCGCCAGAATGAGGAACAGAAATCCTTGCTTGACCAAGGTCACTTCCAGAACCAGTTGGACAAGGAGCTTAATGAGAAACCTCATCAGGTGAATGCTCAGAACAATGCAGATTACCATCAGAAAAAGTTTGATGCCAAAGAAGAGGGAAGTAACCATTATTCCGGAAACGGCGGAAGAAGGCGAGAGGGATCTGATAAGGACAAAGACGAGAAGGAGAGGCCACAGGCCAAAGCCTTCATGAAAGGTCAAAGCAGCTTTGACGTAAAGATATAAAAATAAATGCGCCCGGATGAAAAACCGGGTGCTTTTAGTGACACGGAGGTTCACATGGGAACACTTGAGATTCTGCTTATCATTGCAGGAATAATCATTTTCGTAATCAGCTTTGTTCTTCCTGCAAAGAAAGAAAAACAATTCGAAGAAACAAAAGAATTGGCAAAGGAAGAAATCAAAACTCTTGTAGATGAGGAAATCGGCAAGGTAAAGGAAAAGGTAGAAGGAACAGTTGATGAAACCATTTCCTACGCTGTTGAGAAAACAGAAAGATTTATGGACAGAGTATCCAATGAGAAGATTATGTCCATAAACGAGTATTCCGATACGGTTTTGGAGCAGATTAACAAGAATCACCAGGAAGTAATGTTCCTCTATGATATGCTCAACGAGAAATCCGTAAACCTTAAAAACACAGCGGCATCCGTTGATAAGAAGGTTAAAGAAGCCAAGGAAACCAAGGAAGAGCTGGAGACAGTTAAAGAGGCTGTTACCACTGCTGTAAAGGAGCCTGAGGTTAAACCTGAGGTTACAGAAGTGACTGAGCCTGAGAACAAGGTTCTCGGAGATGATTTCGCGACAGAGAGCACTCAGGAAGTTATGGATTTCGGCGGAGACTTTATGGATGCAGGCTCCGACGGAAGAAACGAAGAGATTATCAGACTTCACAAGGCCGGCAAATCAAACGTGGCCATTGCCAAGGAACTTGATATGGGCGTTGGTGAAGTTAAACTTGTAATAGGATTATTCGAGGGTGGCAAGAAATGAAATTAAAATACTATTTGCGAGGTATCGGAATAGGAATGCTTGTTACCGCACTTATCCTTTCCATATCTTATCTTAATCACAACAAAATGACAGACGAAGAGGTCAAAAAGAGAGCTAAGGAACTTGGAATGGTGGAATCCACCACTCTTCTTGAATCGTCTGAGGTTATAAGTTCCGATTCGGGCGAGGTGAAGATAACCACAAAGACTCCTACACCGGAGCCTACAAAGGAAGAAACACCTGCTCCTACTGAGACTCCTACACCGGAGCCTACCGAGGAGGTTACACCTACTCCCACAGAGGCGCCTACTCCGGAACCTACAAAGGAAGCAACTCCTACACCTACACCGGAACCTACTGCTGAGCCTGTGGAAGGTCCCGAAGATCCCGGCATGATTGGTAAGGAAACACCCAGTCAGGGTTCTTCTTCAACCGTTTCCATAAGAATTAACAGCGGAGACAGTTCAGTAACCGTGGCAAGAGCCGTTGAGGAAGCCGGACTTGTGGCAAACGCAATGGACTTCGACTCATTCCTTTGTGCCAACGGATACGACAAGAGACTTCACGTAGGTACATATGAGATTCCATATGATTTGACCTATGCTGAGATGGCCAAAATCTTTGTGGGCGAGTCAAATTAATAAAAAACCTTTAAAAACCCCTTGCATAGGGGTTTTTCTTGTGCTAAAATATTTGCGTTGTGACTATAAATCACGTAGTATGGGCTTTTATAGGTGCCCGCAAGGGTTTGTAAAGGTTGACGGTGACGCCCGTCAGACATACTGCGGAAGCGTAAACCAAACGGAGGTATTACAATGAGCGTTATTTCAATGAAACAGTTACTTGAAGCAGGTGTTCATTTCGGACACCAGACCAGAAGATGGAACCCTAAGATGGCTCCCTACATCTTCACAGAGAGAAACGGAATCCACATCATCGACTTACAGAAGTCTGTAGGTAAGGTTGATGAAGCTTACAGAGCAGTAGCAGATATCGCTTCACAGGGCGGTACAATCCTTTTCGTAGGTACCAAGAAGCAGGCTCAGGATGCAGTTAAGGTAGAAGCTGAGCGTTGCGGTATGTACTACGTTAACGAGAGATGGCTTGGCGGAATGCTTACAAACTTCAAGACAATCCAGTCAAGAATCGACAGAATGAAGAAGATCG
>JAFZSQ010000032.1 GCA_017619295.1 Lachnospiraceae bacterium
ATAAGGGTAACGGAACCATTAATCCTACCACCGGAGATTTAACATGTAACGGAGCAGGAGATATCAAGGTTCGTGCTACAACACCTAACGGCAAGAAGGGAACCTACACGGTTAAGGGACCCAAGGCTCCTTCAAGCGTTAAGATCAGCGGAGACAAGAACATTTCATTAGGACAGACAATACAATTGTCAGCAACTATTACTCCTGCTAATGCTATAGATAAGGAAGTAACCTGGTATGTAGATAAGGGTAACGGTACCATTAATTCCAAGACCGGAGAGTTAACATGTGACGGGGCAGGAGATATCAAGGTTCGTGCACAAACACCTAACGGCAAGAAGGGAACTTACACAGTTAAGGGACCTAAGGCTGCATCAAGTGTAAGTGTGAAGAATTCTTCATACAAGCTTGCAGTGGGAGAAACCGCTCAACCTGTTGCAACCGTTAGTCCGAAAGATGTAATTGATCCGACAGTAACCTGGGCATCATCCGATGAATCTGTAGCTACAGTTTCAGCGGACGGAACCATAACAGCAGTGGCTCCCGGTAAGGCGACCATTACCGCTACAGCTCATAACGGCAAAGTCGGTAAATGTAACGTTACCGTTAACTAGACTCAGTTTTGGGAGGACTTTTTATAAATGAAAAAGAGTAACTTCGTAAAGAAGCTTATTGCCTTGGCAGTATCTGCTTTTATGGCTATAGGATGTGCGGGAACAGCTTTTGCCGCTGTTGATTATACTCCTACTGCAAAGGATGTAGAGGCTACAGATGTTACATATACAGGTATTTCATCAGATGATGATTGTTTGCGTGGGAAAGCATTAGATCCATATGATGATTCTACCAGGTTAATGTTGAAGAAATTCCATTCTCAATATGATGGAAAGTATTCATTGTATTTGATAATAGGAATAGTCGGAAGTGCGGATGATGATGGATCCAGGATCACTATCGTTGAAGATCATGCATCCACGGTTTCGGGAATGAAGGTATTCCAATTTGACACAAAAGATTCAAAATGGGGTACTGTATCTGCTAGCAAGGGCGCCGGAAAGATTTTCGTTACAGTAAGAAAAAGAGGTGCAATTGCCATAGGAATTCCCGGTGAATCATCAGGCGGAGGCACCACTCCCAAGGAAAAGCAGGCGTCAAGTGTAACCATAACACCATCATCCAAGCTTATATCTTATTATGGTACGGTTGATCTGACAGCTACGGTAAAGCCTGTGGATGCAGTTGATAAAACGGTTACCTGGGAGGCTGCATCATCTAATGCAAGCATAGCAGATCATGGAGACGGGACCTGCAGCGTAACATGTACCGGAGCAGGAAATGTTAAAGTCACGGCAAAAACGGCTAATAATAAGAAAAGGACCATAACTCTTACCGGTCCCAAGGCAGCTTCAAGTGTAAGCCTTAAAGCCACAGTAAAGAAACTTGCAAAAGGCGATACTTCATTTATAACTGCTACGGTAAAGCCCGATAATGCCATTGATAAGACCGTTACCTGGGAGTGCTTATCCGGTAATGCTACTATCGAAGATCATGGAAACGGTACCTGTACCGTAACATGTACAGATGCAGGGACTATCAAGATAAGAGCTTATGCACCTAACAATAAGAAGGCGACCATTTCTCTTACCGGTCCTAAGAAGGCAACCGGCGTAAGTTTAAAGGCTAATGATAAGACTTTAGCTTTAAACGGTAGTACTATAGTGACTGCTACAGTCAGTCCCAAGGATGCCCTGGATAAGACCGTAACATGGGAGTCGGCTTCTGATAACGCCCGGGTTACTGATAACGGGGACGGAACCTGTACCGTAACATGTACCGGCGCAGGAAATGTAAAGGTTAAGGCTACTACCGTTACCGGCAAGTCAAGAACTCTTACAATTACAGGCCCTAAGAACGCAACCAGCGTATCTGTAAAGAAGTCTTCTTATAAACTGGGAGTTGGAGAGACAGCCCAGCCTACGGCAACGGTTAATCCGAAGAATGTTATTGACAGTTCAGTAACTTGGTCATCGGAGGATCCTTCCATAGCAACTGTTTCATCGGAGGGATTGATCACTGCAGTAGCACCCGGGAAGACATATATATATGCTACAGCCCATAACGGCAAGGTAGGCAAATGTACTATAACAGTTAAGTAAAACCCTTGTAAACAGGGCCCTTGAGATGATTCTTAAGGGCCCTTAAAAAAGAAATTAAGAAAAAATTAAAAATTTTTTCAAAAAGGTATTGACAAACTTAAGAAAGAGACTTATGCTACTAATGTAGTGTTGTGGTAACACCACACAGTCACACTTAATTTTATTCTTTTAGGGAGGATTATAAAACATGAAGAAGAGATTATTAGCAGTAGTTACAGCTGCAGTTTTAGCTCTTGGATGCTTCGCAACAGTTAACGCTAAGATCGAGCATTCAATCAAGGAAGAGCTTGGTGATGACATTGACACAATTCTTATCGTTGACTTCGATACTCTTGAGGGTAAGTCATTAAATGGTAAGGATTACAAGCTTCAGGCATTCTTAGATGGAGCTTCAGCAGATGATGATGCAGTTAAGGTTGCATACAGCCACTTAAGAGCACAGGCTAAGGTTACATCCGGAAAGATCGAGAAGATGTTCAAGATCGTATGCAAGGATGCTGACGAAGATGATCCGGCAGAGATCATCATTCCTTATGACAAGGCTAAGGCTGGTAAGGGCTACACAATGTGGCGTTATGGAAAAGGTAACATCTGGAACAACACAGACGTTGCTGTAACCAAGGTTGAGAACGGTAAGATTTACTGCAAGGTTAAGAACGATGGTAACGTAGCACTCGTTAAGGGTGGTTCTACAACCAACGCTTCAACAGATGCTAGCAAGACAAACGCTACAGCTGGTACAGCAGGAAAGACCGCTCCTAAGACAGGTGAGGTTTAAGATTAACCTATAATTAATCTAACAAATTTTAAACTTATTTAAAAAACAAATTATATGCATATAAGTGTGGCTAAAATGTCCCGTCAGAAATGGCGGGACATTTTTTCTACCCTCGTATATGTAAGCAAAAAAAGTATTTGGACAAGGATGAGGAAAAGGGTATAATTATTAATTGGAAAGAGATGAGTTTTCACATAGGGACTGGAGAGAAGAGAGAATGAAGAGTATTAAGAGTAATTGGAAACGGGTTTTCCCCCTTCTTATATCTATAATGATGTGTTTAGGTTTTGCTACGCCGGTAATGGCTGCGCGCCAGAAGCACATCACGTTCAGCTATACATATTTCAAGCACCCCACCATTGCCCAGGACAGCAGTGGTCAGTATTATATTTCCTATTACAATTTCGTACAAAAAGAAGCCTATATGGACGCCAGTGCGTCTGATAGTTCAATATTGGCAAGGGGAGTAAGTCTTGCTCCCTCACCCTCCATGCTTTTTTCTTCATGGGTGGAGACTTACAGGGATTATTCTGATTCCTATAATGTGGACGTACGTATGGAAACTAAGTTTTCCGGAAGCTATGTAGTATTTGTTCTTGTAGATGCCACTAAGACTACTGTGGTTAATGGCGTGAAGAGTTATTACTACGGTGATGCTGAAATCATTGAGAAGCAAGTCAGCTCTGATATGACCATATCCTTGCCTACCGGTTCCGGCAGATTCCATAATGCCCGGGTGGCTGAGGACGTGGAGTCTAACAGATCTTCAAGGGTATATCCCGGTGACAAGTACTTGGAGACCAAAGAGAGCAGGTACCATTTGATCGTCCTGGAAGCTGATCCCGGTGCGGAAGTAGTTAAGGCTAAGTCATTAAAGCTTGACCAGACCAAGCGGACCATGTCTCTGGGAGAAAGCTTTCAACTGACCCCAATCATCACCCCTTCCAATGCAGCATACCAGACTGTAAGCTGGTCTTCAAGCAATACAAATGTGGTTGTTGTTGATGCCAACGGTCTTGTTACCTGTGTGGGACCTGGTAATGCCAAGATTACTGCCCAGACTATAGATGGTTCAAATAAGAAGGCATATTGCAATATTACAGGGCCTAAAGCACCTTCAAGCGTTAAGGTTACCGGGCCTAAGTCTATAGAGTATTGGGACACGGCCCAGATGACTGCCACTGTAAGCCCCTGGAACGCAGTAAACACTGCTGTAACCTGGAGCGTGCTCAAGGGTAACGGTTATGTTGATGCAAACGGTCTTGTAACGTGCACCGGAGCCGGAGATATTAAGGTTCAGGCCATGACTTCAAACGGTAAGAAGGGTACATATACCCTTAAGGGACCCAAGGCTGCATCCAGTGTTAAGATCACGGGAGAGAAGAATATCTCCCTTGGACAGAGTATTCAGCTTTATTCTACGGTTAAGCCTGATAACGCCATAGATAAAACCGTTACCTGGATGGTGGAAAAGGGTAATGGCGTAGTTGATCCTAATACAGGAGTAGTTACCTGTACCGGCGCAGGAGATATAAGAGTCAGAGCTACCACCGTTAACGGAAAGAAGTCTACCTTTACGTTGAAGGGACCCAAGGCTCCTTCAAGTGTAAAAATTACGGGAGATAAGAATATCGTTCTTGACGGTACGGCCCAGCTTTATGCCACAGTTAAGCCGGATAATGCCATTAATAAAGAAGTCACCTGGAGTGTTGTTAAGGGCAACGGAACTGTCGATCCGGTCACCGGCCTGGTTACATGTCACGGCGCAGGAGATATTAAGGTTCAGGCTATCACCTCCAATGGCAAGAAAGGTACATATACCATAAAGGGACCTAAAGCGCCTTCAAGCGTTAAGATCACAGGAGAGAAGAATATAGTATTAGACGGTACGGTCCAGCTTTCAGCAACCATTAAGCCGGATAATGCCATTTATAAGACGGTTACATGGAGTGTAGATAAAGGTAATGGTACGGTTGACCCGGCCACCGGTCTGGTTACATGCACCGGTGCGGGAGATATTAAGGTTCGTGCTACAACCCCTAACGGCAAGTATGGTACATTTACCATAAAAGGGCCTAAAGTTGCTTCAAGCGTAAGCATAAAGAACTCATCTTACAAGCTGGCTGTGGGAGAAACCGCCCAGCCTGTGGCAACTGTAAACCCCAAGGGTGTTATATACTCTGATGTAACCTGGTCCACCTCCGACCCGGCTATCGCTACAGTAGCACCGGATGGCACCATCACCGCCATCGCCCCGGGCAAGGCCATAATCTACGCCACCGCTTATAACGGCAAGGTGGGTAAGTGTACCGTGACCGTGAAGGAATAAAACTGACAAACTGATATTATATGAAAACTAAAGCATCAAAAAGCAAATTTCAATTATTTGCTCTGACAATGTTAATCTACCCTTTTCTTGGCGGGATATTCTATGATTGGGCAGTGTTTTTATCCCTGGTCATTAATACAGCCTTCCTTTTAGCTTACTCCGCCAAGAAGGGTAAACTGAATATATTTCTTGACATCAAAGGAGTTGCAGGACTTATTATTCTTGCATCTTCTTTTTTGAGCATCTTTGCAGCACAGTCGAAGGGGGACGCTGTTTTAGGCCTTTCCCGGATCATTACTGTGCTGACCTTCGTGGTATTATTGATGCAGCTGGAAGTCGAGGACCGTCAGGCTGCCTTTAAGATGATCCCTTATTCCGGGATCATAATGATCGCCATATCGGCTATAATCTTTCTTTTTCCGGATATACGGTCATTTGCTTTCGAGACAGACCGTCTGGCAGGGCTTTTTCAATATGCCAATACTCTGGCACTTTTCCTTCTATTTGGGGTAATAATAGCAATACGTGAGCTTAAGAATTATTTCCTATGTGGTGGTCTGATCCTGGGGATACTATGGACGGGGAGCCGGACCACGCTGGTTCTTACCCTGATTTTGCTTTTATACTATGCTATCCGCCTTAAAGAAATGCGAAAGGTTCTTTTGTGTATTTTGGGCGGGATAGTGCTTGTTGCTGCGGTTGCAGGTTTAATACTTGGGTTATCGGATAATTTCGGCCGGATCACTACACTTGCCTTATCCAGCAGTACCTTTGTGGGAAGGCTCCTTTATATCCGGGATGCTCTGCCTGTAATTGCAGCTCATCCTTTAGGTTTGGGGCATCTGGGATATATGATGATCCAGCCTGTTATCCAGACCGGGGTCTATAGCGTCAGATATATCCATAACGAATACCTTCAGGTTATCCTGGATTACGGATGGATAGCGGGAGCGGCCTTAATAGCCCTTTTGGTTGGTGGGTTAAAAGGAGTGGTAGACAAGAAAAAGAGTTTGGAGGCTGAGATCATTGTCTGCAGCATGGTCCATATCTTAATGGACTTTGACTTTCAATATCTCGTAATCCTCTATATTGTCCTAATGTGCATGGACTGGAAATGCGGAAAGAGCTTATCGGCTAGTTTGCTTCCGGTAAGGATCGCATCAATCTGCATTATCCTTCCCTCTGTCTGGCTTTTGGCAGCATTTTCGATGAAGGATATTAACCCGCAGCTGGCAGCTGGGATTTATCCCTGGAGCTATGAGCTTACGGAGAGTCTCACCATGACTTCAAAAGATGCAAATGAGGTGGAGTCCGGGGCCGGGCGGATGCTGGAGATGAATCCCTACAGTTTCGAGGCTTACAACGCCCTGGGTGATGTGGCTATTTATAAAAACGATATTGACAGCCTTATGGATATGAAGTGGAAATGCCTGGAGATCGGAGCTTTTCATGACATTTTTTATACTGAGTTCAGAGATATTTTGGACTTTGCCATTCAAACCGGACAAAATGATATTGTATCTAAGGCAAAGACCTATTATAATAAGTTGGATGGTCTCATCGAGGATACAAAGAAGAGGACATCCCCTCTGGCCAAGCAGATCAGGGATCAGATGAGTTTTTATAGCAAGGAGGAAGAAAAAAAGTGGAAAGAGTAACTGAGAAACGGGGAAGCATTTTTGCTGCGTTATTTATGGTAGTGGCAATGATGGTTTCTTTTTTGTTGCCCGCGGGAGAGGTACAGGCAAGAGTTGATTCAAGCAAGATCCTATACTTCGGTAAGTATTATCTTGAGGATAGGAATAATCATGGAAGTTTTTACAGCATGGAGTTTAATGAATTGCTCAGTAGCTCCATGTCAGAAAGTGATGTGAAAGCATACCTGAATAGCCACTATGGGTTCGATAATGCCCACGGCACCATGGATTATTCTACGGCAAATATCTATCAGAATTATGGCTCGGAAACAATAAATGGTGTAACCTATAAGGCAAGGTATGTTGATGCAGTATTGTATCCTAAGGTAATGTTAGATTATTACCACGGAGTATACTATGGTTCCTCTGCTGATGGGGATGAAGGCTTTCGTCATTACGAGTTTAATATGTATTGCTTTTCTAATATGACAGATGATCAGGTATTAGCGATGGCAAACAACAGATATGGAAGCCAGTTTTTAAGAGGACTTGGTTTTCAAGGGTTCCAATTCGACAGTAATGACCATCGTGAACTTGTTCCTGTTATTAGCAACAAGAGTTATAAGTTTTCATATGGCTATCCTTTGGTAAGAGTTGAGAATGGTACGATTCACTATGACAAATATGAGTCACATACGGCATTTTTGACTGAATCAGGCGTTTCAGGCAAAGCCAGGGAAATAGAAGCTTCAATTCAGGCAAAAGTACCGTACACCCTTAAGTGGAGAACTAATCATTATGGAGATGGTCCTAGCCAGTCATTCAATAATAACGGATATCCGGAAGAATCCTATGTTGCAATAATGGTCAACGATTCTACCAATTCCAAAGGAAGTAGTCTTTATGAAGAATGTAAAAACGATGAGGCAACAGTCGAGGTAGTTACAAAGGTTGTTCCCGCCGGAACGAAGATAAATGTGCCGACGTCGACTTCAAAATATGATAATGTAGTTTTTGTTAAGGGGTACTCAGACGATGGAGACTTCGATATGGAAGATATCCCTTCAGACGGATTCGTAACAGAGAGCGGAAGAACCTACTATGTTACCTGCCTGGGTATTCCCAAGGAAAGTACTGTTAAGACAACAAAGGTTAAATCCATTAAGCTCAGTCAGACAAAAGCTACCATGTCCTTAAATGATCAGGTGCAGCTTACTGCTACTGTGTTACCTGCTGATGCTACTAATTCATTTATGGCATGGTCCTCAAGCAACGAGAATGTCGCCACTGTTACCGCAAATGGACTTGTTACATGCGTAGGTCCCGGTAATTGCAAGATTACAGCTACTTCAACAGACGGAAGCAAGAAGAAGGCTACTTGTACTATCACCGGCCCTAAGCAGGCATCAAGTGTGAAGATAACAGGGCCGAAAAATATTGATTACTTAGGTACGGCGCAGCTGTCAGCAGAAGTTAAGCCTCTGAATGCTGTAGATAAGAGTGTTATATGGTCTATTGATAAAGGTAATGGAGAGGTAGACGCCAACGGTCTGGTTACATGTACAGGTGCCGGCGATATCAAGGTAAGAGCCACTACTTCAAACGGTAAGAAATCAACTTATACCTTGAAGGGACCTAAGGCTGCTTCAAATGTGAAGATCACCGGACCCAAGAATATTGAGTATCAGGGAACTGCACAGTTATCAGCGACGGTTAAGCCTGATAATGCGGTAGATAAGACAGTTACCTGGATGGTAGAAAAGGGCAATGGAGAAGTAGATGCCAACGGTCTGGTTACATGTACCGGTGCCGGAGATATCAAGGTAAGAGCAACCACTGTAACAGGTAAGAAAACTACTTATACTCTTAAAGGACCTAAAACGGCTTCAAGCGTAAAGATCACAGGACCGAAGAATATTGAGTATCAGGAAACAGCCCAGCTTACAGCTACAGTAAAGCCTGATAACGCAATTGATAAGACTGTTACATGGTCTATAGATAAGGGTAACGGTACAGTAGATGCCAACGGTTTAGTTACATGTACCGGAGCAGGAGACATCAAAGTCAGAGCAACCGCTGTAACAGGTAAGAAGACTACCTACACCCTTAAAGGACCTAAATCAGCTGCCAGCGTTAAGATCACAGGCGAGAAGAATATAGCTCTTAACGGGACGGTACAGCTGACAGCTACTGTTAAACCGGATAATGCTATCGATAAGACCGTAACCTGGGAAGTTGAGAAAGGAAACGGTACGGTAGATGCCAACGGTCTTGTAACCTGTACAGGTGCCGGAGATATCAGGGTAAAGGCTACGGCAGTAACAGGCAAGAAGGGTACATTTACGATTAAAGGACCCAAAGCTGCTACTTCTGTAAGCGTAAAGAACTCATCTTACAAGCTTGCTGTAGGAGAGACAGCCCAGCCTGTGGCTACAGTAAACCCCAAGGATGTTATCGATCCTAACGTAACCTGGTCCTCATCCGACCCGGCCATCGCTACAGTAGCTCCGGACGGCACCATCACCGCCGTAGCTCCGGGCAAGGTAACGATACTTGCTACTGCACATAACGGTAAGGTTGGAAAGTGTACGGTTACAGTGAAGGAATAATAATCAATGTAGATATTAGTATTTGAGATTACCGCAGATTGTATTTGATACAGTCTGCGGTACTTTTTTCCTAGTTGGTTTTATTTACAAATATTGAAAAATTGGCACAGATTAGAGTATTATACAAATGGTGGCTATTAGCCCATCAATTCTAATTTAGTGAAGGGGAGTATTATGAACAGATTAAGGAAGATTTTATTGGGACTGGCTGTCATGCTCACCATGGGACTATTCTCATCGGGAACGGTATTGGCAGCTCAGAATGTACCTGTTGAGAGTGTACGGACGAATTATGTTGGAGGTTTTTGCCATGTTGCACTCGGACAATCCGAGGAAATATTTGCACGCTTAACACCTTATAATGCAACCAATCAAAATGTAACATGGGTCAGTGATAATCCTTCTGTGGTTACTATAGAGCCTGATGGGTTAAAAGTAACAGTCAGAGGAGTGGCTGTAGGAACGGCAAATGTAACAGTTACCACACAAGACGGTGGCAAGACTGCTACATGCAGAGTAGAAGTAAAAAAATATGCTAGATTAAGCAGTCTTAAACTAAATCGAACTTCTGTTACAATAGGGCTTAATGATAATCCGGTTTTATTGAAGGAAACATACGTTAAAGCTGAGGAAGGACCTATAGATTTTCACTGGGGTTTTTCTTCTAAATCAGGGGCGATAAAGTATGAAAGTCGCTCTGGTAACATGTATATAATTCCACAGAAAGTCGGAAAGGAAACAGTTGTTGTAACTGATCTTGGGCATAGCGCACAAGCTACTTGCGATGTAACGGTTGTGCCGGGAAATAGCAGTGGAAAGGATACCCCGGTTAAATCGATTAAACTAAATCAGACAAAAGCAACCATGTCGCTGGGTGAGCGTATACAGCTAACGACGATTATTACTCCAAGCAATGCAACCGACCAAGGAGTAACCTGGTCTTCAAGTAATACAAGTGTTGCGGTAGTTGATCGAAACGGTTTTGTTTATTGTGTAGGAGCCGGTAACGCAAAAATTACTGCAACTACAATTGATGGAAGTAATAAGAAGGCAACTTGTACAATAACCGGACCGAAGCAAGCTGCCAGCGTTAAGATTACCGGACCTAAGGAAATAGAGTATCAAGGCACAGCCCAGCTTTCAGCTGAAGTTAAGCCCCTTAATGCAGTAGATAAGAGCGTTACATGGACTATTGATAAGGGTAATGGTGAAGTAGACGCAAATGGAGTAGTAACTTGTACCGGATCAGGAGATATCAAGGTTCGAGCTACTACATCAAATGGCAAGAAAGCTACGTATACCTTAAAGGGACCGAAAGCTGCTTCTTCAGTAAAGATTACAGGTCCTAAGGAGATAGATTATCAGGGTACTGCCCAGCTTACAGCTACTGTAAAGCCTGATAATGCAGTAGATAAGACCGTTACGTGGTCTATTGATAAAGGTAACGGAGAAGTAGATGCCAACGGAGTGGTAACATGCACCGGTTCAGGAGATATTAAAGTAAGAGCAACTTCCGCAAATGGCAAGAAGGCTACTTATACATTAAAGGGACCTAAGGCTGCTGCTTCAGTAAAGATTACCGGTCCTAAGGAGATTGATTTCCAGGGCACAGCCCAGCTTACAGCAACAGTTAAGCCGGATAATGCAATAGATAAGACTGTAACATGGTCTATCGATAAAGGTAATGGAGAAGTAGATGCCAACGGTCTAGTAACATGTACAGGCGCCGGAGATATAAAAGTTAGAGCAACTTCTGCAAACGGAAAGAAGGCTACTTACACTCTTAAAGGACCCAAAGCAGCTGCCAGCGTTAAGATTACAGGTGAGAAGAATATCGCTCTTAACGGAACGGTACAGCTCACAGCGACTGTAAAGCCGGATAATGCCATCGATAAAACCGTAACCTGGGAAATCGAAAAAGGTAACGGTGAGGTAGATGCTAATGGAGTAGTAACCTGTACAGGTGCCGGAGACATCAAGGTTAGAGCTACAACCGTAACCAACAAGAAGGGCACCTTCACAATAAAAGGACCCAAGGCTGCTTCATCTGTAAGCGTAAATAAATCTTCTTACAAGCTTGCGGTAGGAGAGACAGCTCAGCCTGTAGCTACAGTTAAACCGGCTAATGCTATTGATCTGACAGTAACCTGGTCCTCATCCGACCCGGCTATCGCTACAGTAGCACCCGACGGCACCATCACCGCCATCGCCCCCGGCAAGGTAACCATCCTCGCCACCGCCCACAACGGCAAAGTCGGTAAATGCACTATTACAGTAAACTGATTAAAATATGAAACAGAAGGGGACTGTTCTTGCGTTTCGGTACCGAAACGCAAGAACCGTCCCCTACTGTGTCACTAATATCAGTTCTATTAAGAAATAGTTATGTTCTGCTGTACTTCCAGAATTAAATCCATAGGATAATTGCAAAAGTCGGCAATCGCATCGGGAGATTTTCCACATCTAAGCATTTCAGCAATACGCTCACGTCGCTCGAAATCTTGACCTTTCGAAAAACCTTGCTCGATGCCTTGCTCAACACCTTTGTCAATACCCCAAGAGAAGTATACGTCTGCCAATCCCGTCATGCTTTCCGCCTCCTTCTTAACTTTCTCACTCCATTCAACATTTGAATATTCCTGCATCTTCTCTATATTACCACTGAAAGTTGCATTAAGATAATCAAAGAGTCCTTTTTTGTTATTGTAAGCCTGATTTCCCCTCCTGACAAGTATAAGGTTAATTAAATCGTAGTCAGATGATTTGTCAGAGGAAGAACCTTCAATATTTTCTTTGATTATACGAAAACCGGTTATGGTATTTCTATCGGCAGTAGGGATATTATGATTACATATCCATATGCCATATACTTTTTCAAGCTTTGAATAGTCAGAATTAGAGGTAAGACGGCCAAGCTGTTTGCTAAGCATTCGAGCCAGGTTATAGATTCCTCGCTTAACCAGAGGATACCCTAAAGAAGATTCGTATACTTGATTTTGAATCTCAAGATCAAAGTGAAGCTTAAATATTAATTTTCCCTCACTAAGTTTGGGATTACGCATATCAAAACGGCTATCAAAGAAAATGCACTTTTCATATAGTGCCTTCATTTCCGGATCAAGAGAAGAGATATCTACATCGATGTCATCTATGGGTTCATCATCGGTAATCTCTGAAGAGAAGCATCGTATTATCTCTTCGATACTCAAATCCTTGAATTCGTCAACAAGGAGTTGTAGAAGCGGAGCAACAATTTCCTTGTTCTTAAATAATTCACTTGCTGCACAGTCCAATGCCGAACCTTTTGTATTTGCAGCAAATACAGATAATTCACTTTTTTCCTTCACGAAAAATCCTCTCTAATCAATAATAATTCGGTAAACAATCGAAATGATTAAATGATGTTGCTAGACCTCTAGAATAGGTAATAGATATATCACGATAGTAAGCATTGTATATCATCTGGATGAATAATGCAACCATTACCACCGCCAGCGATGGTGGGACTTTTTTATTATTCTTATAATAGTGGCAACAGATAATCTGGTGTGCTATACTAAATAAGGTTGTATAGATATTGTACTAACATAATAACAGGGGGAATTTTGAATGAAGTATTCCGGTGGATTAAAACGGTTATTGGTGACTTTTGTTACAACGATTCTACTTGTCAGCTGTTTTTCTTCTGCAGTGTATGCTGATAGTATTCCTGTTCAAGGCATAAGATTGGGTTTCAATACACTTGCAGTTGCCCAGAGGCAGGATGGCTCCAGCTTATTATTGCATGACAGCAGAAAGGCTAATATAGAAGTAGGTCATAGTTTAAGAGGTATTCCATATTCTATTTACCCACAAAATGCGACCAACCAGGCGGTAACATGGAGCAGCAGTAATCCTGCAGTTGCAACTATTGATGCAACTGGTAAGGTTACGGCATTGTCAGTAGGAACGACTGTTATTACTGTAACAACGGTTGATGGCGGCAAGTCTGATACATTTAATGTAAATGTCTATAAATATACGCCGGTTACAAATCCGGTTAAGGTGAAATCCATTAAACTTAATCAAAATAAAGCTACCATGTCCTTAAATGAGGAATTGCAGCTGTATGTGTCAGGTTTTACACCTGCAAATGCTACAAATACAAACGTGACGTGGGCTTCAAGCAATCCGGGAGCATTTATCGTTGATGATATGGGGCTTGTTACATGCGTTGGCCCCGGTAATGCTAAGATTACTGCAACCACCGTTGACGGAAGTAAGAAGAAGGCTACATGTACTATCACCGGCCCGAAACAGGCTTCAAGCGTAAAAATAACCGGACCGAAGACTATTGATTATCAGGGAACGGCACAGCTTTCAGCTACAGTAAAGCCGGATAATGCTATAGATAAGAGTGTTACCTGGAGTATTGATAAGGGAATGGGAACGGTCGATGAAAATGGAGTAGTTACCTGCACCGGATCAGGAGACATCAAGGTAAGGGCTACGTCTTCAAACGGAAAGAAAGCCACGTATACTCTTAAAGGACCAAAGGCTGCTTCAAGTGTTAAGATAACCGGACATAAGACCATTGATTATCAGGGCACAGCTCAGCTTTCAGCTACTGTAAAACCTGATAACGCAGTTGATAAGACTGTAACCTGGATGGTAGAAAAGGGTAACGGTACAGTAGACGCTAACGGCTTAGTAACCTGCACCGGAGCCGGAGATATCAAGGTTAGAGCAACCACTGTAACTGGTAAGAAGAGTACATACACTCTTAAAGGACCGAAAGATGCAGCAAGTGTAAAGATAACAGGCGAGAAAAACATCGTCCTTAATGGAACAGTACAGCTTACAGCCACAGTTAAACCGGACAATGCCATCGATAAGACCGTAACTTGGTTAATCGAAAAAGGAAACGGTATAGTAGACGCTAACGGATTAGTAACCTGCACCGGAGCCGGCGACATAAAGGTTCGTGCAACATCCACTAACGGTAAAAAAGGAACCTTTACAATAAAAGGACCCAAGGCCGCCTCATCTGTAAGCGTAAATAAATCTTCTTACAAGCTTGCGGTAGGAGAGACAGCTCAGCCTGTAGCCACAGTTAAACCGGCTAATGCTATCGACCTGACAGTAACATGGTCATCATCCGACCCGGCTATCGCTACCGTAACCTCCGAAGGTGTGATCACAGCAGTAGCCCCGGGCAAGACAACGATACTTGCCACTGCCCATAATGGTAAAGTAGGAAAGTGCACCATAACAGTTAAATAATAAGCTTTAGATGTAGAAAACCCGCGGATAATATTCCGCGGGTTTTTTATAGACAGAGATGTTTCTCCAAGTTCTCAGGGATAATGCTTGACAATAATGTAAAATATTGCTATAATCACTCCCGCAATCGCTATAATCATTCTAAATAATCTTATACTTCAGACGATCTGTCATCTTAAGAAATCGCGATTGGAAATCCACAGTACTAATGATATAATAAAGGAGGGTATTTATTGAAAAGAGAAACATTTGAACAAGAGTATTCCGAACTGGGCTTTTCAAATAAGTTCATGTTCGGAAGGATTATGAGGGATGCCGACAGGGCAAAGCCATTTCTGGAGGAGATACTTGGCATCAAGATCCATCATATCGAGTATGTTGACAGAGAGAAGGATATGGATGTTAATCCGGATTCTCATGGCATCAGGATGGACTTGTATGTGGATGATGGCAAAACCATTTATAATTGCGAGATGCAGTCCAGAAATGATGGCAATCTGCGGAAGAGGAGCCGATACTATCAAGGGATCATCGATGCTTATAATCTTGAATCGGGTGATGATTATGACAATCTGAAGAAGACATTTATCATTTTTATCTGCACATTTGATCTATTTGGAGAGGACCGTTATATATACAAGTTTGAATCCCGGTGTGAAGACAACCCCGAACTAAAGCTGAATGACGGTGCGGTAAAGGTGTTTATAAACACCAAAGGTTCAATTGGAAATGTGAGCGATTCTTTTAGGGAGTTAATGCATTTTATTGATACATCTGATATTAAGGAATATAAGAGCGACCTTGTAAATAATCTGAAAGACGCTCTGGTTGATGCCAGGAAGCGAAAGGATTGGAGGGATTCATATATGACTATGAAGGAATATTTCCGGCAGGTACAAAGAGAAACTAGAGAAGAAACACAGGAAGAAGATCTTTATAAGTACATTTCGCGGATGAAAAAACTTGGAGTAGAAGAGGGCAATATCATAGAGGCCATTATGGAGGATTTTGAATACTCTCGTGAAAAAGCTGAAGAGTCGGTTCACAAGCTACTCTTGCAGCCTCAACAATGACTATGCTAAAAAAGAGTAGGGAAGTGTATTATAACAGTATAGTAAGTTCGATAATAATAATTAAGTCACAAACTCATACGTCCCGCCAGTAATGGCGGGATTTTTTAAAGTATTTTTTAGCTATCTTGACGGTAGATTCGTTTTCGACTATAATTTAGTCAGACTTTAGATTAGTCGGAGGAATGATTATGACATATATAGAACGGGCAATTTCCGGTGTTATAGAAGAAAGATTAAATAAGAGTAAATGTCTTCTGATAACAGGGGCAAGGCAGGTTGGCAAGACTACGCTTGTTAAACATGTTTTTCCCGGATTTAACAGAGTAAGCTTTGATGACAATATGACCAGGTTGCAGGCAAGAGAGGAGCCGAAGCTATTCTTTATTAATAATCCCCGCCCCTTATTTATAGATGAGGTTCAGAAGGAGCCGGATATACTTGAAGAGATTAAGCTTATTGTTGATGATTCGGATACGAGAGGATCATTTATTCTTTCCGGGTCGCAGAAACTTGAGTTGATGAAGGGTATGAGTGAGTCATTAGCCGGTCGAGTGTCAATCCTGGAGTTATCAGGTCTTTCCATGAGAGAGATCAATGGAGTCTCATTTAACAGGCATTTCGTACCTACGGATGAATACATAAATAATAGAGAAGGGGATATCACAGGCTATTATGAAATATGGGATACGATCCATAAGGGGTTCTATCCTGAATTGCATGATGTTGACAGAGACTGGCAGGACTTCTATTCTTCATATGTTGCCACATATATAGAACGTGATATTAACAGTTTGATCTCAGCGGACAGTTTGACTTTTACAAAGTTCTTAACGGCTGTGGCTGCAAGAACCGGGGAGATGTTGAATTACGCAAATATTGCAGGGACGGTCGGTGTCAGTGAGCCCACTGTCAAGTCGTGGATATCTATACTTGAAAGGACGGGAATCATTTTCCTGCTGCAGCCCTATAGTGCAAGTGTACTTTCAAGAGCCGTTAAGACACCGAAAGTGTATTTCAGGGATACGGGTCTGGCTTGTTTTCTTGCCAGATGGTTAACGGCTGATGCGTTGAAGAATTCAGCAGTGGCCGGCAACATGTTTGAGACATTTGTTGTATCAGAGATACTCAAATCATACATTAATGAGGGAAAGGACTACAGATTCAGCGTATTTTACTACAGGGGCAAAGATAAAGGAACTCACGGGGATAATGAGATTGACCTGATCATTGATGAGAACGGCATACTTTATCCGGTGGAGATAAAGATGACCGGCAACCCCAGGGCTGATATGGCAGCTGCAAATGTGGTGCTGGATAAGATACCCGATAGAAAGAGAGGGCTAGGAGTTGTCCTGTGCCTGACTGATAAGAAGATGTATTTAAGAGAGAATCTTGTGGCATTGCCGATAGAGTATGTGTAGAGCAACTGCAGGAGAGAGCATTCAGCCTGTAGCAACTCAACCCATGTTATTTAATTGACAATGATACCCTGCAAAGGGTATTATGGATAAGGTGCGTCGGCGCCTATCATTTGTTATACACAAGGAGGAATTTAAGTATGAAAGCATTAAAGAGAAGCCTTCTCTTTTTTGTAATGGCATGCACGCTGGTTTTGGGAGTACCGGGAAATGTGTATGCTGCAACTATAGTTGCCAGCGGAAGCCTTGGCTCCGGTGGAACTTATGAATTGGATAGTAATCAATTATTGATCATTAGCGGTACTGATACCGGTACATACACCGGTGGAATGAATGCACGATCTGTGGTAGGTCGTGATTTTAAGGCTGTAAAGATCAACAAAGGAGTTACAAGGGTAAGTGATTATACCTTTATGTCTACCAGACTTGGAAGTGTCAGCCTTCCTGTTGGATTAGAGCAGATAGGTCATGAGTCTTTTATTGGCACAGGATTGAAGAATATTACCCTTCCCAAGACGGTCACATTTGTTAATGAACGTGCATTTGATTGGGGTGGATTAGAGAGAGTCTATTTTAACGGAACACAGGACGAATTTGAAAAAGTTGAGACGGTTCATAACGGATCAAGGATGTCTCTGTATACTTTTATAAAGACTAATTATCCAAGTATAAGAACTGGGGTTATTGCAGGAAAAACTGCTCCCAAGGGTAATACTATAAAGCTTAAAAGCATCAAGCTTAACATGAAAAAGGCTACTATGTCCTTGAATCAGCAGATTTCTCTTTGGCTGGAGAGCTTTACTCCTTCCGATGCAACTGATCTGACCTTGGAATGGACCACAAGTAACCCCCTGGTAGCGATTGTTAGTGCAAATGGAGTAGTAACATGCGTGGGCCCGGGAAATGCCAAGATCACTGCTATGACTACAGACGGTAGTAAAAAGAAAGCGACAGTTAATATTACCGGACCAAAGCAGGTGTCCAGCGTTAAGATAACAGGTGATAAGACTATTGAGTATCACGGAACAGCTCAGTTATATGCTACAGTAAAGCCGGATAATGCTGTTAATACATCCATTACATGGACCATAGATAAGGGTAATGGTGAAGTAGATTCAAACGGACTTGTAACATGTACAGGTGCCGGAGATATCAAGGTTAGAGCTACATCTGCAAACGGAAAGAAGACTACATTTACCATTAAGGGACCTAAGGCAGCATCAAGCGTAAAGATAACCGGACCTAAGTCTATAGAGTATCAGGGAACTGCACAGTTATCTGCAACAGTTAAGCCGGATAACGCAATAGATAAGACTGTTACCTGGTCTATCGATAAGGGTAATGGCGAGGTAGACGCCAACGGACTTGTAACATGTACAGGCGCCGGAGACATAAGGGTACGAGCAACCGCAGCAACAGGAAAGAAGTCTACATATACTCTTAAGGGACCAAAAGAAGCTGCCAGCGTTAAGATCACAGGTGAAAAGAATATCACCCTTAACGGAACTGTACAGCTTACGGCAACTGTAAAACCGGATAATGCTATCGATAAGACTGTAACCTGGGAAGTTGAGAAAGGTAACGGTACGGTAGATGTTAACGGACTTGTAACATGTACAGGTGCCGGAGATATCAAAGTTAAAGCTACAGCAGTTACCGGCAAGAAGGGAACATTTACCATAAGGGGACCCAAAGCCGCTACAAGCGTAAGTGTAAAGAAGTCATCATACAAGCTTGCAGTAGGAGAGACAGTCCAGCCTGTAGCAACTGTAAATCCCAAGGGTGTTATCGATCCTAACGTAACCTGGTCATCATCCGACCCAGCTATCGCAACGGTATCACCGGATGGCACCATCACCGCAGTAGCCCCGGGTAAGGTAACCATTTTCGCAACCGCCCATAACGGCAAGGTTGGAAAATGCACGGTTACTGTTCAATAATTATTGAATAAGTTATATACAACGCCGCAGATTGCAAAAGATGCAGTCTGCGGCATCATTTGTGTTGGTAAAATTCCTCTTATTAGTGATATTTTGTTTTGATATTGGTACAATACCATAGTGAGCATTTATAAATGCTTACAAAAGGAGTAATGCTATAATGCGTAAGATTAAAAAAGGTTTGATCTATATATTGATGGTCGTTATGATGCTGAGTTTTTCCGCGCCCAGTGTCGTTTATGCTGACGATGACGATATCGAGTATGACGAGGATGCAGACTACGATGAAGATGACGGAAATTATTGGGTAGATGATGGCTCAGGGGATGATGATGACGGAGAAGACCTGGGGGATAATTATTGGGTAGATGACGGCAGTGAGGATGACTCCGGAGACGGCGAGGCTACAGACCCGAATTTCTGGGAGGATGACGGCAGCGAGCCGGATTATGAGGAACCGGTGGAAGAAGAGGAAGAGGAGCCTGAAGAAGAGGATCCTATAGATTATGAGGCCGAGTTCGAAAACTATGTTCCCTTAGCAGAGAGACTGCAGCCCTTTATCCTGGCAGATGATCCGGAGGATCAGGCGGCACAGGCTCAGGGTCAGGATAACACCGCAGTTATAGTGATCGCAGTTATACTTGTGCTTGCTGCGGCAGGCGGTGGCGCCGCATTCTATTTCTTGAAGGTAAAGCCTGGAATTGTTGAGGGGAAGCCGGATGTTGTTAAGAATGAAATAGTTAAGGATGAAACACCTAAGGTAGAGAGTTCTGAAGAGACTGTGAAAACGGATAATAATTCGGATGATTCATCGAATAAAGAGTAATAGTTGCGCAGGATAGAAGACTGGAGAGAAAAGTTTTATGCAGGAAGAACGTGAAATATCATTAGTAGGTGCCATGTATACCATGGCAAAGCGCTGGAAGGTTATGCTTCTGGTGGCGGTATTAGTATTTGCAGCCGGATATGGATTTTTCTTATTCAAGGATAGAAAGGCCGCTACAGCAGAGCCTGTTTCCGTTGCCCAGGCCTCTACACCGGCTGAGTCCGTAAAACCGGATGAGGCTAAGAAATTAAAGGATAACGCAGAGAAGTATAAGAAGTATCTTGAGAATTCGGAATTTATGAAGGTTGATACCAGTGCCCTTCATAACCGTATCATTTACTATGTGATAGATTGGAAGGAGACCGGACTTTCAGGGGATGATTATGAGAATAGGAGTGCAACCCTTTATGGGCTCTTGGAGGCTAATTTTCCTTCAGAGGAATTTAGAAAAGCAATAAGTGCCATTGACAGTACTTATGAGGAAAAGTCCCTTGATGAGTTGATCGTTATCTCCAGATCCGGAAACACTGTGGCTTTTAGTATTGCATATTCTGATGATAGTTATGTTAAGGATTTGGAAATGGCTATTGATACTGAGCTTCGGTCAAAAAATGAAAAATACAGCAGTCTTGTTGGAGCGTATGATCTGGTTTTGGCACAGGAAGTTGACAGAGCCGTTGATGGAACCGATTTTAAGAATAAGCAGAACGCAAAGAAGACAAATCTCACTAATCTTGAGAAAGAGTTGAGCGAACTTGAGAAGAAAGCACCTGCTAATAATGCTTCGACTACTGCGGGCGCTCGCGGTCTCTTTATCGGATTTAAGAATATTTTGGTATGCATACTTGCCGGCATTTTCTGCGGTCTTGCAGTAGGCTTTGTCATGGCCGTGTTTGGAAAGCGTTTCGAGTCAGCTACGGATGTATCTGACCTGACAGGGCAGGATGTGGTATGTGCCTTTAAGAAGGAACCTGAGTCCGGTCTTGATAGAATGTACTACAAGAAGAATGACAGATACCGTAATCCCGAGAGGTACTTAAGTATTCTGGATAAGAATATGGAGGATGCAGGGATTAAGAAGCTGCATTTGTATAATTGCTCAGGCAGTGACCTTAAAGCTGTTTCAGACCGTATCTGTGGGGTTGTGAAGAGCCTTGAAGTTGCTGATGTATCTGATGGTGACAGGGAGAGATTCTATCTTAACATCCCCGAGAACGAGGCTGTTTTGATCCTTGTTAAAGGCGGTAACACTACCAAAAGTGATTTTATAGAGATAATGGAGCATTTGAAAGCTGTAAGCGTAAAATGTGCCGGAGTTGTTTTTGCAGTGTAGATTAGAGGGCGAATGACTAAACGAGAGAATTGCCGGAGGCATTAAGGTAGAGATTTTAGGCGTGGATGATTATATCCACGCCTGTATTATTTCGCCGAATCGCGGGAGTTTTAAGGAAATGTGACCGTACAGAGAGGTGTCTATTATGCCTTTCTTTTTCAGCCTGTCGCGATATACGGAGAAACTATTATTGGTGTCACCGGTTTTCTCACGTATTTCAGCGACTTTTACTTTTTCATCATTTGCAAGGTATGCAACGATTTCTTTTTCCTTGGGAGAAAGCTCGGACCATATTTTTTCATAAACATATGATTCCAAAGTCTCATCGTATTGGGGGAGTATTCTTTCAATATCGGGATTATTTACGATTTTTGAACGCTCATTCCAATACAAATATCCTAAGGTCTGGTAAGCAAAGGCGTAGCCTTTCGTCAGCTTGGCCATGTCTAGGGCAGCATTTTTATCAATGCTGAAAATTGATTCATAACTTCTTGAAATTGCACCAATGCTCAAAGGATCCAGCATTATCTTGGGGGTGCGGTATAGAAATGTGAGGGTTTTTTCATTTTGCAGGTTGTAAATGTTCTTGTACAAACCTGTCATTATGAGAAAGATAGGGAGCTTTCTGCGCAGTAAAAGCTGGAATGCGCTGGCAAAGATCCTTACGTGTTCATTTGAAATAATCTCATCTATGGCAATAAGAACTCTCTTGTTTTTCTTTTTGAGCTCTTCAAGCATTTTTTCCAAAACTGTTTCTATATCAAAAATCTGTTCTCCGCGTTCCAAAGAAACGCCTAAGCCAAAAGCGGAAAAATCCAGTTTTGCTTTGACGAAGATGTTTTTTAATTCTTTTCTGCTGTATAATTTGGCAGCTATGGAGTTGAGTATGTCTGATTCCGGTGTGACGTTGACTACGATCCAGTCATATTCTTTTTCAAACTGCTCTGAAAGGTTTGTGAGCATAACGGTTTTTCCTGAACCTCTGACGCCGGTTATCATATATGCGTAGGTGGAGGGGGAGTCGGAGGTGAAAGTGCCGGTAATCTCTCCGGCTTGAGTGATTCTGGATATTTGCTGGGATGGTTCCATTCCAAAGGATAATGTAAAGGGATTTGTTTTCATGCTGGCCTCGCTTTTATATCTTGTTATAGGTTTCAAACCTGTTTTATATCTTGTTATATCTTGTTATAGGTTACAATTTCATTTTATATCTTGTTATAGGTTTTTGCAAGGGGATTTTGGAATCTGTTTGTTGCGAATGTGGGGGAAGTTTCTTATAATGGGTAATGTGGAGATAATTGTGTTATGGATAAGATTACGATTATAGTGCCTGTATATAACGAGCAGGAGTCGTTGCGGGCATTTTATGAGGAAGTTAATAGAGTTACCGGGGAGATGAAAGAGCAGGAATTTGAACTGCTATTTATAGATGATGGGTCCAAAGATGAGTCTTTGTCTATTATAAAGAGGTTTGCGGAGAGTGACAGCCGGGTCAAGTACGTCTCATTTTCAAGGAATTTCGGGAAAGAGGCGGCTATGTATGCGGGGTTTGTCCATGCCACGGGAGACTTCGTGGTTGTAATGGATGCGGATCTGCAGGATCCGCCGGCTATGCTTCCGGAGATGTATAAGGCTATCAAGGAAGAAGGATATGATTCCGTGGCAACTCGGAGGGTGACCAGGGCAGGAGAGCCCAAGATCCGGTCATTTTTTGCAAGAAGGTTTTACAAGATCATAAATAGGATATCAGATATAGATGTGGTGGATGGTGCCAGGGATTACAGGCTCATGAGCCGGACTATGGTGGATGCCATTGTAAGTATGAGCGAGGTTAACAGGTTCTCAAAAGGCATTTTCGGATGGATCGGTTTTAAGACCAAGTGGGTGGCTTATGAGAATGTGAACAGGGTGGCAGGAGAGACTAAGTGGTCTTTCTGGAAGCTCTTTAAGTATTCCCTGGAGGGGATCGTGGATTTCTCGGCGGTGCCCCTGCAGATATCATCCTTCTTCGGATTTTTGATGTGTATTATTTCAATCATAGCTATTATTTTCTTGATCGTAAGGCAGATGGTCTTCGGAGATCCGGTTCAAGGTTGGGCCTCCCAGACCTGTATAATGGTGTTTATAGGGGGGATACAGCTTTTCTGTATCGGAATACTGGGCCAGTACCTGGCCAGGACCTATCTTGAGGTTAAGAAAAGACCTAAGTTTATTGTGAAAGAAACAAATATATAGAGTGTCATAAAGAGGAAATCGGATGTATAAATACATTTTTTTTGACCTTGATGGGACTATTACTCAGTCGGAATTCGGGATTA
>JAFZSQ010000033.1 GCA_017619295.1 Lachnospiraceae bacterium
ATGATTCTGCAGCTGCTTCCTTTGCAGAGTCTGTAGATGCAGTTGAATCTGTAGATGCCGTTTCAGCTGCGCCACAAGCTACCATACCAAGAGTCATGGCAACTGTAAGAATCAGTGATAAAAAGCGTTTTACGTTTCTCATGATAAAACCTCCCTCTTTTTGATAGTACAAGAGTAGCATCATAAGAAACGTAAATTCTTTAAAAAAAATGATTTAAATTTTCAAAAATAAGATTTCGATTATTGTTTTTTATATTGGGTCGGAGAAACTCCGACCACCTTTTTAAAGGTGGTTGAGAAGTATGTAAAGTTATCAAAACCCACTTCTTCTGCTACGTCGCTGACCCTCTCGCCTCTATCAAGAAGGATCTTTGCCTGCTCAACTCTGTAGGTGGCGATGGCCTCATTTAGTGTTACACCGGTTTCTTTCTTATAAACCTTTGATAAGTACTCGGGGGCTAAAAACATTACCTCAGCAATTTCATTTCGCCCTATGGGCTCTTTATAGTGCTCATGGATGTAGTTATTAATCTTATCGCTTAAGGTAAAGCTCTTTTTAACGGTCTTCTCGTGTTCAAAGGTGGCATCCAGCAAATAGTTTGCCCACCTAATCATATCAAGGACCGACTGGGTAGCTCTCTTTTCAAGGTTATTAAGGTTCTCATCCTCAAGAAGGCCGGCAACTGCTATCTGTTTCTTTCCAAGGTAGGTGTAAACCACCTGCTGAACTTCCTTCTCTATCTTATTAAGAGCAGCATCCGTAAGAGCGTTACTCTTCATC
The DNA here is from genome assembly GCA_017619295.1 of Lachnospiraceae bacterium. Classification (GTDB taxonomy): domain Bacteria; phylum Bacillota; class Clostridia; order Lachnospirales; family Lachnospiraceae; genus G11. The sequence continues at coordinate 782 of JAFZSQ010000033.1, forward strand.
TTCTCATTAAGAAGATCCTTAAGAGCGCTCATAAACTCCATCTTCTGCTGTTTTGAAAGGAGACTTTCAAGTTTCTCCGTATCAAGAGACACTCCTGAGGTATCGCTGTTTTTGCTGGCGTCCTCCTCATAGAAAGCCTTGCCGTAATAGGACACATTCACTTCCATGAGATTGAGGAGTCTCTGGAAGGTCTCGTAGAATTCGTAGATATGGACGCTTTTACCAATACAGCATGTCATGGTTGAAGAAAGAATCTTCTTCTGGTCCTCTATAAGCCTTTCACACTTGGTTTGGATTTCCTTTGGAGAAACGGCCTTGCCGTCTTTGGTGGCAGGAATGACAGAAGCCACTATGATTCCGCCTCCCACTTCAATGCTTGCCACATTTGTGCCCTGTGGGTCCCCCAACAAAACTTCCATGTGGATGTTTTCAAGGATAAAGAGGATGAGGTTGGTGTTAATCTTCTCCCTGTCTCTTGCAGTATCAGAAACCCTTGAAACCACCAGATGATAAAGGCCTTCCGTGTCTATATCAAGGTGTCTTTTGTTTATCTCGTTTCTTATTTCTTCCGCGCTCGGAGTAACCTTGGCGCCAAAGATATCGGTCCAGAAGTTGTTGTAAAGCCTCGCGGTGTTTTCCTTGGCCCACTTGCCAAGCTCGCTGGTTTCCTTAATGCTTCGCTTCTCAATGATGTCCCTTATAATCTTCCTTAGGGTGGCCTCCATGACGTTTACATCAAAGGGCTTTAAAAGGTACTCGAAGGCATGGAGCTGCATGGCATGCTTGGCGTAGTCGAAGGATTCATGGCATGTCAAAAGCAGGAACTCGCCGTCAAGTTCCTGTTCTCTGTACCATTCCAATAAATCAATACCGCTTCCCTGAGGCATCTCGATGTCGCTGATTACGATATCGATCTGCTCTGCCGTGAGAATCTTCTTGGCTTCCTTGATGTTATATGCGGTAAAAACATCTGAAACCTCCAATGAGTCCCAATGGACGGTATCTCTGATGACATCAACCGTGGCTCTGTCATCGTCGACAATCAATACTCTCATGTGTCTCCTAATCTATGTTGACCTTTCCTCGCTCGTCCACCTCGTGCTTGGGATTTGCAGGAATGTACATTGTGTTCTTGCATCCGTGGGGCGAAATGTTGCTGATTTCAAAAAGATCATTTCGCTCATACATTATTTCAAGGATTCTCTTAATACTCCAAAGGCCCACTCTGCTTCCGTCTCCGGAATCATGTATCGAACCGTCCTTGAAATCCTTAAGAGTCTTCTCGGGATATCCTTGTCCGTCATCCTCAATTTCGACCTTAAGTATTTCTTCGCCGTCTTTATTAATTAGCTCGGCTTTAATAAGGATAGTTAACATTGAGTTTACATCCACGGCATACTTATACTCATTCTCTATTACCGTATGGATAAGCATCTGGGGAATCTTCCAGCTTCTTGTTTCCTCCGCCACATCTATAAAGAAGAAAACGCAGCCGGGATATTTTAACTCCTGCATCTCAAAGTAGTTTTCCACATGTCTTATCTCCTCGTCAAGAGATACGGTGTGAAGGCCGGACCTGAACATATATCTTATGTTCTTTGAGAGGGAATCAATGTAGTTTCTTATTTCCTCATTCTTGCCCTGCTGTGAAAGGCTTGAGATGGTGGTCATGGCGTTTAAGAAAAAGTGGGGCCTTATCTGAAGCTTAATACTTTTAAGCTCCGCCTCCTGCAAAGTAATCTGCTTCTCATATGTTTGAATCTTGAGTCCAAGGATTTCATCCATGAGCTTATTGAAGGTATTCTTAAGGAGGTTAAACTCTCTGCTTCCAAGTTCGTCATTGATTCGTAATTCATAATCTCCAAACTGGATGCGCTCCATGTCTTTTCTTAAGGTGCCCACCGGCTTAATGATGCTCTTTCTTAAGTGCCTTATCATAAATACGGTGAATCCCGAAAGGATAAGGATCATGGCAAGCATAACCCAGACATCATATTTAAGAAGGTTAAAGTCAAACTCCTTGCCAACGAAGGCTTTGATATGATAGTTGTCGGCCCTTAGGATGTAATCATCTCCCATGGGTGAGTACACCTCTATGGATTCTATTGAATCCCCGGCCCTTAATTCTCCCGGAAGCTCTCCGTAGTTACCCCAAACTGTTCCCGTTTCGGAATCATACAAAACAAGGGCTGTGTTTGAGAAGTCTCCTGTGTTAGTGTTTCCAAGGAAGCTCCTTACAGAAATGAATACTGCCGCAGCCTCACCCTGCCATACATATATCTTATACAGGTAAGGTTCGTCACCTATGGTCTCTATCTGCCAGGAAGCTTTCATCTTTCCAAGGTAAGCTTTACTCATGGTAAAGTCCCTTAAGGTATTCCTCTGATTAAAAGTAATAAAGGTGTTTGAGTAATCCAAACAGGTGTTATATAAACTCTCCGCAATGATGAATGTGTCCACGTAGCTGTTGTAGGTAACGGACTCAACCATCATGTTCTTAAGAGCTATGGAGGCATAATACCTGTCTGACTCCTTGCTGCTTTGGAGCATGTTATAGTTGTCGTTTTGATAAATCATCTGCTCAAGAAGCATGTCCGCATTCTTGATCTTGTTGTCCAGTTCCCTTCCGAACACATCAAGAAGATTCTCTGTGGAGGAAACCTGGGCATTTCTTATGTTGGTGTAGGAGTTGAAAATATAGACAGCAAAAACTATGGCAATGAGAACACATTGCCCTGCTATGAAAAGAATGGTCTTTCTGATTACTGATGATTCGTGATTGTTCTTCATAGTGTTTGCGCCTAAATAAAAAACCAAGGATCTTCATCCTTGGTTACATTCTATTTTATAGTGTTCATTTTGTAAATGGGCTACCAATTCCCTTTCGGCAGGTAATATCACATGTCCCTGTGCCTTTAAACATGTGAGAGAAAGGGGTTAACCCTGCCGAAAGTGTTCTTGGTAAAAACAAGTTTGTTCCTTGTATACTATGTGGTGTTCTAATCTGTAGTAAGGGACGAATCCAAAGCAACATACTCTTCAGCAGTAATCTCAACTAACGAGTAACTTATGTTGGCTTTAGATGTCTGAGTAGCTGCGCAGCCCATTAAAAACATGGAGGCTAACGCTGCAATTAATAACAGTCGTAATATTTTCCTCATCTTTTTAAACTCCTCAAAAAGCTGAGTTTATATTACCCTTTTTTTCGGCAGAAATCTATTACCCCTAGGGTACTTTTTCCCGTTTGCAAGCTATTTTTTTCTTAAATCATCTATTCTGTTACACCTTCTGAAGAGGTCAAAGTACAAAGACAGCTCATCAAAAGATGATACATTCAGTTTCTTATAAATACTCTTGTTATGTTTTTTGACCGTGTTGGAACTTATCATAAGTTCATCCGGTATCTGAGCTATATCATATCCTTCAAGATACTTCTCATAAACGCTGTACTCGGCTCTGGTAAGAGTCTCCACGCTGGCCGTAAGGCTGTCAAACAATTCCTTAAGGTCCGCGGGCATATCCCCTCCCTCTTTCCTGTCAAGCTCCGCAAGAATGGGCTTCACAAACCTGTTGGATAGGTGCAGAGCAATGGAAAGCATTGCCAGAGTAAAGGCAAGGATAAGGGCTGTAAACATAATCCTTTTATGTCTTATATAAGCATCGCATCCTTCCCTGGGGATAAGAACCGAAACCATCCAGGTCTTGCCATCCAAGGTTTTAATTGGAATTTCTTTACTTAACCCATAGTACACTTCCTTTGTGGACCCGTATGCATTGTAGTAGCTTCTCTCCTCCACCTTTAGTCCCAAAGTGTTGTCAAGCCAGGTTCCTTCGGTGTTTCCTGTCATTCCGTTTTCGATTAGTAACTGAGAATCGGAATAAGGCGTAATCACCGTTATCATGGAGCCGTAAACCGTGTCTAGAGCAGGATATTGGAGATTAAAGTGTTTTTCATTCAAATCAACACCGCAAAGGCCGTAAGGTCTGACCCGGTTTCCGGTGATGGGAACGCAAAGAAGCATGCAGGAATCTCCCGTTCCCTCAAGAACGGTTCTCTCAGTCCAGTAGTAATCCTTTCCGGTGTCCCTGGATTTTTCCATGATATCATCGTAGCCCGGTATATTCTGGGTGTTAAACTCAAGATTCCAAAGGGTATGGAGCTTTACGTCGTTTTTTCTGGCTATCTCGCTGCTTCCTCTGTATATGGCAACCTCAGGATTCAGCACAAATTCACCTGTAACGTTGGCTAGTCTTAAGCACACTCCTGCCCTGGAATGACCAGAGCCCAGGACACTTGTGTTTATGGTGCAGTCAACCAAACCATATGCGCCACTGCTTCCCCCAAGCTTGATTACGGTATTTATATCCTGAAAAATCCTGCTCTGAAGGTCCTCCAAAACCTCGGGATTGTTGTTCATCTGATAGAATTCGATGTTGTGTTCCTCCAAAACATCATCCACGGTCTTGGAGATGCTTCTGGATAATTCGATTCCGTAGGCAGTGTACTGTGTAAGCTCATCCGAGAACTTCTCCGCCTGATTGTTCAGGTGATTTTGCATCACACCAGCCATCTGTGCACTGACGTTGAAAATTCTTCCGGATAAAACAAGGACGATAATCAGAAAACCTATGGCAGTAAGCGCAATGGCAATGAAGTAAAACATCATCTTGACTCTTAAGTCATTGCCCTTGTGCTTGGACAGATATACTATTTGTTTGATTTTCCTGATGATATTACTCATTCGCCGGTAATCCCTCAATTACGCTTCATATCCCTCTCAAACTTAATCAAATACTCCCTGTTCTTAACGGAGGAGTCCTCTTTCCCCTCCTCGTTATATTCCATGGCGGCCTTTCTCAGAAGCCTTCTTACCTCTTTTTCAAATGTGGTCTCAAGATCAAGGTAATTATCAAGCTTCGGTGCCGAATAAAAGGTGTAATCCTTTTGAGTCTGTATATATGCCTCGTAAAGGCTCTTGTACTTGGGACTGTCAAGCTTCTCAATCTGATCCGGGAGAAGTTCAAAGCCCTTATTGGTTACAGGCATATATCCCACGGAAGTAACAAATTTCACATTAATCTCCGGGGATGTAAGCCACTTCACAAAGGTTGCAATGGCTTTCTCTCTCTCAGTGTTCGACTTAACCGCGCAGATTCCGGCGCCCCTTTGCATTACCATCTTCTCGCCCTTTTCAAAGCAGGGAACGGGGTAAGCGGTAATATCCACCTTTTCTGTTCTGTTATCGGCATAAGTCACCTCGTCCGCATAGTATAAAACACTGGCACTTGAACCCACACTTGCTATGGCATCGCCGGTTCTTAAAGGCTCGGTGGCATATCCTTCATTAAGCCACAAGCCGCCTTCAATGGCTGCTTTAGCGTAGGGTTCCCAGGCTTTTTCAAACTTGGGTCCGAAGGCTATGGCATCGCCGTCGAAAAAGTCTTCACCCATGGATTCGCATCCAACCTGGAAATAATTGAAGTGGTAGTCATGTGCAATAAGCGCCTTTCCGCCGCTCCATTCCTTATACTTAACGGATGTGTCGAAAAGCCCCTCCCAGGTGGAAAGATCCTCGATTTTGGCTCCCGTATCCTTTGCAAATCTGTCAAACAAAGTGTTGTTAACGAAGAGTATTTCAGTGGATTTCGCCACAGGAAAAACCAGAAGCTTCCCATTTATCTCACCCTCTTCAATGAATTCGGGCACATACTCATTTAATTCATCCTCACTAAAGCACTCCCTGAAGTCCATAAGAATATCGGGATCCGGCATTGCAAGGACAGTTTTGGGATATGAAATGAACAAATCCGGCAGTTCTGTGGCTCCGGGCTCCTTCTCGGCTGCCTTTAAAACCGCCTCATGTATGGTGTTGGTGTTTGAAACCAGGGAAACCTGAACCTTGATTCCCTCCTGCTGACCAATGGTATCATTGAACTCGTTTATGATGTCGTTTAAAGGCGACGCGGTCTGTTCTCCGTATACATGCCAGATGGTTAAGGTTACGGGATTGGACTTGGAAACACTTTCTCCACATCCCAAACATGAAACTGTAAAAGCCAAAACAAGAATTGCCGCTAATACTCTTCTCAAATCAGTCTCCCTCAAATAGTCTTCGTTTTCTGTCTATCATTTCATCAATCTTCTCAATATAGAGCTTTACATCCTTGACATTGTCGCATCTTTCGATTCGGCCGTTTCCGTACACTCTCTTTGTGACGGTGCCGGCGCCTAAAGCCACAATGGACTGAAGTTCCTCCATAATAAGAATGTTATAAATTCCATACTTTCCTTCTGAAGCATAGCCCACGTTTTCGAAGTTTCCGGACATGTTCTTCTGCCTGTACAAATAATACGGCATAAGTCCCATGTCCTCTGCACCCTTAGCCGCTATGGCCATGGTTTCGTCTGTGTTATTGATCATGGACATGCCGTTCTTTTCAATAAACTGGCTAAGGGCGCTGGCTCTCTTTATTGCCAGGGAGTGAACCGTAAGGTTATCGGGCTTTAAATCCTTGATAATCTCTATGGTTCTTGCCACATCCTCCGCTCCCTCACCGGGAAGGCCAAGGATAATGTCCATGTTTATGTTGTCAAAGCCAAGACTCCTGGCTAACTTATAGGCCTCAACGGTTTCAGCTGCCGTAGCCTTTCTTCCGATGAACTTTAAAGTTTCCTCGTTCATGGTCTGGGGATTTACGGATATTCTGGTAACCTTGTGTTTCTTTAAGGTTTCAAGCTTAGCCGCCGTAATGGAATCGGCTCTTCCCGCCTCAACGGTAAACTCTTTGATATGGCTTAAATCAAGGCTTTCCTCAATCTTTGTAAGAAGTCTGTCCAATTCCTCTGCTTCCAAAGTCGTAGGAGTGCCGCCACCGATATATACCGTATCAAGGGTCTTTCCGGCAAATTCACTTGCCGCAAAGTCAATCTCTTTGTCTAAGGCATCCAGGTAGTCGTTTACTACCTTTTTCATTGTAATAATCGGGTATGATGTAAAGGAACAATAAAGACATGTCGTTGGACAAAATGGAATTCCGATATACAGACTGTACCCTTCTTTTGCATCTATATCCCTTAAAGCAAAAAGCTCTCTCTTGGCAATTTCAATGGAAAGCTCAATCTTCTCATCTGAAACCAGGTAGGTGCTTTTAAGCTTGGCCTTGATTTCCTCGTCGTTCTTTCCCTCTGAAATCATCTCCATCGGAAGCTTCGTGGGTCTTATTCCCGTCAGTGTTCCCCACGGAAGTATCTTTCCTGTCTCTTTGGAGAGTTCTTCGTATAGTTTGATTTTGAATTCGTTCTTATATACGGGGCGGTCCTCATTGGCATTCGGTGCCCTGAAGTCGAATATTACATCAGGTTCATCGCACTCTTCCTCGGAAAAAACCCTTACCTCCTCCTCCGGGTAAAAGGCCTTCACTAAAGAGTGAATATCATAATCAAAACCCATGACATTCGTTTTGACTTTTAACATATTTATCCTCACAAAAAGGCTCTTTAATTAAAAGAGCCTTTAACTTTTACTGTATAAATGGATTATTTTCTTTCTCGTAACCTATGGTCGTAGAAGGGCCATGTCCGGGATAAACCCTGGTGTCATCAGGGAGAACAAGGAGTTTTTCCTTGATTGAGCGCACAAGGGTACTCATGCTGCCTGTATGGAAATCCGTTCTTCCCACCGACTCCGCAAAAAGAGTATCTCCGCTTATAAGGATTCCGGCTTCCTCAATGTAGTAACAGCAACTTCCCTTGGTATGTCCGGGAGTTCCCAAAAGTTTAAGCCTGATTCCGGCTATCTCAATCTCGTCCCCGTCCTTCAAGTAGACGTTGGGCTTAATGGTACAGGCTCTGCCTGCCCAGTCGGATTCATTAAGAATGGAGTCCGAACATAAATCTTCTTCCTCTTCCCAGGCGTAAATCTTGGCACCTGATTTGGCGCGAAGTTCCTGAGCGCCCCAGATATGGTCAAAATGCGCATGAGTAAGAACTATGCCTGATACGGAGAGTCCATTGGCTTTTAACTTCTCAAAAATAGTCGCACCCTGGTCGGCAGGATCCACAAATACGCACTCATTCGAGCCTTCTTTGTAGATGAAGTAACAGTTGGTCTGTGCTATTCCGATAACAAGGCGTCCTATTTTGATCTCGCTCATACTAGCTTCTTGTCCTTTCAATGTCCACTACGCTTTCGATGGATCGAATCTTCTCAATAATTCTGTTGAGTTCGTCCATGCTTCTGATTTCGATACAGGTATTAAGAGTAGCCATACCCTGCTTGTTGGTTCTGGTATTCATGGAAACGATATTGATATCCTTCTCCGTGAGAGCCTTGGAAATATCCGCCAAAAGACCGTTACGGTTGTTGGCGTAAATCTTAATCTCTGCGGAGTAAAGCTCATTCTCTGTCTCTGTCTTCTCCCACTCAGCCTCGATGATTCTGCTTCTCTCAATTTCAGGAAGGCTAAGCATGTTGATACAGTCGGAGCGGTGAATGGAAACACCTCTTCCTCTTGTGACAAAACCTACTATCTCATCACCGGGCAAAGGTGAACAGCACTTACTGAATCTTACGGCTACGTCGTGAATGCCCTTAACGGTGATTCCGCTCTTGGGTCTCATTCTCACATTTCTGTGAGCCTGATTCTCCTCAACCTGCCTGATTACCTCCTCGTTTGTAAGAGGTTTCGCATGGTCGGCTTCATAGGCCTCAAGCATCCTGTTGATGATCTGGCCTTCCTTAAGTCCGCCGTGACCGATGGCTGCCAGAATTGACTCCCAGTCTCTGAAGCCATACTTGTCCATAACAAGATTCATGTACTCGGGCTTCATGACGTCGGTCATGTTAATGCCCTTGGCCTTGCAGTAGGACACTATCATGTCCTTACCCTTGGTTATATTGTCATCCTTAAGCTCATTTCTGAACCACTGGTTAATCTTGTTCTTGGCCTGTGTACTCTTGACAATTGAAAGCCAGTCTCTTGAGGGTCCTCGGGAGTTCTGCGAGGTGATGATTTCAACTCTGTCTCCGTTCTGGATCTCATAATCTATGGTAACAAGCTTGCCGTTTACTCTGGCACCAATCATCTTGTTACCTACAGCGGAATGAATGCTGTAAGCAAAGTCGATGGGGTTTGAACCATAGGGCAGGGTCTTAACCTCGCCGTTTGGAGTAAAGCAGTAAACCGTATCTCCGTAAATATCAAAGTCGTCCTTAAGAAGCTTCATAAACTCCTTGTTATCGGACATTTCCTTCTGCCAGTCAAGAATCTCACGAAGCCATGAAAGTTTCTCTGCCTCCTGGGACTCAACCTTCTTACCGTCAGAGTTCTCCTTGTACTTCCAGTGAGCTGCGATACCGTACTCAGCGGCCTTGTGCATCTCGTAGGTTCTTATCTGGATTTCGAAGGGCTGACCCGATGAACCGATAAGGGTTGTATGAAGTGACTGGTACATGTTGGCCTTCGGCATTGCAATGTAATCCTTGAATCTGCCGGGAATGGGCTTATACATTTCGTGGATTACGCCTAAGGCTGCGTAGCAGTCTTTTACCGAATCAACAATGATTCGAACTGCGAACAGATCATAAATCTGGTCGATGGTCTTGCCCTGATTCTTCATCTTCTTGTAGATACTGAAGAAGTGCTTGATACGACCATCTATCTTTGCGTCTATATTGGCATTCTTGATGTGCTGACTTACCTCGTCAACTATATCCTGAATGTATTTCTCTCTCTCACTCTTTCTGATTGCAATCTTGTCAACCAAATCATAATATGCCTCGGGCTCAAGGTACTTGAATGAAAGGTCATCAAGCTCAACCTTGATACGGGAGATACCCAGCCTGTCAGCAAGAGGAGCGTATATTTCAAGGGTTTCTCTGGCGATACGCTGCTGCTTTTCGGGAGGCATGTACTTAAGAGTACGCATGTTATGTAATCTATCTGCCAGCTTTATGATGACAACTCGGATATCCTTTGCCATGGCAATGAACATCTTTCGAAGGGTCTCTGCCTGCATCTCAAGCTTGGCATCATCACCGGACATGTTGTTGGTAAGAGGAATCTGCTCCAACTTGGTAACGCCGTCAACAAGAAGAGCAACGTCATCTCCGAACTCCCTCTTAAGGTCTTCCTCGGAAAGAATCGTATCCTCCACAACATCGTGAAGCAATCCGGCAGCGATGGTTTCCTTGTCCATCTCCAAATCTGCCAGAGTTATTGCAACACAAAGAGGGTGAATGATGTAGGGTTCTCCCGACTTCCTCACCTGACTCTTGTGCGCCTCATCAGCGAAACGATATGCTTTTTCAATCAACGAGTAATCATCTGAAGGATGGTAAAGAGCAACTCTGTCTATTAAGTCCTTGTACAACTCTTCAGGACTGAGCTGCTCCTGCATTGCTTCAATTCGACCATCGTCAAAGATCACTTCCTGTTTGATCTCGTCCATATAAGCCTCACTGCATTAATAGTTTCTTTATTTTCCGGGATAGGAAATAGCTGAATCCAGTCTGTATCCCTTAATCTTGTCTCTTCCGTTAAGGCCTGCAAGCTCCATAAGTACAACAACGCCTACAACCTCACCGCCAAGGGACTCAATAAGCTTAATCATAGCTTCTGTTGTTCCGCCTGTAGCGATTAAATCGTCAACAACGAGAACCTTCTGGCCGGGCTTGATTGCATCCTTGTGCATCTCAATTGTTGCCTTGCCATACTCAAGATCATAGTCAACAGATACTGTCTCGCAGGGGAGTTTGCCTTTCTTACGGATAAGTGCGAAGGGCTTGTGAAGGTTGTAAGCAAGAGGTGTTCCGAAGATGAATCCGCGGCTCTCTGCTCCCACAACAACATCAAACTCCAAATCCTTTACCAAATCCTGCATGGTATCTATCGCAAGTTTAAGTCCGTCAGCATCCTGGAGAACGCTGGTAACATCTCTAAACATAATACCGGGTTCGGGGAAATCCGGAATGGTTCTGACATAGTCTTCAAGCTTCTTAATCATGTGCATATTCCTTTCTGATATTCATCAAAAAATTACATTTAATTATATTATTTTTTTTGGGAATTATCAAGGGATTTAGGGGCTGTGAGGTCAGCTTTATGTTTGCCTTTGGAAAAGAGTTTCGCGGACAAAAATGTCACTTGATGAGTTTCGGCAGGCAAAAAATGCCTCTCAGCGGATAAAAAGCTGAAAACAGCATTTTTATCCGCCCGGGTGAAACAAAGCGAAGGAAATGGCAGCGCCAGCAAGGCAAAGAGACAAAAAAAGACTCAAACCAAAGGTTTGAGTCTCTTCGCAGCTCGTAGCGGAATCGAACCGCTGATTCTGCCGTGAGAGGGCAGCGTCTTAACCGCTTGACCAACGAGCCGTACTTGAGTATCTTAACGTATCTCAAAGAAAAAAGCAAGCACTTTTTTAAAAAAATTCAAAGTTTTACACCGGCACCTTAATCTTGTCCCTCAGGCAGTCATACAAAGCGTCATAACTGTTGCGGAATACGATGCCGTACTTGTTAATTTTCTCCTGGCTCATTAAAAGATTTCTTGAATTGTTTGCGAAAGCCGCCGTGTCTTCTTCAATGTATCTTAAGCTGATTCCAAGAGATGAAATCAGGTTCTTGGTTAAATCATAGGTGTTAAATTTGTTGGGGGAACCGAAATTATAGATGCCCCCGGGAAGCTCAAAGGCCTTCTCCATGTTGGCAACCACTTCATTAACATCGGTGATTCCTCTTCGATCCCTTGTTGAATACCTTAACTTTTCGTTATTCATTATCTTGTTGCAAAGATTCCTGGGATAGTCCATTCTTGTAAAATCACTGAGATTATCAGGCTCATACATCCAGGACAGACGAAGAATAATACTTTCGGGATTAACCCTCTGGCACTCCTTCTCTGCGCTTCTCTTCTGTTTGCCATACTGATTGTAAGGAAAAACCACCTCATCCTCATTATGAGCAACATTACCCCTGTTACCGCAATATACCTGATCAGAGGAACAGATGATAATCTTTGCCTTATACTGGGCCGCAACGGTAGCCATATTAAGGCTTCCCACCACATTTACAACAGCACTCTCATCCGGATTCCTCTCACAGGTTACCACGTCCGCCATTCCGGCACAGTGGATAACCTTATCAGGCCTCTCCGTTATGAAAAAAGCTGCCACTGAATCCCTGTTTGTAATGTCAAGTTCAGAATGAGTCGGTGTGCAAACCTCGTACTTATCCTGATATGCAGCTTTAAGTCTGCTTCCGAGGAATCCGCTTCCACCGGTAATTAACAGTTTCTCCATTTTGTAACCACCCTATGCAAACATATCAAATAAACTGATCTGATTTGTTTCAGGAATATCTCCCAATAAATTAAGCTCCGCCATCTTATCTATGGCAGTCTTCGAAACCTTTGTCCTGTCCCTAAAATCATCTTTACTTAAGAAAGGACCATCCTTCGCTGCTTCCATTATAGCATCTGCAGCCTTTTCACCCAAGCCATCAATGCTGTTTAATGAGGGCATTATTTTGCCGTCCATAACCTGGAAGTTTCTTGAGTGAGCCTTGAAGATGTCGATTGGCAGGAATTCAAAGCCTCTCGCGTACATTTCCTGAACAATCTTCATATCCTTTAAGGAATCCTCTTCGGCCTTGGTTATCAAATCTCCCTTGCCCTTAAGCTCCCTGATTACGGCCTCAAGATGGGCACGGCCCTGGCACATTTTCTCATATGAGAAAGCCTTGGCACGAATTGAGAAGAACGACGCATAGTAAGCCAAAGGATAGTTAATCTTACAATATGCTATTCTCCATGCCATCATAACGTAAGCCGCTGCATGAGCCTTAGGGAACATGTACTTAATCTGCTTACAGGACCAGATGTACCAATCAGGAACGTTGGCATCCTTCATGGCCTTCTCCATCTCAGGTTTAAGGCCTTTACCCTTTCTTACGCTCTCCATGGTGGTGAAAGAAAGGCTGGGATCCATTCCCATACGTATAAGATAAAGCATAATGTCATCACGACAGCATATACATGTGGAAATATCTGCAGTACCCTCCAAAATAAGAGTCTGGGCGTTGTTAAGCCATACATCTGTACCGTGACCAAGTCCCGATATTCTAATTAAATCAGAAAAACACTTCGGTTTCGTATCAAGAAGCATCTGAATAACAAATTCTGTTCCGAATTCCGGAATTCCCAGGCTTCCCACAGGGCAGCCGTCAATATCCGCAGGGGTAATACCCAAAGCCTCGGGACTTCTGAACAGGCTCATAACCTGTTTATCATCCAGAGGAATCTTTGTCGGGTCAATACCCGTAATATCCTGAAGCATTCTAATCATGGTAGGATCATCATGCCCGAGAATATCAAGTTTCAAAAGGTTATGATCGATGGAGTGATAATCGAAGTGTGTAGTGATTATGTCCGTGGTCATATCGTTGGCGGGATGCTGAACCGGGGTAAAGGAGTTAATATCCTCTCCCACAGGAAGAACAACGATTCCGCCGGGGTGCTGACCTGTACTTCTTCTTACACCCGTACACCCAAGAACAAGCCTGTTAATCTCACAGTGTCTCTTAGGCTCCCCTCTCTCCTCAAAGTAGTTCTTAACATATCCGTAGGCAGTTTTGTCCGCCAAAGTACCGATGGTTCCGGCTCTGAAGGTCTGTCCGGCACCAAAAATAACCTCAGTGTACTTATGTGCCTTGGACTGGTACTCACCTGAGAAGTTAAGGTCGATATCAGGCTCCTTATCTCCCTTGAATCCAAGGAATGTTTCAAAGGGAATATCGAAGCCGTCTTTGATAAGAGGTTCTCCACACACGGGGCAGTTCTTGTCGGGCATGTCACAGCCCGCGTTCCCCGCATATGCTTTTACCTCATCTGAGTCAAAATCGTAATATCTACATTTAGCGCATCTATAGTGGGGTGGCATGGAATTTACTTCGGTAATACCTGCCATGAATGCCACCAAAGAGGAACCTACGGAACCTCTGGAGCCAACCAGATATCCGTCCTCCACTGATTTCCAAACCAGTTTCTGTGCAATGATGTACATAACCGCGAATCCGTTGGAAATAATGGAGTTAAGCTCCTTTTGAAGTCTCTCCTCAACTATAGGAGGAAGGGTTTCTCCATACAAATCGTGAGCCTTGTTATAACAAATCTCCGTAAGAGTCTTATCGGAATCCGGAATAACCGGAGGACATTTATCGGGACGAACCGGAGAAATAGGCTCAATCAAATCGGCAATAAGGTTGGTATTTGTAATAACAACCTCCTCTGCCTTATCAGAGCCCAGATACTGGAACTCCTCAAGCATCTCCTCGGTGGTATGAAGATAGAGAGGAGCCTGCCTGTCCGCATCGTCAAAGCCCTTGCCCGCCATTATGATTCGACGGTAAATCTCATCTTCCGGATTGAGGAAATGCACATCACAAGTGGCAACAACAGGCTTGTTAAACTGTTCTCCAAGCTTGACAATCCTCTTGTTGATATTTTGAATATCTTTAATTGAATTAACCGATTCTATTCTCTCTGACTCAATCATGAAGGCATTGTTGCCAACAGGCTGAATCTCAAGATAATCGTAGAGGTTAACGATTCGTGCAATCTCCTCTTCGGACCTCTCGTCAATGAGCGCACGATATAACTCTCCCGCCTCGCAGGCGCTTCCCACCAGGATTCCTTCCCTGTATTTCATAAGAAGGCTCATGGGGATTCTTGGAACCTTAAAGAAATACTTAAGGTGAGATTCCGAAACAAGGGTATACATATTGATTCTTCCCACATCATTCTGTGCCAGAAGAATCGTATGGTAAGGCATAAGTCGCTTAATGGCATTGGGATTAAGTTTTGCCATCTCGTTAAGGGCCGTAAGGGTGGTAATTCCCTGGTCCTTCAGAATCTTAATAAGCTTTACAAAAATCTCTGCGGTAGCCTCGGCGTCATTTACCGCTCTGTGGTGTCCCTCAAGGCTCACTCCTAAGATTTTACAAACCGCATCCAGCGTGTGCTTTGCATGATCCGGGAAAAGCACTCTGGAAATGCCCAGGGTATCAACCCAGGTATAATCAAAAGGAAATCCCTGTCTCTGACAGTTAACCTTAATAAATCCCGTATCAAATCCTGCATTGTGAGCAACCAGAATACAGCCCTCGCAGAATTTCACGAAGTCCGGAAGCACCTTCTCAATTGTAGGAGCGTCCAGAACCATCTCGTCTCTTATATTCGTAACTTGTGTTATTCTATACGGAATGGGCACCTCAGGGTTTACGAAAGTTGAGAATCTGTCCGTAATTGCGCCGTTTTCAACCTTTACGGCACCAATTTCGATAATTCTGTTTTTCTCTGCAGAAAAGCCTGTGGTCTCTATGTCAAAAACCACATATCTCTCATCAAGGGTCTGTCCCTTGTCGTTATTGACTATGCCCTGAAGGTCGTCTACCACATAGGCCTCGACGCCGTAAATAATCTTAAAGAAGTCGTTCTTGTCAGGATTCTCTTCCCCTGCGGCGATTCTCTTCTCCTTCTCCTTCTTCCACAAATCATCTCTGGTGTGAAGAGCATCAGGGAAGGCCTGAACAACACCGTGATCGGTAATGGCAATCGCCTTATGTCCCCAGGCGTAGGCCTGCTTAATGATATCCGAGGCCTCGGAGACGCCGTCCATGTCACTCATCTTGGTGTGGCAGTGAAGTTCTACCCTCTTCTTAGCGGATTTATCTTTTCTCTTCTCGGTAAAATCAGGGATCTCCTGAATTCCCTTTAGGGAGTTGATTGTAAGCTCGTGTGAGAACTTATCGATTAAGGCTTCTCCCTTAACCTTTACGAAAACTCCCGTCTTAACTCTGGAGCTGAATTCATCAATCTTATTACTTGGAATAAAGCATTTGCAGCTTATGGTATCCGTGAAATCGGTGACATCGAAAGAAACTATGTAAAGGTCGCCCTTTCTGGTCTCTCTGAGATCCACCGCTATAATCTTTCCTCTCACGGCCACAACGCCGATTTCGCCCTCGATATCAACGATTCTGGTGGCGTCTATATCCACATCCTTACCGTAAATTACATCGGGATTGGAAGAATAGGAAAGCTCTCTGTCTTTCTTCTTGGGAGCTTCCTTTTCAATAACTTTCTTTGCTGCGGGGGCTTTATTCTCCTCTTGCTTATCTCCATCCGAAACCGCCGCAGGGAACACCTTTTTAAAGGCTTCACCCGCATTACTTCTGTCGTCCTTTGTGGCAGGCAAATCAAACTTAACCTTAATGCTTACCTTAAGGCCACATCTGTCGCAGAAAATCTTCTCAAAGACGTCCTCTATATCACGTTTTCTCTCTCTGGATACAAAGTTATCCTCCACGGTAATCTCCATGAGATTCTCTGAAGGGAACTCAAACTTCGCATGTCTTATACAGTTAAAGAAAACATGACTGTATTCCTTGATTTCAAGAAAAATGCTTTCCCTGTACACATCAAAAAGCTTCTCAGGTGTGTACTGAGCGGAAAGCTTGAATTTCTCATAAATCTTTACGTCTATCTTGTTGTATCTGAAAAACTGGCTCTTAATCTTCTTCTCGACATCAAAAACAGCCTGCTTGGGAAGCAGGTGATTTGATGACACATATACGTGTAAGTATTCCCTTGAAGCCGTGGTTGAAACTCTGTCAACCACAGTCTCTTCAAAAAGACTCCTTAACTCATCATTAAGTTCAAGCGTCGGGAACGCCTCGAAAAAAAGCTTACTCATTAAAACCTATCCTTGCCAGTTCTCAAGTTCAAAGCGGAGTGTATTTAACAACTCTCCCTCGGGAACCTTCTTTATAATCTCTCCCTTCTTTATAAGGAGACCCTCGCCGATTCCTCCGGCGATTCCGATGTCGGCTTCCTTGGCCTCCCCGGGGCCGTTAACCGCACATCCCATAACCGCAACCTTAATATCAAGGGGCATGTCCTTAACCATGTCCTCAACTTTGGTTGCAAGTCCGATTAAATCTATCTTTGTTCGTCCGCAGGTAGGGCATGAAACCACCTCGATTCCGCCCTTTCTAAGTCCCAGAGTTCTAAGTATAAGTCTGGCACTTCTAACCTCTTCCACAGGATCCGCAGACAGTGAAACTCTAATGGTATCACCTATTCCCTGATTAAGAATCAAACCAAGTCCCAAGGCGGATTTAATGTTTCCGCTGTTAATGGTTCCTGACTCGGTAATTCCCACATGAAGGGGATGATTAGTCTTCTCTGCCAATATCTCATGTGCCTTAACGCACATCATTACATCAGATGACTTGATGCTGATAACAAGATTGTCGTAGCCCAAATCCTCGATTATTCCAACCTTATCAAGGGCACTCTCAACGATTCCTTCAGCTGTTACGCCATGGTATTTCTCCACCAGCTCCTTCTCCAAAGAACCGCTGTTTACGCCTACTCTTATAGGGATATTTCTCTCCTTGGCCACCTTCACAACAGCCTCAACCTTTTCCCTGCTTCCGATATTACCTGGGTTGATTCGAATCTTATCTGCGCCGTTTTCCATGGCGGCGATGGCCATCTTGTAATCAAAATGAATATCTGCAACCAATGGAATATGAATCTGCTTCTTTATCTCCTTTAAAGCCTCAGCCGCCTCCAGAGTAGGCACTGTGCACCTTATAATCTCGCATCCGGCAGCTTCAAGCCTTAGAATCTGATCGACCGTGGCCTTAACATCCTCGGTCCTCGTGTTGGTCATTGACTGTATAAGAATCGGGTTTCCTCCGCCTATTACGCGGTCTCCGATTTGAACTTTTTTTGTGTTGTCTCTGTACATTTCATACCTCCGTATGTACCCTACTATTCCATTCTATTTTCTTTTATGGTGTTTTTCAATGGTCAGATATTCACAAAAAGTTTTTGTTGACGAGATGGAAATTTCCCGCTACAATGGAAACACTTGATGACTGTTCAAGTTAAATGCTTAATTCAAGCGTTTTTCCAGGGGTGACAATTTCAGAGAGGTTTACATTAGAGGTTTGCAGGTGATTTATGCAAATCTTTAGTTCTTATGTAAGCGAAAAGGGAAAAGAGTCCAAGATTAATCAGGACTCTCTTTGTATTACCCAATTTATTACCCGCCGCAAGAGGGTCACTATGGCCATGGTATGCGACGGAATCGGAAGTTTCCCCCATTCAGAGGATGCATCCTGCTTCGTTACGGAGTGGATGGTCAACTGGATTTATCGTGACGGACTGAAAGCCATTCATAAATTCAAAGAGATGGGTTTCGTCCGAGCAGTTAAACGCGAATTCTACAGATGTCATCGGAAGTTCTCCGAGATTACTCCACTGTCAAACGGAACCACCATTTCAATGTTAATAACCATAAATAAACGATTCTACGTCTTCTGGAGCGGAGATTGCAGGGTCTATACGCTGAAATCCGGGAAGCCGAAGCTTTTGACCGACGATGATTCGGAATCCGGTGTTTTGAATGCCTGTTTTACCAATATAGGGTATCACGTGCCCCATCATAAAACAGGAAGGCTTAAGCACCACTCCGGTTTTCTTCTTTGTTCCGACGGATTCTACAGACGTCTGGACCCTGATCTTATCACAGCTCTTCTTAATCTTAATTCAAGCAAGAATCCCACAGAATTCAAAACAAGGCAGCTTAAAGAATGCGTCGACAGGAACTTTAAAAGGAACGAGGTCGACGATATGAGTGCCGTTTTATTAAATTCAAAATAGAAGGAGAAAAATATGGAAGAAAAAGCAAAAAACTACGTAATCCTGAACGAAATTGCCGAGGGAGGGCAAGGTATAGTCTACAAGGGATTGGACAAACGCCTGGGGAGGTTTGTGGCCATCAAGAGATTCTCAGTAACTGAAACCATGCCCAAGGAGAGAATTCTGGCAAATCTGGCGGAAGTAAAGAACTGCTTCCACCCTGCCCTTCCAATGATTTTGGACATCTACTCAGAGGGCGATGAAGTATACCTTGTTATGGAGTTTATTAAAGGTATGACCCTTACCGAATATGTTGAACTTAACGGCCCTTTGTCGGTAGCTGATGCCATAAAAGTCACGGAGAAGGTCGGCGATGTACTGTCTTACCTCCATTCAAGAAAAAGCGGAATGATCTACTCAGACCTTAAACCTGATAATGTATTAATAGATTCTGAAAAGAACATTCGCCTTATTGATACAGGAAGCATAATAAGCCTTAAGGAGATTAGGGAAAGAAAGACGATAGAAGGAAACCTGGCAAGCCCCGGTTTTACTTCCCCTGAACAGATGGAAGGAAAGGCCATAAGTCCAAGAAGCGACATCTTTTCCTTAGGCGCCCTCCTTCACTTCATGTTATCGGGAGAAGACCCCTCAAAGCCTCCTTACATAAGAAGGCATCTTAGAGAATGCAATAAATCTCTTCCCGGTTACCTGGTTTCGGCTGTGGAGAAATGTCTTGAAAAGGATGATAATAAACGATTTCCCACAGTGGAGTCCTTCATTGAGAAATTAAAAAACCCGAGAAGGAATTACATTCCAATTATCCCGGGTTTATCATCTCCATATAAGCAGGAAAAGCTCATATTCGTAAGCAGCGGAAAGCGCGTCGGCGCTTTGGCGCTCCTGACAATTATTTTAATTACATGCGTTATGTTTTCTGCCAAGGCCCTTATGTCCAAGGCTAACGAGCCCCTCACCAAAAGTGTAAGGGTCCATGAGCTGGAAGCAACCGATCAGGCCGGTAACAGAATAATCATAGGCACATTAAAACGCTGATTAATTGTATTATCTAAAGAGCTTAGTAATATCGTTGAAGAAAACAAGGGCTGCAAGAATCAATAAAAGAATCATTCCCGCAACGTGAACCATTCCCTCTTTCTCGGGAGGAACAGGTTTGCCTCTTACAAGTTCAATTAAAAGGAATACCAGTCTTCCGCCATCCAGTGCCGGCAGAGGAAGAAGGTTAATAATTCCAAGGTTCACAGACAGAAGCATAACAAGATACATCATGTTCATTAAAACTGTGGTGGCACCATATTCCTTGGTGTTCTCATAGGTGTCTCCAACAACTTCCGCTACTCCTAAAGGTCCTGCAACATCATCCTTGCCGGTCTTTCCGGTGAAGAGTCCTCCAAGAGCAGAATAGGTTGAAGAAATGGCATAATGCATCTCATAAAGGCCGTACTTGACACTGTCAACAATGCCGTCTGCCTTAACATACTCTCCGCCCGATAATCCAAACAGATATCTTCCTTCAGCCTCGGAATAAGCAGGTGTAACCATGGTTTTGAAGGTTTCTCCGTTTCTCTCATATACAAACTCTACACTTTCTCCACGGTTCATAACCGAGCGAATAAGAATGTCGTTGTAAAGATAGATTCTGTGTCCGTCTACCTTCTTAATGACATCTCCCGCCATAATGCCTGCAGCTTCACATCCGCCGCCCTCTGACACACTTTGAACCAAAGGAAGAACCGTGTAGGTATTGCTCACAACTACCAGTGCAAAAATAAGTCCCAAGAGGAAATTAAAGAAGGGGCCTGCAAGCACAGTGCCGATTCTGGCCCAGACACTTGCTTTATTGAAAGCTCCCTCGCTTAAACCATCTCCGCCTTCGGGATCATTCTGCCTTAATTCCTTCATCTCCTCGGGGGTCAGATCTGTGCCTTCAAATCTGCAGGCACCTCCCAGGGGAAGAAGGCGTAAGGTATATTCTGTTCCGTTCTTTGTAAAACCGCAAAGCTTGGGGCCAAATCCCACTGCAAATTCAACTACGTGGATTCCGTTGGCTTTTGCAATAAGGAAATGACCAAATTCATGGGATATGACAATCAATCCCATTATCAACACAAAAAATAAAATAGTAACGCCCATAACTGACTGATTAAACCTCTGAATCTATATAATCATAGATATCTTTTTCAACCTCAAGGATTTGCTCCACTGTAGGGTTTGCAATAACCTTGTGGTGATTCATGCACTTCTCGATAATTTCGCCGATTTGAAGGAACTTGATTTCCTTTCTGATGAACATGGCATTTGCACGCTCATTGGCTGCATTAAACACGGTAGGCATACTTCCGCCAATCTTTGCAGCCTCCAATCCCAGAGCAAGCCCTTTAAAGGTATCTGTATCCGGCTTTTCGAAGGTGATGGATGCCAGCTTAAAGAAATCAACTCTGTTGCCTTCCATAGGCATTCTGTCGGGATAGAAAAGCGCATACTGTATAGGCAGCTTCATATCCGGAACACCCATCTGAGCAATGATTCCGCCATCTATAAACTGAACTGCCGAATGAATAATACTCTGAGGATGAATAATAACCTGAATCTGATCCAAAGACACATCAAAAAGCCATCTGGCTTCCATAACTTCCAACGCCTTATTTACCAGGGAAGCTGAATCCACGGTGATTTTCTGTCCCATGGACCAGTTTGGATGTTTAAGAGCATCCGCAACAGTCTTATCCCTAAGCTGCTCGGTTGTCATTCCTCTGAAAGGACCGCCTGATGCCGTAAGAAGAATCTTGTCTATCTTATCCTTAGGTTCATTCTTTAATGATTGAAAAATCGCACTGTGCTCACTGTCTACAGGAAGGATGGAAACACCCATTTCTTTGGCCAGGGGCATAATGATATGTCCCGCGCAAACCAAAGTTTCCTTGTTTGCAAGTGCAATTGTCTTTCCTGCTTTAATAGCAGCGATGGTGGGTCTGATTCCAATCATTCCCACTATGGCAGTTACAAAGATATCCATTGAGGGAAGTACAGCCATTTCAAGCATGCCTTCCATACCACCGAGAACCCTTACGTCCAGGTCTGCTACTCTGGCACGCAAGTCCCTTGCAGCCTCAAGGCTTCCCATTACTGCAAGCTCGGGATTAAACTGTCTTATCTGCTTCTCCATCAGTTCGACATTGGTTCCCGCGGAAAGTGCAACAACCTTTAGCTCCTCAGGAAAAGCCTTAACTATATCAAGTGTCTGGGTACCGATTGATCCGGTGGAACCCAAAATACCGATTTTCTTCATCTAAAATCGCCTCTGTTCTACCAGCTGATTGCTGTAAAATCCAAATCCATAAAGAGAATGGAAAGGTAATAAATAATGGGAGCGGTAACGATAATACTGTCCACTCTGTCCATTATTCCGCCATGTCCGGGAATTATGGTGCCGTAATCCTTTATATTATAGTTACGCTTGATTCCCGATGCAGCCAGGTCGCCAATCTGACCGATGATACTTGAAAGGCCGCATATAATGGCAAGAATCCACCACATATTTGTGCTGTGATATACATTGGCTCCCAAGAACCATCCGTAGATTCCGCCACCAAGAGCTCCTCCGATAATTCCGCCGATACTTCCTTCGATAGACTTCTTGGGGCTCAGCTTCGGTGCAAGTTTGTGCTTTCCAATGGCAGAGCCTATGAAATAAGCAAATGTATCATTTAACGCGGAGCAGATAAGTACAAGCCAGATAAGGTACTGTCCGTTCTCCAAAGCTCTTATTCTGTAAACATATGAGAAAAGGAAAGGTCCGTACATAACACAGAAGAATGCTCTCATCATCTGTGAAGCGTCGTAGGTAGGGAATTTTACCACATAAATTATGAGTAAAAACATCAAAAAGATAGTGGACCAAAGTCCAAGACCTATTCCAACGTAATCCAAATAAATGAAGGCATACATCACCACAATGGAAACATATGCTGCACTCTCAAATGCATTTGTGGGAGTTCCCTTTACATGAAGGCCCGTAGCTCTGGATAATTCAAAGAAGGCGATGAGAGCCATTGCAGTCATGAGTCCGATAAGCCAAAGGCCACCTAAAACCATACATGTTCCGGCCACCAGTGTGAGTATTGTTCCGCTGATGATTCTGGTTTTCATTATCAGCCCTCCTCCTTAATTCCGCCAAACTTGCGGTTTCTTTTTCCATAGGCTTCTATAGCCCTGTCAAGCTCGGCTTCGTTGAAGTCCGGCCATGCTAAAGGTGAGAAGTAAAACTCACTGTATGCCAACTGCCACAAAAGGAAATTGGAAATTCTTTGCTCGTTACAGGTCCTGATAAGTAAATCAGGATCCGGCATTTTATATGTATCAAGGCTGTCGCTTATGGTATCTTCCGTAATGTCTTCGGGATTTAAGGTTCCCTCTTTCACCTTACCGGCGATATCCTTAACAGCTCTTCTGATTTCATCTCTTCCGCCATAATTGATGGCAATCTGAAAGTGAAGGCCCGTGTTATTCTTTGTAGCCTCTTCGAGATCATCGATGCTCTTTCTGATATCCGGAGCAAGTCTTGTCTTATCTCCCAGAACTCTAACGCACATATTGTTTTTGGATGCACGTTTAATACAGTTCTTCATATAGTTTCGAAGAAGACCCATAAGGGCGTCCACTTCGTCATTTGGTCTATTCCAATTCTCTGTTGAGAAAGCATATACCGTGAAATAGTGAATACCCTTATTCCAAACTATCTCACACATATCTTCAACAACTTTTGCGCCCTGAACATGTCCATAGTTTCTTGGCATGCCCTTGGCCTTAGCCCATCTTCCGTTTCCGTCAAGGATTATAGCAAGATGGTAAGGGACTTTTCGTTCCTCCATTATTTACCTCCCAAAAAAATCATAGGATTAGAACACTTAAGGGACATAGAAACCGAAAACCGATTTCTAAGTCCCTCTTAATTCTGTACTATACAGTAAGGATCTCTTTTGATTTGGATTCAATCAAAGCATCTACATCTTTGATGAACTTATCTGTAATCTTCTGAAGCTGATCCTCAAGCTGTTTGATCTGGTCTTCTGAGATATCCTCAGCTTTAGAGAGTTTCTTAAAGGCATCGTTTCCGTCTCTTCTGACATTACGGATAGCAACCTTGCCGTCCTCACCTTTCTTCTTAACCTCTTTAACCAGTTCTTTACGTCTCTCTTCAGTAAGCTCAGGGAATACAAGTCTGATTACGGCACCATCGTTTGAAGGAGTAATTCCTACATCGGATGCCATAATAGCCTTCTCAATTTCCTTGATAAGGCTCTTCTCCCAGGGAGCAATCTGGATGATTCTGGGTTCGGGAACTGAAATGTTTCCTACCTGCTGTAAAGGTGTAGGTGTTCCGTAGTAATCAACCCTTATTTTGTCCAATACATGGGGATTGGCACGTCCTGCTCTGATTGACTGATAATCGGTTGCAAGGAAGTCATATGCCTTCTGCATCTTCTCTTCGTAAACTTTTACTCTGTCATCCATTATTTTATTCCTCCCAAAATTATACGGTTACTCTTGTACCGTTAAAATTACCTTTCACGGTATTGACAATACTCTTGTCTTCATTGAGCCCAAATACCATCATGGGCATCTTGTTGTCTCTTGCAAGTATGGAAGCTGTCATATCCACTACCTGAAGGTTCTTATCTATAACCTCCTGAATGGAAACTTCCGTATACTTGTGGGCATTGGGATTCCTGCCGGGATCGTCGTCATATACGCCGTCAATCGACTTGGCAAGAAGAATGCTGTCAGCCTCAACCTCAATGGCACGGAGCACTACTCCTGTGTCTGTTGAGAAGTAAGGATGTCCGGTTCCTCCTGCGAAGAATACCACATGTCCCTCTGCGAAGCAGGCATTTGCCTTGTCCTTGGAGAACAGTTCTGTGAAAGATCCACACTGGAAAGGTGTAAGGATATCCGTCTTCATGCCTGTGCTTCTGAAAATCTCAGATACATATATACAGTTCATAACGGTGGCAAGCATTCCGATCTGGTCAGCCTTGGTTCTGTCGATGTTCTCACTGGAACGTCCTCTCCAGAAGTTACCGCCGCCGATAACGATGCCTACCTGGATTCCGGAATCGGTCAATTCCTTGACCTGTAGGGCTACGCCTCTGACAGTCGGTTCATCAAACCCCGTCTTCTTCTCTCCGGCTAATGCTTCGCCGCTTAACTTCAATAAGATTCTCTGCATCTGCGTTCCCTCCGGTTTAAACTATTTGGTTGATTTCTTAAATTCCTCAAAGAAGGATGTAGGATTAACTTCAGCGTAGCACTGTGAGCACTTACCTTCGATAACGGCACCGTTGTTAATCTGTACGGATTTGGACTTGATGTCGCCCATTACGATAGCTGATGTATCGAGGATAACGGGGCCCTTAACATCGATGTCACCCTTTACAGCGCCTGCGATAACGGCGCTTGTTGCGGAAATGTTACCGATGATAACGGAGCTCTGTCCAATCTTAACACTTCCTTCACTGACGATCTCGCCGGTAACCTTTGCTCCGTCAGCGAATACCTCTGAAGCTTTGGAGTTACCAAAAATGCTTCCGGTTACATTTAATTTGCCAAGGACATCAATGTTACCTGTAATGCTTCCTACTACATCGATGGAACCATCTGATGTGATGTCACCTGTGATGGTCATTCCCTGTGTAATAACTGATGTCTCGTCTGAAATCATTCTGTTAGCAGTACTTTCCATAGTTCTCTTTGCCCCTTTAGTGTCATTTTTTTCGATAGGTGTAGCAACAGGTACAGGTTCGGGTTCAGGCTGTTCTTCCACGATGGGTTCGGGTATAACAACCTCCTCTTCCTTCTCTTCTGCCACTTCTTCGATAACTTCTTTATTCTCTTCCTCCGGCTGTGCCTCCGGAATGATGGAATCGATATTCTCTAACATCTTGTCCAGAGAAAAGCCTTCTTCTTCGGGAACAACAGGCTCGGGCTCCAAGTCCCTCTTCTCCTCCGGTATTACTACTGCTTCATCCTCAATTTTCTCTTCGGGAGTAACTACTGCTTCTTCCTCCCCTGTGCGGATAGCTTCTTCCTCGGGCATCAGCTCGTTAACAGCTGTAGCCAGGTCATCCTTTAAATCTGAGAAAAAACCCATTTTGCTTCCTCCATTCTTATTCTTCTATCTTCAAATGTTGTACTAATTCCGTATTCTCGTCTATGGGCAAAAGCTCATATCCTTCTCTGGCCCTGATATTCTCTATTATCATGGGCAGTGCATCCACCGTACTCTTTCGGTTTCCGGTGTCATGTAATAAAATAACATCCGTTTCGTATTTTCCGATTCCGTTTGTGACATTGGCTAAGATGGCTTCCGGAGCCAGTGCCGTATTCACAGCATCCGATGCGGATATGTTCCAGTCGAAATACTCCATGCCCTGGGCATGTATGTATTTAATTATGTCAGACATTGGAACCTTGCTGACCTTATTGGAACTTCCCCCAGGGAAACGTACGTATTTACATTGAGTTCCTGTGACTTCATAAAGCAAGCTTTCAAGTTTCTCAAGATCGTACGCATAATCATCCACAGAGTTATATATCTCGCCATATTTATGGCTGTATGAATGAATTGCCAGCGTGTGGCCTTCGTCCACGATTCTCTTGTATGCGGCTTTAGAAACGTCGTCTTCCTTCCCTACCACAAAAAACGTGGCCTTCACGTCATACTCCTTCAAAACATCGAGGATTTCGTCGGTATATACGCTTGGCCCGTCATCAAATGTAAGATACACCTTATGCTGCGTGGTCTGGGGCACATCCTCGGTCTCTTCCGTCTCCTCCGAAGTCTCCTCCTCTAAGGGAGCCTCTGTCTCGTCTTCGGGAAGGGTTCTGGTGATTGCCGGGTTGCTCTCCAGCCTTGCATTAAGCAGTGCGGTCAACTCATCTATCCGATTGCTCAATTCTCTGATTCTAATGCCGAGAATAAAGCAAATAACCAAGGGAAGCAGGAGGAAGAAAACGACAAGAAAAATGATTATTTTCTTGAGTCTTGCAACTCGCTTGCGTCTCGATTGTTCATTAACTTCCATCTCTTAAACCATCCAAAACCATTGTATCACACATGTTTTGTATAGAAAAGGAAAAAAGTGTAAATAAATCCTACAATTTGGAGCCTGTAAGAAGCTCATATCCCTGCAGATATTTGTTGATTGTCTTATCAACAATTTCCTGAGGAAGTGTCCAGTTGTGACCCTCATTTGCCTTGAGCCAGTCTCTTGCAAACTGCTTGTCAAATGAAGCCTGGCCGCGACCTACTTCATACTCGTCTGCAGGCCAGAATCTGGAGCTGTCGGGGGTGAGCATTTCATCTCCGATAACAATATTTCCGTTCTCATCAAGTCCGAACTCGAACTTGGTATCTGCTATTATTATGCCTTTCTTTGCTGCGTAATCGGCACATCTCTTATAAAGGGCAATTGTGTTGTCTCTCAAGGCTGTGGCGTACTCAAGTCCCTTTCCGGGGAAGCGCTTTTCAAGGTAATCAACGCTCTGCTCAAAGGATATGTTCTCGTCGTGATCACCGATTTCTGCCTTGGTGGAAGGTGTATAAATGGGCTCTGCGAGTTTCTCTGATTCCTTAAGTCCTTCAGGAAGCTTGATTCCGCAAACGGTTCCGTTCTCCTTATATGAAGCCCAGCCGCTTCCTGTAATATAACCTCTTACAATGCACTCAACGGGGAGCATCTCAAGTTTCTTGACCATCATGCTTCTTCCCTCAAACTCAGGAGTTCTGAAGAATTCAGGCATATCCTTTGTGTCTGTGCTTATCATGTGGTTGGGAATAATATCCTTTGTCATGTCAAACCAGAACTTGGACATCTGGGTAAGAACCTGTCCCTTCTTTGTAACGGTGTTGTTAAGAATCACGTCAAAACAGCTGATTCTGTCGGTGGCCACAAGGATAAGTGTGTCTCCGTTGTCATAAATTTCTCTTACTTTACCCTCTTTAATGGGTTTTAAAGCCTCGCTCATTTTTTGCCCCTTTCAAATTCTTTTTCAAAAAAAGGTCGGGAGCGGTGCTCCCGACCTAAGTGCTATTATATTATAACTTTTATGCGACTGCAATAATGCCCGATTAATCTTTGAAGAATTTCATCTCTTCGATCAACTGATCTGAAATATCTCTCAAGGACTGAGCTGCATTTGAAAGGGTGTTAACGGTAGCGTTAAGTTCTTCCATAGATGCGGAAGTTTCCTGTGCAGATGCTGCGTTTTCTTCAGATATAGCTGAAAGTCCGCTCATGGCATCTACGATTTCTGCCTTGGATTCCTCACAGGCATCTGCGCTGTTCTTGATGGATTCTACACCGGCTACGGATGATTCGATTCCCTCAATCAGCTTGTTGATACTTGCAACAGTCTCTTCAATGATGTTCTTCTGCTCATCAGTGGTTGTTTCAACTTCCTTGGCAACAGCAACTGCGCTCTGGGACTCGGAAAGAAGGTTGTCCATCTCTGCACGAATCTCATTAGCTGAGTTAGCAGACTCGTCTGCAAGTTTTCCGATTTCTTCAGCGACTACCGCGAAGCCTCTTCCTGCTTCACCTGCTCTTGCTGCCTCGATTGAAGCATTAAGTGCAAGGAGGTTGGTCTGGGATGCGATGGAGTTGATAGCCTCAACCTTGGAGCTGATTCTCTCAACTGCTGCACCTGTTGAACCGATCTTCTCGGTGATTTCTTCAACGGCACGGCTCATCTCATCGGATGAAGATTTAAGTTTGTCGAGCTGTTTAGCAGATTCTCTTGAATCTGAACTCATTTCCTGAGCTGTAACCGCAACATTTGCTGCGTTATCGGTAACAGTCTGGATATTATCTGAAATTGTCTCAGTGCTCTTTGTGGCATTCTGAATCTCGTCAGCCTGCTGGGTTGCACCGCTTGCAATCTCTTCTACTGCACGTGATACATCGTCCGCAGTCTTGGAAATCTGCTCTGAAGTATCAGCCAAATCAACTGATGAATTGTTAACCGATGAAGCAGATTCCTTGATGTTTGTAACAATTTTCTTAAGTGTATCAATCAGGTTGTTGGAGTCATTAACAATCTCTCCGAACTCATCCTTACGGTTGGTGTGCTTCTCAATCTTCTCGAAACGTCCGTCTGCCAAAGCTGCAAGAGAAGCATTAACGTCCTTAATGGGCTCGGTAAAGTTCTTAGCCATTATGAAGGAAATGAATGCAGCAACAACGATCATTACGATTCCGATAAGAACTACGATTGTAGCCGATCTTGTAGCTGCTGATTTAACCTCCTTAAGATTAACTGTATCTCCTACAATCCAACCTGTTGTAGGATCTTTGGCATATGCGGTAATTCCTTCAAATCCCTGGCCTGTATCTGCAATGAAGTATCCTTTTTCCTTGCCTGAGGTAAAGAATTCAACATGGCTCATATCCTGCTCGTCATCTACAGTAATCTCATACTGAGAGTTTGCAACCATCATACCCTGGCTGTCTACGAGGAAGCAGTCATCTGCCATATTTTTGAGGAATTCATGCCAAACATTAAGGTCGTAGTTTCTCTGTAAGATACCTACGGGCTTTCCGTCGTGTCCGATAATAGGAACGGCGATGGTACAAATACGTGAACCGTTAGATTTACTAACGTTCATGTTTGAAACGTAAACAACGCCCTGAATTGCTTTCTGGAAATATTCTCTCTCAGATACGTCAACAAGTTTACCTGAGGTCTTGAATAACTGCATTCCGTCAGGTCCGGAAAGTGCCGTTACGTTTCCGTCATTAAAGATGGCATCTACTGCTGCAACCGCTGCGGTCATCTCATCATCGGGAACTCCGTAAGGGTTACCTTCAAGGTAGTAAACAACATTTGCGTTTGTTGCGCATGTCTGAAGTGCTTTGATGTTCTGCTGAATTACGTTGTTGAATTCAGACTGAATGTAGGAAGCCTGCGCAAGTAGGGTGTTTTCCGCATCTTCCATAGCTTTGCTGGTGGACATGTTGTAGCTTACAACGAGGGCGATTGCCAGGGGAACGATAGCTACTGCTAACATAATGGCAATCAGCTTGGTCTTGACGCTATTAAGTCCGCTAATCTTCTTTTCGCCCATAAAAGTGTCATCCTTTCATTAAATTACTCTTAGTGTTCGAGTTTCGGGGAACTCTTATGAGAATTATAGCACTGTTTCGTTGAAATTGCATTAACTTTTTTAAAATTTAATAATAATATGCACTCTTTCCTGTCACTATTTGGTACCAGTCCATAATTTGTCTGAAAGTAACACACCAATATTGTGTTTTGCCACCAATTATAGATTGGGCTCTGACCATGGCGACCAGATTACCATGACTGTCAAATACCGCAGATCCTGAGCTTCCCGGGAAGTTCTCGCAGGTAACCTCGCTCATTATCCAGTTTCTGGCTCTTTCTATGTCGCAGTATCCTTCCTTCTGCAACATGACTCCGGTCTTGTCGGCCTTCACACTTCCATCCATCCTGATGGTTCTGAAGCCAATTGATATATCAGGGTTCTGGGAAAGGCCTGTCCAATATCCATTATTAATATGAACAGTTCTTAATTCTTCCCAAAGATATTCGTCCAGGTCACTTCTGTCAATTTTTAAGAAGGCAACATCATTTTCTTCATCCATATCCCCGTACTTGTAGACATGGGCTCTGGTTCCGTCGTAGAAGGTGCATGTATCATCGGGGCCTGAGGCACCTTTTGCCACATGGGCATTGGTACAGATTGTCACCGTTTCGTCGTCCATATCTATAATGAAGCCACTGCCCTCTGAGTAACCGTTGTTAAAGGGGAATCTTAAATAAACAACGCAGGGCTCCATGACTTCCAAAATGAAGCCGATGTTGTCATCGTCATAGTAGCCGGCATCGTGTATATTTATTGCTCCGTAGATATGATCGTCATTGTCATTAATTAAATGCTGATTTATTTTTTCCTGAAGTTCCAAAGGGGTACAAACAGTGACTTTACCTGAGGCTCTGCCCTCAAGTCCGTAGGAATCGGTGGCCTCGTATACCACCTCATACTCTCCGGGCTCAGAAAGGTTTGCATTTGACATGTCAACAAGCATACCTTCCGTCACATCACCGTCCACCTCGTCAGAGGCACTGACTCCCAATGCAGGATCGAAGGGTTCGTTCAAAGAAATATAGATAGGTTTTATTCCTGTTATAGAAGGGGGCGTATCAACGGTTACCCACACTCTCTTAACGGAGGTGTTTCCGCTGTTATCCTCAGCGCCCACCATAATTTCATAATCACCCGTGGAGGAAAAGCTTATGTTTGACTTGTTATCTACAGTCAATTTTCTAATCTGTCCTTTATCGCTTACGGACTCCACGAATTTATCGGCGTTGTAACTGTCTCCCAAAGCCAGGAAGACCGTATCCTTTATTACCTCAAGCTCCGGAGGAGTAGTATCCTCGATAGTTACATGGCATTCAAACTCCTGCCAGGCATGTCTGATATAAATGGTGTACTCTCCCACCTTGCATTCATCAAGCAAAGAAGTATCTACCTTGGCAAGATTTACGGACCACTCCTGACCCGTAATATAACTAGAGGGGGCTACGCTTACCGTATCCCCCAACTCATAAGTCACGTTATTAATCTTTTTTTCTACCCTGAAGCACAACAAGAAAACTGCTGTAACAGTCACAAGAAACAGTATTGTACATACAGCTGCTAAAGTTCTTGCTTTTTTCTTCCTTTTCAAAATGAACCGTCCTTAGTTCTTCCAGTCAAGAATAGAAACAGACTTTTTTAACTTTTTATTTACTGTATAAACGATGTTGTCAAAGGCCATGTCATCCATTTTAGCCCATTCACCACCCATGGCATTCTTAAGAATTCTGGTGGGCTGTTCCAAAAATGAAATCATCTCTTCCGGATGATATGTCCATAATCCTGCCGAATCCTCATCCTTTCCGAGATGCACCTTTACGGCATCCTTGAGAAATCTCTTCTCTTTCTCTTCCTGAGTCTCGGCGTGTGAAGCTGAACTGCCTTCCAATAAAGCTTTCAATGCCATTAAGTTGTCCATATCACTCATGTTGATTCTCCATTCTGCAGGCCGGTTGTGTATCGCCTGCCAAAAACATAACCTTCCAATAATTAACATAACAAAAACAGTCGTAATTTTCAAGATTTTTGGTATAATAATGGAGGAGGACAAAGACTATGAAATATGATGTTACTATTATCGGGGCGGGCCCCGGCGGTATTTTCTCCGCATATGAACTGATGAAGAAGAAACCGGAACTCAAAATTGCCGTTTTTGAAGCCGGTTATACATTGGAGAAAAGGAAATGTCCCATTGACGGAGACAAGGTTAAGTCCTGTATCAAGTGCGAAACCTGTGCAATTATGAACGGTTTCGGAGGAGCAGGTGCTTTTTCCGATGGTAAATACAATATCACCAACGACTTCGGCGGAACCTTATTCGAGTATATCGGAAAGAATAAGGCGCTGGAACTTATGAGATACGTTGATGACATCAACATGAGCCACGGTGGTGAGGGTACCAAGCTTTTCTCAACAGCAGGAAGTGAATTCAAGAAGATCTGCATGCAGAATAAGCTTACCCTTCTTGATGCCAGCGTAAGACATCTGGGAACAGATATTAACTATATCGTTCTTGAGAATATATATAATGAAATGAAGGATCACGTGGATTTCTACTTTCACACTCCCGTTGAGACCGTTAAGGTTCTGGACCCCGGATACAGAGTTATCTACAAGGGCGGCGAGGTAGACTGTGATAAGTGCATTATCTCCGTAGGTCGAAGCGGAAGTAAATGGATGGAGAGTCTTTGTAAGGAGCTCAACATCGAAACCAGCTCCAACAGAGTTGATATCGGTGTCAGAGTTGAGATTCCCGCAGTAATCTTCTCTCATCTTACAGACAAGCTCTACGAGTCCAAGATAGTATATCGTACCGAAAAGTTCGAGGACAGAGTAAGAACCTTCTGTATGAACCCCAACGGTATTGTAGTTAACGAGAACACCAACGGCATTGTTACCGTTAACGGACACAGTTTCGAAGATCCCGAGAAGAAGACAGAGAACACAAACTTCGCTCTTCTTGTGGCTAAGCACTTCTCAGAGCCCTTCAAGGACAGTAACGGATACGGCGAAAGCATCGCAAGACTTTCCAACATGCTTGGCGGCGGCGTAATCGTTCAGAGATTCGGTGACCTTGAGAGAGGAAGAAGAAGTAACGCCAAGAGAATTGAGGAAGGCACAATAAGACCTACCCTCAACGCTACACCCGGCGACTTAAGCCTGGTTCTTCCCAAGAGAATACTTGACGGTATCATCGAGATGATTCACGCTCTCGACAAGATTGCCCCCGGTACCGCAAATGAAGATACACTCCTTTACGGTGTGGAAGTTAAGTTCTACAACATGGAAGTTAAGCTTGATAACAACCTTGAGACCAACTACAAGGGTCTTTACGTTATCGGCGACGGCAGCGGAGTAACCCACTCTCTGTCCCACGCTTCAGCCAGCGGTATCTACGTAGCAAGACAAATCATTAATCAAGCATAATTCAGGAGGAATATATAGATGTCTACACCACACAACGAGGCCGAGAAAGGTCAGATTGCCAAAACAGTTCTTATGCCGGGAGACCCCCTAAGAGCAAAGTATGTTGCAGAGAACTTTTTGGAGAACCCCAAACTTGTTAATAAGGTAAGAAATGCTTTCGCATATACCGGAACTTATAAAGGCAAAGAAGTTTCAGTTATGGCCAGCGGAATGGGAATGCCCTCCATCGGCATTTACTCATACGAGCTCTACCACTTCTATGATGTGGAGAATATCATAAGAATCGGTTCCGCAGGCGGATATGACAATTCACTTCACGTATATGACACGGTTTTAGCGGATTCTGCTTTTTCAAACTCATCATACGCTCTTATCCAGGGCGGCGATGCTTCGGATGTTCAGTATCCCAGCGAGAAGCTGAACGAAACCATCAAAGAATCTGCAAAGGATTTGGGCATCAAGCTTACAGTGGGAAGAATCCACTCTGCTGACGTTTTCTACTATGAGCCCGATCAACCGGATTACACTCACTTCAGAGATGACTGCAACTGTATCGCAGTTGAAATGGAAAGCTTCGCGCTCTTCCATAACGCAAGAATGGCTGACAAGAACGCAGCCTGCCTTCTCACCATCTCAGATACACTGGGAACCCACGAGGACACCACTCCCGAGGAGCGTGAGAAGCACTTCAACGACATGATTAAGGTAGCTCTTGAAACAGCACTCAGATCATAAAATTGGATAAAAAGGATGGTTGACGGGTCGTCGGCCATCTTTTTTTGTGCACTTTTTTCCTTGACTTTTGGGGAAAAATCTATATATTAGTTAGTGGAGGCTAACTGATTTTACTTTTTGCTAACCAAATTTAGTTTCAGCTAACCCTCAAAAGCAAACAAACAAGCAAATCTTAATTAAGGAAAGGTGACTATATGATGACATTAAATGAAGCCGAATTAGGCAAGGAATATACCATCACTGATGTCGATACCATGGGTGATGACGAAATCGAGAGCTTTCTCTTCTCTCTCGGATGCTACAGCGGCGAGAAGATTACCGTCGTTGACAAGAAGAAGAATCTTGTGGTTTCCATCAAGGACGCAAGATACAACATCGACCCCGAATTGGCCGGGGCAATATCAATTTAGTATGTAAGGAGCAGGGATTGTTTTTTGTCCCTGCCTTCTGCATATAGAGCACATATTAGGAGGAAAGAAAATGAGAATTGCTTTAACGGGTAACCCGAACAGTGGTAAAACCACAATGTACAATGCGCTTACCGGAAGAAGCGAAAAAATAGGTAACTGGGCTGGCGTTACCGTAGACAAGAAAGAGTTCGCCGTCAAGAAAGCCTATAATGAAACAGGCAAGGAAATCATCGCGGTGGATTTACCCGGTGCATATTCCATGTCTCCTTTTACTTCAGAAGAAAGTATCACAAGCAGCTATGTTAAGAACGAGCATCCCGATGCCATCATTAACATCGTTGATGAAACAAACTTAAGCAGAAGCTTATTCTTCACAACCCAGCTTCTTGAGCTTGGTATTCCTGTAGTTGTTGCATTAAACAAGCACGACATTACAGAGAAGAAGGGAAACAAGGTTGATGCTAAGGCCCTCTCAGAGAAACTGGGATGTCCTGTAATCGATACCGTTTCCACATCAGAAACCGGAATCAAGGACGCTGTTGCAGCCGCAGCCGCACTTGAAGGCAAAGGCCAAAAGGCTCCTTACATCCAGGGTGATATAGATCTCACCAATAAGGAAGCGGTTGAAGCTGCAGACAGAAAGCGTTTTGAATTTGTAAATAATATTGTTAAAGAAGTCGAAGTTCGTAAGACATTCACCAAAGACGTAACCATCGGCGACAAGATTGATAAGATTGTTACACATCCTGTTCTTGGTCTTATTATCTTCGCTGCTATCATGTTCGTAGTTTTCTATGTATCACAGACCACTGTAGGTACATGGATTGCAGATATTATTGTAGGCTGGATTGAAACCTTCCAGGAATGGGTAGGTGAGATGATGGCTGATGCCAATCCTCTTCTCTACGCCCTCCTTGTTGATGGTATCATCGGCGGTGTAGGTGCCGTTGTAGGTTTCCTTCCCCTTGTTATGGTAATGTACTTCCTGATTGCCCTCTTGGAGGATTGCGGTTACATGGCTCGTGCCACTGTTGTACTTGACCCCATCTTCAAGCGTGTAGGTCTCTCAGGTAAGTCAGTTATCCCCATGATCATCGGTACCGGTTGCGGTATCCCCGCTATCATGGCATGCCGTACCATCCGTAACGAAAGAGAGCGTCGTTCCACAGCAATGCTTGCAACATTCATGCCCTGTGGCGCAAAGCTCCCTGTTATTGCACTTTTCGCAGGCGCATTCTTCCCTGAGTCAACCTGGGTAAGCTTCGTTTGCTATATGCTTGGTATCGCACTTGTTCTTCTCGGTGCACTTTTGATTAAGTACGTTACGGCTGCTAAGTTCCGTAAGTCCTTCTTCATCATCGAGCTTCCCGAGTACAAGGTACCCAGCCTTGGTTTTGCAGTTAAATCTATGTTAGAGCGTGGTAAAGCATATATCGTAAAAGCAGGTACAATCATTCTCGTATGTAACACAGTTGTACAGATAATGCAGTCCTTTGACTTCGGATTCAATCCCGTTGAGGAAGGCATGGAGTCAACCTCAATCCTTGCAGGTATTGCAGGTCCCTTCTCCTACATCCTTATCCCCATCATCGGTATTGCATCATGGCAGCTTGCAGCAGCAGCTGTTACAGGCTTCATTGCAAAAGAGAACGTTGTAGGTACCATCGCAACATGTTTTGCCATCACAAACTTCATTGATACCGAAGAGCTTGAGCTCATCGGCGAAGGTAACGCAGTTGCAGCAGTTATGGGAATCACAAAGATTGCAGCTTTGGCTTATCTTATGTTCAACCTTTACACACCTCCTTGCTTCGCAGCTCTCGGTGCCATGAACTCAGAGATGAAGTCACAGAAGTGGTTATGGGGTGCAATCGGTCTCCAGCTTGCTACAGGCTTCACAGTTGGTTACCTTGTATATCAGTTTGGTACCCTCTTCACCACAGGTTCCCTTGGAGCAGGCTTCGTAGGCGGACTTATTGCAATCGCAGTATTCGTTGCTATAATTGTATTGATAGCAAGAAAGAATCGTGCAGCAGTTGCAGCCGAGTACAAGCTCGACTAGTTTAGAAAAGGAATTATTATGGGAAGTATTCTTGCAAACATTATCATAGTAGCCATAGTTGTTTTGGCTGTAGGTGGCGCAAGCTACTATATCCATAAAGAAAAGAAAAAGGGACGGCCTTGTATAGGCTGTCCCATGGCCGGCGATTGTGCCAAGGCCAAGGCAGGCATGGCTTGCCATAAATAAAAAGGTGCAGTTGGGGCCTGTCCCCAACTGCACCTTTTTTATTTCGTAGATTCTTTCAAAACCACTTCAAATCCCAGAAGCCTCTTTCTGGTTTCCGGTTCGTGCTTAATGCACTGAAGAAGTGTCTTACAGCTTTCCATGCCAAGTTCTCTCACATCAAAGTTAAGAGACGTAATGGCAGGTTCGTTGTATTCAAGAGTGGAGCTGTTATAGAAGGATGCCACCTTCATTTGGTCAGGCACCGAAATCTTCATAACCTTAAGGCGGTTAAGAACATATGCGCAGATTGCGTCGTCCATGCAGATGATACAGTCTGCTTTATTTTTCACCAGCTTTTCAACCACGGCGTCAATATTTGCGCCGTACTCCACATCCGTATAAACCAGTTCCTTAATGGGCTCCACTCCTGCTTCCTTATGAGCGTCCACGAAGCCTTTAAGACGGTTACTGTTTACGATATAACCGAGAGAACTTCCGATAAGTGCAAGCCTCTTGTAGCCTTTACCAAGAAGAACTCCCGTAAGCTCCTTGCAGGCATTGACATGATCGTTATCCACCTGGATAACCTCATCATTCCTGGAGGAACCGATTGTAACAAACGGAATCTTCTTTTCGGTAAGAAACTTCTCTGCCAGGTCGTTCTCGTATGTACGACCTATAATCACACCGTCCACCTTGTTGTTGGTAATAAGGCGTTCAAGCTGCGAAATATCGTTCTCTCTAACCATGGTGATTACCACATCGTAATCACGCTCTGCCGCATACGTACAAATTCCCCATAAACAGTTCTGAAAAAAGGGAAGGTCCACAAGGCCGTAATCCCCGGGAACAGCGAAGCCAATGTTGTAAGTCCTGTTCTTGGCCAAGCCCCTCGCGATGGCATTCGGCTTATATCCTGCCTTCTCGATGTAGGCCATAACCTTTGCTCTGGTCTCTTCGCTGATTCTTCCTTTTCCCGAAATCGCCCTGGAAACCGTCGTCTTCGATATTTTCAGTTCTTCGGCAATATCGTCAATAGTTTGCTTTTTCTCTTTCATTTCCGTAATAACCCCTGCACTGCCAATGCTTACGAAATAACAAATACCCCAAAGCTTACGGGTCCCATTTCAATGACACCCTTATCTGTTTTCACATCTCCGATGGAATATTTTTTCTCTGGCAGACTACTTATCTTAACATCAGAAGAATCCACCTTGCAAGCCTTTTCTGAAGGATTTACGACAATTAAAAGATCACCTCTCTTAAAGGCAAATTCTCTTCTGCCGGGCTGTCTTAAAACGAAGTCCAGATTGCCATTGTCAAGAAGGGCCTCATTAGACTTTCTGAGGGCAATCACCTCTTTAACGGTATTGTATAGGCTTCCTTCCTTAGCCATCTGTTCCTTGGCGTTTTTGCCCTTTAAATCGGCATCTATGGGCAGATAGAAGGAATCCTTATTCGCTGTGGAAAAACCTGCTCCCTCTGAATCATCCCACTGCATGGGAGTTCTGGAGCCTGTTCTCGTATAGCCGCCCTCTTTGCTGGGAAGCTCTTTCATGTAGCGCATTCCGATTTCATCACCATAGTAGATGAAGGGCGCTCCCGGCATTGTAAGAAGGAAGGCAAAAGCGATTTTCCTCTCATCTTCGTCAAGATAGTAGGATACTCTGTCTGTATCATGATTTCCTGTGATAAGGCAGTATCTTCCGCTTTCTCTCGTATCTTCATACTGAGGAAGATAATCGTTTAAAAAGTCGTTAATATCTCTCTTTGAATCCTTCTTAAAGATTGGTGAAGGTTTCTCTGAGCCCGTATCTCTCAAGAGCAGATCATATCCGTTTCCTGTCCAGTTAAGCATGAAGTCCATGTCAAAACCTGCAGGAAGAGACTGTCTGGGCCTGTTCCACTCAGAAACAAGGCGAGCCTCAGGATACTCTTTTTTAACCTCTGCAATGATTCTCTTCCACACCTTACAGGTAGCGGATTTGTCATCATCATCAAACTTAACAAGAGAGTCTGCCATATCTACTCTGAAGCCGTCAGCTCCCATAGAAAGCCAGAACTTCATTACATCGCACATGGCATCAGCTGTGGCAATAGCTTCAGGTGAGTCAACACTGCTCTGCCACTTTTCGGTCTTATTGAGGAATCCGTAGTTAAGGGCAGGCTGTGAAGCAAAGAAGTTTACCACATAAATACCGTTTCTGTCGGCCATTCCGGCAATACCCCTTAAGTTTCTTGCCTCGCCATACCAGAAGTCGGTCCAGATGTAGCGGTCCTTGAACTCTCCGGGCTCTGCCTTTTTAGAATCCTTAAACCACTCATGCTCATCCGATGTATGTCCCGGAACCAGATCAAGAAGAATCTTGATTCCTCTCTTGTGAGCTTCCTCAAAAAGTCTCTTAAGGTCATCGTTGGTGCCGTATCTTTCGGCAACCAACTTGTAATTTCTCACATCGTATCCCGCATCCTTAAAGGGCGAGTCAAAACAGGGATTCATCCAGATTCCGTTGCATCCCAGTTCTTTGATGTAGTCAAGTTTTTCAATTATTCCGTTGAAATCCCCGATGCCGTCGCCGTTACTATCCTTAAACGACTGGGGGTATATCTCGTAAAAACAAGCGTCTTTTAACCAATCCATGTTGTCATCCTTACTTTAAAATACAA
This sequence comes from Lachnospiraceae bacterium, assembly GCA_017619295.1. Taxonomy (GTDB): domain Bacteria; phylum Bacillota; class Clostridia; order Lachnospirales; family Lachnospiraceae; genus G11. Next base: position 40,140 of record JAFZSQ010000033.1, read on the forward strand.
ATTGAACGCTCAGGCATTTTAAGAACGCCACCCGTAAACTCAATGTCATCTCCGTGAAGAGTCAAAGAATAGACAACTTCAAGGCCTCCCAATGAGCTTATGTCAAAATCAGCGGGTTTCTTCCCTGAGTTAACGGCGATATAAATCTTACTGCCTTCGTACTCCTTAGACATAATTGCCTGCATACCGCTTGAGGGAGGAAGTACCTCCTCGTGTCCTCTCGCTATCTCAGGGAAAGTGTTACGCATATAAAGGGCTCTCTTATAGTAGGTGAGAATGGAGTCGGGATCGCACTCCTGCTCCAAAGCTCCGGGGAAGCTTTGCTCGATGCCCTTATCCGCATCCTTGGGATCCTTGGGAGTTCCCTCTTTATCCGTAGCAGACCAGTTCATAGCAAGTCTCTTGTTCTCATCCTTGCTGCCCTTTGACTTCATACCCACTTCCTCACCGTAGTAGATGAAGGGGTTTCCTGACATGATTGAAAGGAGTCCTCCTGCAAACTTCATGGCGTCGGGATCCGACTGGAAGATATTGCAGGGTCTGCCCTGGTCATGGTTTGTGATAAAAGGTGCGTCTATAAAATCCGGGTTTCCTGCGCCATAGTCGTCCTGATAGCCAACCATTACGCTCATAAACTTATCCGCAGGCATATTGCCCATAACGGTGCTTACGATGCTCCCTTCCGTCTGTGAGGCGGGGAAGTTAAAGAAACTGGGAGTTTTTGAAAGTTCATAATAACTTGCTATGGTTCCCTTGGAATCCCAAACTTCGCTAACCATGTAGAAGTCGGGGTTTTTACCTTTACAGTATTCGTAAAGCCAGGAGAGAACCTCGCAGTTATACTCGGAATCACCCTCCTCAAAGTGAAGGGGCGCATCCATTCTGAAGCCGTCAACTCCGGCATCAATCCAAAGGTCTGCGGTGTCCATCAATTCCTGTCTTAATGCCTCGTTTGAAAGGTTAAGATCAGGCATCTCCGACCAGAACTGTCCCTCGTAGAAATAGTCCGAACCGCTTACCTTGTACCAGGTGGAATTAACCTTCTCTTTGGAAAAATGATAGTATCCCACATAAGGACATACCGTCTCATCAGGCGCATCATTTTCGCCAAGAGTCTTAAGGTAATCACAAGCCTGTTTAAACCAGGTGTGCTTAGAGCTTGAGTGGTTGATAACGAAGTCAATGATGACTCTTATGCCCTTCTCGTGGGCGGTCTTTGTAAGATTCTTAAAATCATCCAAAGTGCCGTACTCAGGGTCAACCTCTTTATAGTTGATTACGTCGTACTTATGGTATGTGGGCGAAGGCATAATGGGCATGAGCCATATGCCGTTACATCCAAGATCAGCAACGTAGTCAAGCTTCTCGGTGACACCCTTTAAGTCTCCCACTCCGTCTCCGTCGGTATCATAGAATGAATGAACGAAGATTTCGTAGTAGTTTCTGTAATTGTCATCAACTGCATTTGCTATTCCGCCAAAACTTATGGGTTCAGAGGAGATTTCTTCGGTTTTTGCCTCAGTGTCATCGACAATCACCGTTTCCGTAATCTCGCCTTCTGCTTCAGGTGCAGAACCCGCATTTTTGGCGCACGCACACCCAGGCAGGACTCCGAGGAGCCCTGTCAGCATGCATATGCATAAAAGAAATGGCGTTGTTTTCTTCTTGAAAAATGTACGAATCATCCCTTTACAGCACCACCCGTTACGCCTTCTACGTAGTATTTCTGAAGGAACATAAACAGCAAGGTTACGGGGATTGCAACGATAACACCGCCTGCGCAGAACATTGTGTAACGGCTGTTAATCTGGTCCTTTGTAAGCCATGACCACAGACCTACCGCAACGTTCATACCCTTTGATGTACCGAAGGCAACGAATTTCGCAAACATGAAATCGCCCCAGGGTGCCATAAATGCCGTAAGAACAGTATAGATAACGATGGGTTTTGCCAGAGGCATGATAATCTTGAAGAATACCTGCATTCTGTTGGCGCCATCGATTCTGGCTGATTCGTCAAGGGATGTCGAAATGGTATCGAAGAATCCCTTTGCGATGTAATATCCCATACCTGAGGAAGCGCAGTATACAAGGATAAGTCCGGGAACTGCGTTCTCCTGCGTAAGACCCATATCTTTAAGGAGTCTGTAGAGGATAATCATAGCCAAGATTCCGGGGAAGAGGCCAAGGATAAGCATGAACTTCATCAAAGGCTTTCTCATTTTGAAGCGGAATCTTGAAAGTGTGTAACTCATGGAAAGAACCATGAGAGGATTAACGATTGCGCACACAACGGCAATGATTAATGTGTTCATGTACCATGTTGTGAAATCTGAATCAAATAATGCTCTGTAGTTATCAAGGCCCCACTCTTTGGGCATTACATATCCGACCTGCCATGTGGACTCAACCCTGAAGGACTGAAGCACTATGCACACGAAAGGTGTAAGCCAGATAATGCTCATGATAATCAGCATAATATATACAAAAATATTTCCTATTCTCTCTTTGGCTTTCATGCCAAGCTTTCTGTCTTTACTCATCATGCCATATCCCCCTCGTTCTTGTTGGAACCAAGCCTGTTATAAACAAGCAAGGTGATTGTCGAAACGATAATGAAGATAACAATACCAAGAACGGATGCCATGTAGTATCGGCTCTCCGATCCAAGGGCAATCTTGTATAGCCAGGTAATCAGCAAGTCTGTGTAACCAACACCGCCATCCGCCGCGGAAGCGTTGGGGTTAACAGGGTTACCCGCTGACAGCAGGTAGATGACATTGAAGTTATTCATGTTACCTGTAAAGCTTGTAAGAAGATAAGGTGCCGTTACAAACAGCATGTAAGGCATGGTAATGTATCTGAACTGCTGGATGGGATTTGCTCCGTCAATTCTGGATGCCTCGTAAAGGTCTGCAGGGATATTCATGAGAATACCGGTTGCAATAAGCATCAGGTAAGGAATACCAATCCAGATATTGATAACTACCACAAGGATTCTTGCGTAAGTAGCATTGCCCCAATAGTCTATGGGGGTGTTGATCCATCCCATGTTCATAAGGAAACCGTTAACGATTCCGCCCTTATCAAACATCTTTGATACATACAAAAGGGAAATGAACTGAGGAATTGCAATGGTAAGAACCAGGATTGTTCTCCAAAGTTTCTTAAACCTGATTCCCTTTTTGTTGATCATCATGGCCACAAGTATTCCAAGGAAGTAGTTACTGAAGGTTGCCAGGAATGCCCATGCAACCGTCCATCCCAAAATGCTTAAGAATACGTTGAAATAAGATCCCTTACCTCCGGCCATGGAGAAAAGAGTTCTGAAGTTTTCCAGTCCAACCCACGTAAAAAGATTGGTGATGTATCCGTCATGTTTACCATCGTAGTTGGTAAATGCGATGAATATCATGAAAACGATGGGCAAAAACGTAAACAGTGTAATTCCCAGCATAGGAAGGCTGAGAAGTGTTTTGTAAAAGCCCTCGTCCACCAGTGAGTGGACATCATCTATAAACCTATTGATTTTTTTGCCCTGTTCTTTCTTGACCTGAGCATCATAACTCATCTTGATGTTAAGAGCCCAGGTAAGAATGAAGGCAACAATAAGAAATACAGTCAGGATTCCGTAAAGAAGAATCTCGAACGAGTTGTCATTGTAAGTCGGCACATATGTGTCGAAGAATGCGTCATACTCCTTGGTAGGTCCTACCTTGCCAAGGGAAGGAAGCATTGAAAGCCAATAGCTTCCGCTGTTGATCATGTATAGAATAAAAAGAACCTGAAATGTCAGGAATATAAATCCTCTTGCAAGCTGTCCTCTCACTGCGCAGCCGAGTCCCATTATTATTGCGGACAGCTTGGTGGCTGCATCACCTTTTGCAAAGGATTCTGCGAACCCCGCTTTGTGGAACAGCTCATCATATTTGTTTTCTTTTGTCTTTTTTCCCATAAGACTATCGCCCTTTCCTTTTGGGTAAAAATATATGGTAAGTAAGTATTTTCGTACAGTAAGGGGTTGGAGCGGTTGCCCGTTCCAACCCCACTTTTTACTTAATGTTTAATTACTCGAGAGTAATCTGACCTGACTCGGAATCAAATACGATTGTGTATGTGCCGTCTGCATCAACAACGAAGTTGTCGCCGCCTGCAACGCCATCTTTACCGTAGTTGTTATCCCAGTTGTGGCCCTGACGAACCTTGAACTCCTCGCCTGCCTTAAGAGCGAAATCAGCGAGCTTGTATGTCTTACCGTCATCCTGGATTTCCATCTCGAAATCTGTATCCCACTCTGTGCCGTTAACTGCACCGATAACAGCCCATGCGTGATAGCTTGTCTTCTCGAGTGTTACATCACCCTTGGAAAGGTCCTCGTTAACAACGAGTTTAACAAAGTAGTAACCATCTTCTTCAACCTTAATGTTGTCGCCGTCTCTTGCGCCGTCAGCACCAAAGTTAACATCCCATGCTGCACCCTGACGAACCTTTAACTCGTCACCCGCTTTAAGCTCAAGTGCTTCTGAGTAGTATGTTGCATCGCCTGCTTCAGCTGTTCTTGTCATAGGGAAGTCTGTATCCCAGTTTGTGCCGCAAAGTGCACCGATTACTGAAAAAGCTTCCTTCTCATCAGAAGTCATGTTGAATACTGCGTTACAATCATCATAGTATTTCTGAAGAATCTCTTTAAGAGCTTCATCGGAACCATCAGACTCTTTGATACCTGCGCCGATTGCCTTGGAGATATCCCACCATGAACCGTGAACGTTACCCTGAGGCTTAGCGAAAGGAGCCTGAGCAGCTAAAGCTGCAAGACCGGGATTTGACTTAACTGCATCGTTGTTCTGAGCGTTTTTGTTTGAAGGGCCCCACTCGAGAGTATTGAATCTCTCCATCTGGCACTCTTCGCTTGAAAGGTACTGAGCAAGCTTTGATAAGCAAGCGCCCTTAGCGGGATCTGTCTGAGGCTTAACGCCGATAATCTTTGATCCGCAGAAGGAACCGATCTGATAGCTCTTGCCGTCTACTGAGTATGTAGGCATCTTAGCTGCGCCAAGGTTGTCACCAAGGATAGCCTTTGCGTCTGCATTCCACCAGGGACCTGCAACAAGTACTGCACAAGGGATAGCTGCTTCAAACTCAGAAACCTGGTCTGTATCTACCCAGCAAGGAGAAGAGATAATCTTGTAAAGACCCTTTGCTGCAATAAGTCCATTGTCGGAATTGAATGTATCGTTAATGGAAATGAAGTTTCCGTCGTCGTCTGTAATCCATGTGGAATCACATCCTGTTCCGAAGAACCAGCCTGCAAGGTACCAGCCGTTGCCGCCTACAGGACAAGCGAATGTTCTGCCTGCAGCTTCACAAGCTTCGAGGATACCCTCAACTGTCTGTGCCTGCTCGTCAGATACAACGCTCTTATCGTAGAAGATGTAATATCCGTTATCTGATGTGATGGGGTAACCATAAAGAGCATCACCTGATGTAACTGCTGCGATTGAACCCTCATCGTTATTCTCTTTAACAAATGCTGCTGCTGCGTCACCAAGCTGAGCAAGAGCGCCTGCTTGGATAAGTCTTGAAAGCTGGTCCTGTGCGAAGTTGAACATATCAGCACCGGCTTCAACGTCTGTAAGCATCTGAGTAGCTGCGTCAGCCTCAGAAACTGCTTCGATTGTAGGATTGAGCTTAATTCCGTCTGTGTTGGAATTGTTGAAGTTCTCAATCTGTGTCTTTGTAAGATCTACTGCATTCTCGGGAACCCATACGGTAATGTCATATTCATAGCCGTCTGCAGATGCCTCTGTTGTTCCCTCTGTAGCCTTTGAGGTGTCACCACCTGTAGCTGCTTCCTGTTTACCACAACCTGCAAGACATGTAACTGTCATAGCTGCGGTAAGAAGAACTGCTAAGAGTTTCTTTTTCATATTTGTCCTCCCTATTGTGTAATGAAAAGATTTTCCGAAAGCGTTTTCCCATTGATTTTTTATGGTGCGCAATCGGTTGCTCACTTATAAAGTTAACACCCACTATATGCATTGTCAACGTTTCCAAAATACAAAAATTGAGGGGTGAAATTGTGCATTTTGCACAACAACTCCCAAAATACGCCAATAATATGCCGAAAACAAACGTTTCCAAAAAAATAAGCGATTGCGCCTGTTGCGCAACCGCTTGCACTAATGTGCAAAATGGGGACAGTCCCCAAATTGCACATTCTCCCTATTCCGGCTGGTTTTCAAGCTTCCTGATGCTTCTCATTGGCAGAATACTTCCTGCGATAACCAAAAGCATCACCCCTGCCACCTGTATTACTGTGCCCGATCCAAAGCCAACGCCCCGTCCTGTGGCCGCTCCCACTGCATCCGCTGCCACTCCCGATACGGCATAGGCTATAACATATCCGATCTGTGAAAGGAAACCTATTAGTCCCCATGCTCTTCCCTGGGCATCTGCCCTTATGTTTGTTCTTATAAGATAATCAAGGCAGTTGTTGGCTATGGGAAGGGCGGCAAAGAATAAGAATCCAAACACACAAATAACAACCACATTGGTGGTCAAAACAAAGCCAAACATGAATGCTCCGGCAAGCATCAAGGAAAGTGACATCAGAAGGGCAAATTTCTTCTTAACGCCCCTGATTCCAAGATATATTGCCGTTACCAGCATTCCGCACGCACAAACCGTTTCCGCGATTCCAAGAGTCTTGGGACTTGAAAACGACAGCACAAAGGGCTCCGCCAGAATCTGAAACACTCCCATGAACAAAGTTATAAAGGATGCCACAAATACAAGCATCAAAACACCCTTGTTTCCTGTGATAATGCTCCAGCCTTCCTTAAGGCTCTCACCAAATGAAATGTCCTCTTCCTTAGCATTGGTAGGCGTTCCCTTTCTTACTACCGCCGCACTTATAACCGTAAGGAAAAAGGTGCAGATGTCTATAATAAGAAGAAGCTTAACATCGCTTACGGAAAGAAGGAATCCCGCTATAACAGGTGAAAACAGATATCTCGCACTTCCGGCCATGGACACAAGGCCGCTGGCCTTTGAAAACTCTTCCTTGGTAAGAATGTCTGTTATGGTTGCCTTAAATGAGGGCTCTAAAAGGGCCGAGAAAACCGAACTTATTGTGACGCCGATACAAATCTCGGTAAGGCTTGCACCGCCCGTCATCATGGCTATCAATATGTAAATAATGCCAATGGCGGAACAACCGTCTCCAATCATCATAAGAAGGCGTCTGTCGTACTTGTCCGCCAGAACTCCCGCAGGCACTCCAAGAACCAGTGTAGGCAGGAATCCAAGAAGCGTTACGAGGGACATCCCCGCAGCGCTTCCTGTCATGTTGTATATGTAAACTCCAAGTCCGAAACTTGTGAGTCCTCCGCCGATTGACGACACAAGTTCCCCCGACCAAAGCAGGAGAAACTTCTTGAAATTAGTGCTCACTCTTGGAGTCCTCCTCAAGCTGCATCTCCAAAAGTCTGCCAACGTGATCCTTCTCGAAGAACAGCTTCTTGTTTGCCAAAACCACGCCCACTACTATTACCGTTAAGACCCCGGTCTCTATAATCTTTGTCTCGGGAGTCATGGCAATCTTTTCCTGCATGATGTTTATGAAAAGATGGAAAATGATTGTGGCAAGCATGCTTCTTCTGTTCTTGACATAAAGCCAGGTCTGAAGGAAGTCTACGGGGAATGTGCTTAAAAGGAAGTTGATTACATAAATTGCTCCAAGTTCCTTCAATGTGTAGTGATATGTGCCCGGAATCAGGAATAAAGGCAAGTGCCAGCATCCCCATATAGCTGCAAAAATCAAAGACTCTACGAACCAGCTATGGTATTGTCCCACAGCATCTTCACCATAACCTCTCCAGCCTACTTCCTCAATAATAGAAGCAAGAAGCATGGTTACAAGGGCTGATGAACCTGCAATGGAGAAAGAGAAATCTTCTGTGAAGGAAAACTGATCCGGTGAACCTCCAAACAAAATTGAGATTCCGATTGAAACTACTACGCCTACTCCGTAAAGTAAAAAGCCCAGTAAAATGTATCCCGGTTTAATTCTGTAGAAGCCGACGATTTTGCGCTTAAGATCTTCTTTAAGCATCTTGTTCTTAGATGTAAGAACGGTTACCACAGCTGTTGCGGCGGGCATAACAAGACCGATAACCATTATGCCAAGCATTGCTGCGTTGTTATTCTTTAAAGCAAGGGCCAATGCCCAGAAGCCCCAGGTCAGGGCAAAAACTATAATATAGAACCTTTTGGGTCTGTATGTGTAATGTTCCATCTAATATCTCCTTATTTTCTGACGAGCTGCGCCACGAAGGCCATGGAGCCGGGCTTCGCGTACAGCATCCTTTCGATTGTGTCTATGAAGACCTTTATGTCGGTCTCCGTATAATTGTCAGAGTCGAAAACTTCGTTGGAAAGAATAATTATCATCTTTACTCGCTCGGGGATGTTGTCGCAGCAAAATTTACCTTCTCTGACGCCCTGCTCAGCCACTTCACATACCAATGGCACAAGCCTCTCCATAAGCTTATTCTTGATCTTCTCATGCATCAGCAAATTCTCCTGCTCATGTAAAGCATCCTTAATGGTCATTTCCGCCTCGTCAGGCCTGAAGGAGGCGATAACGCCCACAAGCTTTTGCTCAATCGGATAATCGCTTGCCAATATTGCCTTGGCACGCTCCGTTTCCTTATCAAGCATCAAATCGATTACTTCCTCAAGGGTCTGCTCCTTACTGGGGAAATAATAGTAATATGTACCCTTGGCAATTCCAGCCTCAGCTATAATGTCGTCAACGCTGGTGTTTTCATATCCCTTTGAAAGGAACATCTTATATGCGATTTCCAGCAGTTCCTGTTTTCTTCTTTCACCTTTTTTCATGCGCATGAATCTCCTTTTCGACTCTCGGTCGGTTTTATGATAACCCCTCTTCAAACACTTGTCAATAACTTTTTTCGACTCTCAGTCGATTTTTTTATTTGGAGTATAAAAAAAGAGCAGCCAAAGGCTGCTCTATAAGGTATTTTCTAGAAACAGGGATAAAGCGTCATACCAATGACCACTGTTGCAATGGCCATAAGAATCGACGGCAACCACCCCATCTTAAGGAGGGTCTTCTGGTCGTATCCGCCGGCCCCCATCATCATGGGAACAACTGAAGTTGCCATGGGTGTAATGAGTGAACTCATGGATCCGATATAGCACATCTGCATGATTCCTCTGGGATCACACTTTAAGGATGCGCAGGTTACCAGGGCAAGGGGAATAAGCACCTTGCTTACCGCTCTGTTATAAAGAAGGCTTGTCATTACAAATGAAGCCACGAAGAATACAGCACCGATTACGTAGCTGTTTCTTGTGTTCTGAAGAAGGCCCGCAACTGCACCGCCGACCATATCGCCTGCACCTGTTGCAGCAAAAGCATTACCAAGGGTAACAACACCCACATAAAGAAGGATAATGTCGATTCCCATGCTTCCGATGGCCTCTTTGCCTCTTAAGATTCCGCTGGCAACCACAAGGCAGGCTGCAATTGCGGGAATAAGCCATGAGGGAAGTCCGAAGGATTTAAACATCAAGCAGATTACTGTTCCAAAGAATGCAACGTAAGCAAGGATTTCCTGCCACATGGGAAGTTTAACCTTCTCAGCTGCCTTCTTAGCCTCGAAAAGTCTGATGGGAACCACAGGGTTCTCAGGAGCAAACTTAGGGGCAATGAAGATGGCATAAAGCATAATCAATATGGTTACAGGAAGCTTTATGGACATCTCTGTGAAAATGGTATTCGTAAAGCCCTCGATACCGTACTCGGCAAGAAGACCGTTATTCTCAATATAGTTTCCAACGTAAGGTCCGATGGGTGTAATTGCGTAAGAGCAGGACACCGTAACAAGACCGATAGAATACATCATCTTTGAAGGCTTGAATCCCATCTCGTCGCACATGCCGATAACAAGGGGACAAACAAGCGCAAACAGTGCCGTAATGCTGGGGATAAACTGGCCAAGGATAAATGTAACTATTACATATCCTGCCAAAACCTTGGTGAAAGACCCTTTAGAAACCTTATAAACGATTCCTGATAACTTGGGAACCAGCTGGGTTCTGTTAAGACCTGCCGCAATGATAAACATTGAAGCCATTGTTACTGCCACGCTGCTTCCGATGTTTGATAAAGCCTGTGAGGGCTCTACACATCCCGTTGCTACCAATACCAGCATTCCAAGCATGGATGTGATGGCCATTGGGATTTTATTCAGGCAGAAGCTTATAATCATAAGCAGGAATACTGCCAGGGTGATGTACATCTGAATCATTCTTTACTACTCCTCTTCATTTAATATGTTAAGCACACTAGGCAATTATACCAGTAAATCATTGTACAGAAAAGGGGAAGAGATTAATCTCTTCCCCAAAACTTACATATATTTTTATTCAGATTAGTTTGCTTTCTTCTTGCCAACTTTTCTCATAAGGTACCAGAAAGCACCGGTTAAGCATACGGATGAGAATGTACCGCATGCGATACCTACCATGAGAGGAAGTGCAAACTCTTTTATGGATGTAACACCAAGTATGTAGAGAACTGCAACCATGATGAAGGTTGTCAATGAAGTAAAGATACTTCTTGATAATGTCTGTGTAATACTTGTGTTAACAATCTCCTCAACAGACAATCTTCCGGGTGCATTGAGGTTCTCACGGATTCTGTCGAAGATAACGATTGTGGCGTTGATTGAATAACCTACGATTGTAAGGAGGCAGGCAATGAATGTGGAGCCTACGGAAATTCTTGCAACCGCATAGCAGGTAAGTACAACCAAAACGTCATGGATAAGAGCAAGTACTGAGCTGAAACCGAATCTGATATCTTTGAATCTGATTCTGATGTAGATAAGCATAAGTACTACTGCCACGATAACAGCGATAACTGTATCACGCTTCATCTCGTTGGAGATTGTTGAGCTGATGTTCTCGACATTGATTGTTGCTTCGTCAACTCCGAAGGACTCAACGAGTACATTCTTCATCTGCTCTCTCTCATCAACTGTAAGAGTACGTGTCTTAAAGATTACCTCGTTGGTACCTGTTACCTTCTGGGACTGAACGTTTCCGTCGCCTGTAACAGCCTCAATCTTGGGAACTACTTCGCTGTCAAGTTTAGCAATGCTTACATCCTCGGGGAATGTAGCTGTTGTTGAAGCACCACCGATGAACTCAAGGGAGAAGTTGAATGCTCTCTCACCCTTAGCTGAGTGGATGCCCATGAATACGAAACCGCAGATAATAACTACTGCAGAGATTGTAAAGAAGATACCCTTCTTCGCAAGGAAGTTGATGGGCTTTCTTTCCTTAGCCACACCATACCACTTCTCGTCTCTTACGCCCATAGCGTAGAATGCGTTGAGAAGCATCTTGGTGATAACAAGTGCAGTGAACATTGATAAAACGATACCGAGCATAAGTGTCTGAGCGAAGCCCTTAACAGAACCGGTACCCATAATCCAAAGAACAACTGCTGCAATAAGTGTGGTGATGTTACCATCGATGATAGCTGACAAAGCCTTGTCAAAACCCATCTTAATGGAAGCACCTACAGTATTGCCTGCTGCAATCTCTTCTCTGATACGTGCGAAGATAATAACGTTGGCATCTACTGCCATACCGATGGAAAGGATGATACCTGCAATACCGGGAAGGGTAAGAGTCATATCAAATCCATCAAGAAGCACGATAACAAGTGCTGTATATAATGCAAGTGCAATACTTGCTACAAGTCCGGGTATAAAGTAAACGGCAATCATGAATAATACGATGATTCCGAGACCGATGGCACCTGCCATAAGTGATGTACGGATAGCGTCGGTACCAAGCTGAGCACCTACAACCTTGGAGTGTAACTCTTCAAGTTCGAGCTTAAGTCCACCGATTCTGATGGTGGAAGCAAGCTTCTCAGCATCTTCAAGTGTCTTCTCACCGGTAATCTCAGCAGAACCTGCGTTGATAACGGAGTTAACCTTGGGAACACTTACAAAGTTCTCAGCTTCAACTTCGCTGAAGTCATAGTAAATAGCGATTGTCTCACCCTTCTCGTAAGCTTTCTTTGTAGCTTCTGCGAACTTTGTGGTTCCTTCTGCATTAAATGTAAGCTGTACAACGGGGGACTGGTTATTCATATCATCCTTACGGTAACCTGCCTGAGCTTCTGCAACCTCAGAACCTGTAAGAACGATAGAACCTTCTGCCTCCAAATCCTTTAAGGACTTGGTAAGGCTATATACCTGAACCAGATTACCATCTGCATCCTGTCCGTAGGAACCAACGTAGTTAAGGTTTCCGTTGGGATCTGTCTCTGCGATGAAGTACAGTGCTCCGGGACGTCCCAAATCTGAAAGAATCTGATTGGCATCTGTAACACCGGGAATCTCAATGTTAATTCTGTCAGAACCTTCCTTATAAACAAGTGCCTCTGTACTGTAGTTCTGAACACGCTGCTGTAATTTGAAAATTGTGTCGCTCATATCTGTGGCTGAAGGCTCTTCATCGCCTACTACCTGATATGTAATGCTGACACCGCCTGCCAGATCAAGTCCGAGCTTAATGCTCTCAGCAGAACCTGACTTGTCCTGACCTACACCGAATATTGCGGTATAAATGCATCCCGCCAAAAGAAGCAGGGTACATATAAGAGTCACAATTCCTCTACTCTTTTTCATGGTAAAACTAATCTCCTTTTGTTATAAGGGCAATTCCCCTAAAATAGTGAACGAAAAAAAACCTGCCTTCTAAATCTACCACAAAACTGAAGAAATTGAAAGTATTTCCTTAATTTTTTAGGAAGTGAAGGCAGGTAAGTATTTAGTTGAATCTGATAAGGACCTTCTCAACTCTTCTCTCATCCATCTTAAGGACCGTAAGAGTGAGGTTCTTGTAGTCTACGTGGTCCCCTTCTTCAGGGAAGGTTCCCAGTGTCTCGGTGATAAATCCGCCGAGAGTATCGCTTTCGCATTCAAACTCATCCTCATCGATATCCGTAAGGTCAAGGAAATCGGATATAACCATATCTCCGTCGACCTCTATCTCATTTTCTGAATGTCTTACAATATCTACCTCGATATCATCGGTATCATCCCAGATTTCTCCGACTATCTGCTCAAGAACATCCTCCATGGAGATAACACCCAAGGTTCCGCCGTACTCATCCGTAACTATTGCAAGATGCTGTTTGGCCTTTCGAAGTTCCTCTAAAACCACCGGCAGCTTTGTTGTCTTGTAAACAAAGCAGGGCTTCATGAGAATGCTTCTCAAATCCATTTCCTCCTCATTGGCCATGGCCTTTAAGAAGTGGTTCATGTGAACGATACCTATGATGTGGTCGATTCCGTTCTCATATACAGGAATTCTGGTATGAGAAGTGTTTCTTACGACCTCCAAGATATCTTCTTTATCATCGTCGATGTCGATTGCGTCCACATCGATTCTTGCAGTCATAACCTCAAATGCGGAAATCTCCGAAAAATCAATGGCCGCATGAATGAGCTCTGTTCTGTCCTTATCAAGAACACCCTCATCCTCGGCGGTTTCGATAATGGACTGAAGCTCGGTTGTTCCCTCATCTTCATCCTTATCGTCCTCAGGATTCATCTTGATGGTAATAAGGTTAATTAACTTTACCACAATCCAGATAACGGGCTTAAAGATAATCATCAGAAATCTTAAAGGAGCAGATGCAAATAAGGCAAAACCGTTTGCTCTCTGCTTTGCCGTTATTTTCGGAATGGTCTCGCCGAAGATAATAATGGCAACGGTAATGATTATTGTTGCTACCCAGGTAAGCTTGTCTTCTCCTGTTGCAAGGATAACAAATACCGAGCAAAGGGAAGAAGCCGCTATATTAACCAGATTGTTTCCTATAAGTATTGCACTTAGGGCATCATCAAAGTGATCTGCAATAAATAACGCCCGTTTCGCTTTCTTGTTTCCGTCTTTTTCCTCATTCTCCAAACGAACTGTATTACATGAAGAATAAGACATCTCAGAGGCTGAGAAGAATGCGGATAAAACTACGCAGAGCAAAATGCCTGCACCTACAAACCAAATGGTCATTCTTCCTCACCTCCCTCTTCTTTATCGGGAGCTACGACTCTGACTCTCACAATTCTGTTGTGATCCATCAAAGATACTGTAACCTTTATTCCGTTGTACTCAAAGCAATCTCCGATCTTGGGTATTTCAGGGAAGTGCTCGTAAACCCAGTCACTGACCAGAAGATTGGTATAGCGCTCGTCTTCATCGGGATCCTCGAAGTCTATCTCGTCAAAGAGGTCTCCTACGGTCTCCTCGGCATCAACAAGGTAAACGTTGTTTCCAAGAGACATAATTGCCTCCTCAACAATGTCATCCTCATCCCAGATTTCACCTACAAGCTCCTCAAGGATATCCTCTACGGTAACAATACCAAGGGTTCCTCCGAATGAATCCGTAACAACAGCCATATTCTGCTTCTTACCGGAAAGAATCGGCAAAAGAGTATCGATTCTTGTGGTCTGAGGTGTGAAATACACACTGTCAAGAAGAGGTCTAACCTTAGGAATACGCTTGGATTTAAGATAAGCCTTCATGAACTTTCTTATATGAAGTACACCGATAATGTTATCGATGGTTCCCTCGTAAACGGGAAGGCGGCTGTGAGTTGTTCCCTTAACCAGTTCCAGCACCGACTTGGAGTTCGCAGCCACATCAATGGCTACCATATCTACTCTGGGAGTAAGAATACTGTCTACGGTAACATCGCCAAACTGGATGGCAGATGAAATCAACTCGCCCTGTTCCTCATCGATGGAGCCTTCCTCTGCCATGTCCTCAATGATGTCGTAAAGCTCATCCTCAGTGACACTGATTTCGGCGTCTTCCTCTTTTACAAAGATTTTACCGATAGCAGAAAGAAGCTTAGATACGGGGGCCAGAACTCCCATAAAAAAGCGCAAAATACCGGCCGTTGCAAGCAACAGCTTCTCGCTATATTTTTTAGCTATACTCTTGGGCAACATCTCACCTGCGAAGAATACCACAATGGTGGTAATCAAGGTGCTCACAGACACCGCACTTAAGCCCCAGCGCCTTGTAACGGCTACTGTAACCAGTGCAGCTGTAGAAATATGTACGATGTTGGTGCAAACAAGCAAAGTGCTTATTGCATCTTCAAAATGATCCAAACAAAAAAGTGCTTTTTTCGCACGATAATCGCCCCGCTCAAGCTGGGCTTTAATTTTATTCTTTGATGCGGACGCCAAAGCGGTTTCCGCGACCGCGAAAAATGCTGCAAAAAACAGCAGAATGATTGCTATAATCCACGGCAATCGACTACCATCATCCATTATTGGATTGTCAACTCCTTTTCCATATAAATACGTCTAAAATTACGTATAATTGTTTGAAAAATATACCATATTTAGGCTCTAGTGTCAAGAATTGTACATCTTTGCGTAGAAGCCTCCGCGCTCTATAAGCTCGTCGTGCTTACCCTGCTCTATTATATGACCGTCCTTCATAACAACGATGATGTCGGCCTCTTTGATGGTTGAAAGTCTGTGGGCAACCACAAAGGATGTTCTGCCCTGCATCATCTCGGCAAAGGCCTTCTGAATCCTGATTTCGGTTCTCGTATCAATGGAGCTGGTAGCTTCATCAAGTATAAGCATGGGAGGAAGGGTCAGCATTACTCTTGCTATGCAAAGGAGCTGTTTCTGTCCCTGTGAAAGGCTTCCTCCGTCCTCACCAATAAAGGTATCATAGCCCTTGGGAAGACGCTTAATAAATGAATGGGCATGGGCCTTCTTAGCGGCCTCGATTATCTCTTCATCGGTGGCTTCGGGGTTTCCGAAGGCTATATTCTCTTTAATGGTTCCGGATCTAAGCCAGGTTTCCTGAAGAACCATTCCGTAATTACTTCTTAAACTGTCTCTTGTAACCTTGGAGGTATCAACTCCGTCAATCTCAATGGTGCCGGAATTGATATCATAGAATCGCATAAGGAGATTGATGAAGGTGGTTTTGCCACATCCTGTAGGGCCTACAATGGCGATTCTCTGACCCTTCTTAGCCTCAAGATTGTAATGCTCAATAAGAGGTTTGTCAGGCGTATATGAGAATGAAATGTCGGATACCTTGATGTTTCCGTCCACATCCGAAAGCTTTGCGGCATCGGGAGCATCCGGAGTCTGACCCTCGGTTTTAATCAGCTCAAAGCACCGCTTAGCGCAGGCTAAGGCGTTTTGAAGTTCAGTAATAACACCTGATATTTCATTGAAAGGCTTGGTGTACTGGTTCGCATAGCTAAGGAAACAGGTCAGCATACCGATACTGATTCCGCCGTTTATGGCAATCAAAGCGCCGCTTATTCCGACTCCCGCATACACAAGGCTGTTAACGAATCTTGTGCAGGGGTTAACAAGGGATGAGAAGAAGACTGCTTTTAACGAGCAATCTCTTAATCTGTCATTTATCTCTTCGAATGACTCGATAACTTCACCCTCATTTGAAAGGGCCTTTACAACCTTCTGGTTCTCAATAACTTCATTGATAAGACCCGTCTGCTCACCTCTGGTCTCCGACTGAAGGGCAAACATCTTGTATGAACTTCTGGCGATGAACCGTGCAACCAGCAAAGATACAGGCGTAATAAGAACTACAACCAGTGAAATCCATACGTTGGTCTTGAACATGAATATCAGGGTTCCTATGATAGTAGCCACTCCTGTAAAAAGCTGAGTGAATCCCATTAGAAGCCCATCGGCAAAGGTGTCCACATCCGCTATAACACGGCTTACCAGATCTCCGTGGGAATGACTGTCAAGATATGAGAAGGGGAGATCATGAAGCTTTTTAAAAGCATCCTCTCTAATATCCTTGATTACATGGAAGGTAATCTTGTTGTTCAAAATGCCCATGACCCACTGGGCCAAAGCGCTTATTCCCACAACAATCAAAACCCTTATGATTATGTCTGTTATGGCCTTAAAATCAACATTTGAAGGGCCGACGATATAGTCAATGGCTCTTCCTATAAGAATAGGAACATACAGGGTGCCGAAAACGTACACCAATGAAAGCACCAGTGAAAGTGCTATCATCCAAAGGTACTTTTTAAGGTAAATCAAAACTTCTGCGATAATACTTCTCTTCCTATCCATCTATCTCACCTGCCCTTTCCGGGAATTGAGAAAGAAAGATTTCCCTGTAAATCTCGCAAGTCTTAAGGAGTTCTTTGTGGGTTCCGATTCCCACAGCTTCACCATCCTCAAGAACAATAATCTTATCTGCATGCATAATGGAAGATGTTCTCTGGGAAACGATAAACATGGTAGTTCCCTTCATCTTCTCTGAAAGTGCTTTTCTTAATGCCGCCTCAGTGGCAAAATCAAGTGCCGAAGCCGAATCGTCAAGGATTAGAATCTCAGGCTTACTGATTAGAGCTCTTGTAAGAGCAAGACGCTGCTTCTGGCCACCGGAGAAGTTCTTTCCTCCCTGGGCTACTGCTGCATCAAGTCCTCCCTTGCCTTCAATGATTTCCAGAGCCTGGGCAATCTTAGCTGCCTCAAGTATCTCTTTATCCGTAGCCTCTTTGTTACCTTTAAGAATGTTTGATCTGATGCTGCCTTTAAAGAGAACGGCTTTCTGCATGGCAACGGATACTCTGTTTCTTAGGTCTGCCCTTGTGTACTCAGATACTTCTCTTCCATTGACAAGGACTCTTCCCTCGCTGGCCTTATAAAAACCGGGGATTAAATGTATGAGTGAGGTTTTACCGCTTCCGGTACCTCCTATTACGCCTACCACATCGCCGCAATTAACTTTAAATGAAATGTTCTTAAGTGAGGGTTCTGCTCCCTCGTTATAGGTTAAGGAAACATTCTCAAATTCCACTGCAGGAGCATTAGGATCTGTCTTCAAGGCTTCAGCTGCTTCCTCTTCAGGCTCCTCTTCCTCAAGCTTAAGTGTTGCACCTACACGCTCGGCACAAGCCAAAGCCTTTGTTACAGTAACCACAAGATTGGCAAGCTTAACAAGCTCCACAAGAATCTGGGACATGTAGTTCCAAAGGGCAACTACCTGGCCCTGGGTAAGAACTCCCGTATCGACTCTAATGGCGCCAAAATATATAAGAATAACTATGGCTGTATCTATAATGATTAAGGTGGCGGGATTCATAATGGAAGTCAAAAATCCCACGTTGTTTTGGAGGTTATAAAGAGTTTCGGTTCTTCCTTCGAAGTCCTTCTTCTCATTTTCCTCTCTTCTGAATGCCCTTATAACCCTGGCACCCGCCAGATTCTCCCTTGTGGCTCCGAGAACCTTATCCAAAGCTCCCTGAACCTTCTTATGCCTTGGAATGCTCATGGCGGTAATGGTTACAACCACAACTGCAAGGGCAGGAACTGTTATTACAAAAATAAATGCTGATTTAACATCTATGGTGAATGCCATAATGACCGCTCCGAAAACGATAATCGGGGAGCGAAGAAACAGCCTTAATACCATGTTGATGCCCGACTGAACCTGGTTGATATCGCTGGTCATTCGGGTGATGAGTGTAGAAGTGGTGGCTTCATCAATCTGTCTGAAGCTTAAGTGCTCTATACGCGCAAAAAGAGCGCTCCTTAATTTGGTGGAAACACCCGTGGCAGCTTTCGCAGCAAAAAACTGGGCTGTCACGGAGCATATCAAACCTACTACTGCCAGTAAAACCAGCATGGCAAACATTCTGCCTACGTAGCCCTTGTCTCCCGTGGGTATGCCCTTATCTATGATTCCGGCAATAACCAGGGGAACAAAGAGTTCAAATACCGCTTCCAACAATTTAAAAAGGGGCGCTAAAACCGTTTCAGTTTTATAATTGGTAAAGTACTTCAGAATCTGTCTCATACTTTGAGCGCTTCTTTATAATACTCCTTGAAAGTTTCGTATCCTTCATTCATAAGCTGTTCCTTCTGGAACTTCTTATTCTTGTTCATTCTTACAACGAGAACCTGAGATCCGTTGGCACGTTCTTTCTGTGCCTCACCGATTACTTCGCAAAGCTTCTCACCGCTTACTCCCTTTTCTATAAGGAAAGCAATCTTCTTGGGAGCGGTGGGAACCTTGAACCCGTTCTCAAGTAAAAGAAGAACGATTCTCTCGAATCCGATGGAGAATCCGCAGGCAGGAACATCGTTTCCTGTGAATTTTCCAACCATCTTATCGTATCTTCCGCCGCCACCGCAGCTTCCGCCAAATTCAGGCATCTCAATCTCAAAGATTGTTCCTGTGTAATAGGACATTCCTCTTACAAGAGTGGGATCGAACACCATGTTAAACTGTGCTGACTTTGTAGATTCAACGCTGTCTATAATCTCCTTAAGGTTGTCGTATACACCTTCCTCAAGGCAATCTTTAATCTGATAAACGATGTACTTAAGGCCGTCACCTGAAGCCTCTGCTCCCTTAAAGAGTTCAAGGTACTTGTCTACACCTGCTGCATCAAAGCCCTGCTCCTTAAGTTCTGCCTCTACGCCCTCTACACCGATCTTATCCATCTTATCAAGAGTGATGAATACGGAATCGTAGCTCTCTTCGGGGAAGCCGGCGTATTTTGCCATGGCCTTAAGAATTCTTCTCTCGTTTATTCTTATATTAAAGTTCTTGAATCCAAGCTTTCCGAGTGTGGATGTGGTAGCAAGGATAAGCTCAATCTCTGCAAGGTTGGAAGGCTCACCCAGTATATCGATATCACACTGCATGAACTGACGATATCTTCCTCTCTGAGGTCTGTCTGCTCTCCATACATTTCCTATTTGAAGTGCTTTGAAGGGAGCAGGAAGTGAACCTGAGTTGTTGGAGTAGAAACGAACAAGGGGAACAGTAAGGTCATAGCGAAGACCGCCGTCTACCAAATCGCCCTCTGTCTCAGCTGTTTCCAGTTTAAGTTTCTCTCCTCTTTTAAGAATCTTGAAGATGAGTTTCTCATTCTCACCGCCCTGCTTGTTTGTGAGGTTCTCAATGTTCTCAACGCAGGGAGTCTCTATTGAAGTAAAGCCATACTTTGCATAATTCTCTTTGATTACGCCTATGACATAGTCTCTTATTATCATTTCCTCGGGTAAAATATCCTTCATACCCGTTACAGGTTTCTTTGTAAGTGCCATCAGTTTCTCCTTAAAAGTTAGTAATTCCTCTAGAATTCTACACTTTTTCCTGCTTATTTTCAAGCATAATAACATATTGACATTGTTTGTATAATTGTATACAATAATCCAGAATGATTAATACAAGGTGGGAGGAAATAATGAACGCCCTTAAGGATTTATCACGAGAAGAACTTATAAAAATGAAGGATGAGCTTGAAGCTGCATTCGAAGCAGCCAAGGCAAAAGAGCTTAAACTCGACATGTCAAGAGGTAAGCCCTCTGTTGCTCAGTACGATTTGGGTGCAGATTTGCTTGATACTATCACAAGCGCTTCATCATTTACCGCAGAGAACGGATTGGATTGCCGTAACTACGGAGTTTTGGACGGAATTCCCGAAGCCAAGAAGCTTATGGCAGACATTATGGGAACTGACCCCTCTCACGTACTTGTAGCAGGAAACTCCAGTTTGAACCTTATGTATGATTCCGTTAGCCGCTCCTTTACACACGGCGTACTCGGAAATACACCCTGGTATAAACTTGATAAGATTAAATTCCTTTGCCCTGTTCCCGGTTATGACAGACACTTCGCCATCACCGAGCACTTCGGCATCGAGATGATAAATATTCCTCTTAACGAGGACGGCCCTGATATGGACCTGGTTGAGAAATACGTTAATAGCGACGAGACTGTAAAGGGTATCTGGTGTGTTCCCAAATACTCAAACCCTTGCGGATATACATATTCCAAGGAGACTGTAGAGAGATTTGCAGCTCTTAAGCCCGCAGCAAAGGATTTCAGAATCTATTGGGATAACGCTTATGCTGTTCACGACCTTTATGATGAGGGCGATGAACTTGCCGATATCATTTCTCTTTGTGAGAAGGCCGGAAACCCCGACATGGTTTACGAGTTCTCTTCCACTTCCAAGATAAGCCTTGCAGGAAGCGGTATCGCAGCCCTTGCAACCAGTGAAGCAAACCTTGCCGATATCAAGAAGTCACTTACCATTCAGACCATCGGCTATGACAAGATTAATCAGTTAAGACATGTGAAATGCTATAAGAATATAGAAGGAATCAAGGCTCATATGAAGAAACATGCCGCATTCCTTCGTCCCAAGTTCGAAGCAGTACTTAAAACCTTCGAGGCAAACCTCGACGGACTTGGCATCGGCTCCTGGACAACTCCCAAGGGTGGTTACTTCATTTCCTTTACAACCATGGACGGATGTGCCAAGGAGATTGTTGCAAAATGTAAGGAAGCCGGCGTAACTCTTACCGGTGCAGGCGCAACCTTCCCTTATAAGAAGGATCCTAAGGACAACAACATTCGTATTGCTCCTTCCTTCCCCTCTCCCGAGGATATGGCCAAGGCTGCAGATCTGTTTGTATTATGTGTAAAACTTGTAAGTGTCAATCACTTACTTTCCCTTTAACTTCTTTTATACTTACTTACCTACCTACCTAAAAAAGGTGCGACGCAGTCGCACCTTTTTGCGTCCCGCAAAAAAATATTTTATAAAATTTTTTCCGTCACTATTGGCATATTTGGTAGACATAAAATTATAAAAAACTATATGTTGATATGTGGAAAAAATAACGAGAAAAAGCCGAAATTTCCTGTTGATTTTGACCTAAAATCCAAATATAATTCAATTAACATAATTCTGAAAGGTTGACACAATGGAAAAGGCTATTTCAAGTTTCATCGAGTATCTTAGTAAGGGAAAGACATCCAAAAAAAATACCCTGATGTCATACGAAAGAGACCTTAACAAGGCGTCAGCTTTTTTTATGTCCAAAGGTATAACTGACATTGCAAGCGTTACCACTGCTGACCTTGAAAGTTTCCTTGAGACTCTTAAAAAGGACGGGCTTGCTCCCGCCACTATTTCAAGAAGTATCGCATCCCTCAAGGCCTTCAATCACTATCTTCTCGATAAGAAGATGATAAGTGAGGATATAGCCGGAAAGCTTCACGCTCCCAAGATTGAGAAGAAGGCACCGGTAATCTTATCCATCAAAGAGATTAACCTCCTTATGGAGCAGCCAAACGGCGACACAGAGAAGGAAATCAGAGACAAGGCAATGCTTGAGCTTTTATATGCCACCGGAATCAGAGTATCCGAGCTTATCACCCTTAAGATGTCGGATCTTGACATGGCACATTCACAGATTACCGTTAAGGACACAGGAAAGAAACGAGTTATTCCCTTCGGCCACAAGGCCCATGCCGCCCTCTCCCGTTATCTTGATGAGGTAAGAAGCAAGATGATCGGTGATGCCGGTAAGGATTTCGTATTCGTAAACTGTTCGGGAGAAACCATGAGCCGACAGGGCTTCTGGAAAATCATAAAACTGTATGCCAAGAAGGCAGGAATCAAGGCAGACATTACACCTCACACCTTGAGACATTCCTTCGCAGCACACCTGGTTGAGAACGGAGCAGACCTAAAGAGTGTTCAGGAAATGCTTGGACATTCAGATATATCAACTACCTTGGTCTACGCAAAGCTTAAACCCGGCCATATCAAAGAAGTGTACAAAAATACGCACCCTCGCAGCTAGAGGGTGCGTTTTATTTTTCTGTTCTACTTTCCAAAGAGTTTAGCTATGGCCTTAAGCTTTTGTCCGTTGGCGGAAAGGACTATTGCTTCACCAAGATTATAGGGCAAAGCCCCTCCTCCTTCAGAAAGGACCAAATCCAGGGTTCCTTCCCTGATGCCTTCCACCATCATCATAACTTCGGGATCGTTTTTAGGTTTTCCCTTCATCATGTTATAGGCATATGATATGGCAAACTTAAGAACAATCTTTCCAAGAAGGGAATGCTTGGCCAAATCTCCCAGAGAAGCGCACATATCAAATTCTCCGGGCTTAACATCATCGAACCTGCTAAGTTCTCTTCCATAGAGTTTCTTAAAGCTTTCTTCGTCAAATGAAGGGCGTTCTCCCTTTGCTTTCACAAAGTAACCGGGAAGGTTTGTCCTGTCATCTCTTTTAAAGTCTTCCCCTTCCGTGATATCAACAGTCTCAGAAAGTCTTACATCTCCAAGGCATGAGCCTATCTGAATCTCATAAGAGCCATTCACAGTCACATAATCGTGTCTTGCCACATCATATATATCACAACTTCTGTCATCAAGGTTAATGGAAACCTCAGCCTTCTCGCCGGCTTTTAAAAATACCTTCTTAAATCCTCTAAGCTCTCTCTCCGCTCTGATAAAATCGTGGTTAGAGTTCTTTACGTAGACCTGAGCCACTTCTGCACCGTCTACATCCCCTGTATTGGTAACGTCAAATCTAACTTTAACTTTTGTACCATCCCTTACCACCACCGGGTTAGAGTATTCAAAGGTAGTATAGGACATGCCAAATCCAAATTTAAAATGCACAGGAATGCCAAAGGAATCATAGTATCTGTACCCCACAAACAAAGCTTCTCTGTATTCCACGTCCTTGGTTTGTTTGGCATAGGTTTCCTTTGCGGGTGTATCCCCGTAGCTGTAAGGGAATGTCTCCGCAAGTTTACCCGAAGGATTTACCTTTCCGGATATGATTCTTGCGCAGGCAGGTGCCACGGATTCACCGCAAAGGTACATCATAAGTGTTGCCCTTGCCTTATCGGCAGGTTTCATATCAAAGGGTGATCCACCGAAGGCTACAAAAATTAAATCCTGATTTTCAGCGGCCACTTTATTAAACAGTTTCTCCTGATTCTCAGGCATTGAGAAACTCTTTCTGTCATATCCTTCGCCCTCGGAGAAATTTGTAAGGCCTCCGAAGAAAAGTACGGGGATTCCGTCTTCCTTAGCCTTTCTCGCAGCCTCTACTGCCTTCTTTTCAAGGGAAATATCGATTATATCCACGTCACTTCTGTAACCGTCTTCATATCGAACCTTAAATCCTTCAGCCTCAAAAGACTCAGGCATAGCGGGAACAAAAGGAGGTTTAATGTGTGAACTTCCGCCACCCTGGTAACGTATATTCTTTGCCATGGAACCGATAATAAGGACTTCTCCCACATTCTTTAAGGGCAGGATGCCGTCGTTTTTAAGTAGTACTGCGCTATTTTCGGCAATCTGCCTTGCAAGAACGGCATTCTCATTAAGCAAATCTTCCGTTATCCCCACATATTTCTCATCATCGGGATACTTATATTTTTCCACCATGGAAAGGACATTTGAAGCTGCCCTATCCAGGGCTTCCTTTGAAGTCTTGCCAGATTCCACTTCCCTTTTAAGGTTGTTATAGTGGAAACCGTTGCTGTCAGGCATTTCAAGATCACATCCTGCCTCAACAGCCTCTCCCAGATCATTGCAGGCACCCCAATCCGAAACCACAAGGCCCTTATAGCCCCATTCGTCCCTTAAGACATCTGTAAGGAGCCATTTGTTTCTGCAGGCGTATTGCCCGTTAATTCTGTTATATGAAGCCATGATTGTGGCAGGTGCAGCCTTTTTTACGCACTTTTCGAAAGCCCTCAGATATATTTCTCTGAGGGTTCTCTCATCAATCATGGAATTCTGAGTCATTCTGAGAGTTTCCTGGCTGTTGCCTGCGAAATGCTTTAAAGACGTGCCAATGCCCTCTTCCTGGACGGCATTAACATATTTGGAAGCAAGGGTTCCCGCCAAATAGGGATCCTCGCTGAAATATTCGAAGTTACGTCCACAGGTAGGTGAACGTTTGATGTTGGTTCCCGGTCCCAAAAGAATGGAGACCTGCTCTGCTTTGGCCTCTGCAGCTATGCCCTTTGCCATCTTGGCAATAAGGTCTGTATCCCAGCTGCAAGCCACAGCTGAAGCCGTGGGAAAGCATGTGGATGTATAGCTGAGGTTATTCTGCATAACCTCCTCATCCTGTTTTCTTAAGCCGTGAGGGCCGTCAGAAAGGTGAATGTTCTTATATTTGCCGCCACAGTCGGCGGTATGCCATTTACCCTGTCCAGTTACAAGTCTGAGTTTATCTTCAAAAGATACGTCATTTATGTTCATGTTTAGCCCCCAAATATTGAAAAATCAGCCGATTCTAGAAATCAGATCCCCAAAAGCCACCGTAAGGCTCGAAGATTGGCATATCCTCCGAAGAGTATTGCTTGATTTTCTTTATTGTATAAACGTCCAAAGCCACAATAAACACGAAGAAAGTCAATGTAGCTACCAGAGAATCGACAGACAGGCAGAAATCATAGAAACCGTGAATCAAAACAGGAATCATGAAGGCCAGTCTCTGGTATTTGTCCATGCCCGGTATGTTTCCTCTTGCCTCGCAGACCTTGGCCTCACCGTAATAATGGCCCATGAAGATGGCAAAGATACAATGGCCCGGCACCGCTGTAAGTGCACGAAGTATGGCTGTGGTGAAACCACCGCTTGCCACATACAAAACGTTCTCCACAATGGCAAAGCCCATGCTCACACAAACCGCATACACGATTCCGTCAAATCTGTAGTTAAATGCCCTGTGTCTCCAGGTCAGGTGCTTCAAAACCAGATATTTTCCGGCTTCCTCCGCTACTCCCACCACAAGGAAGCAGTCAATGGCAATGGTTATTCTGCTTGGAATTGAGAAAATGGTCTGTATAAGCCATTCTCCGAAGGTCTCCAAAAGAACCGCGGAAATAACTGTCAGAGCACCTCCAAACAAAAGCTTAAGTAAAAGTCCTATGGGCTCCTTCTCTATCTTGTCCTGCTTATAAACCTGTACAATAAGGACTATGCCGGGAATAACCGCAAGCCACCTTAATATACTGTAGTAAAACAACTATTTATCCTCCATGTTCTTCTGGACTCTCTGAGTTTCCTCATCCTTCCGCCACAGGAAGCTGAAATGAACTTCCCGGCCTTCCTTAATTCTCTTAATGTTTTCGATGTGCTTGTAAATGATAAGCAATGCGCCCACCATCAAAATGGCAAATCCCATAACATCTTTCTCATAGATGCCGTAAATTGCCGCAAAAGCAACGGACGCCGCCATGGGACCGATGCAGATATAGTCAGTAATAAGAACCAGCAAAAATACCGCCGCCAGCATGATAACAAACAGTTTGGACGAATAGGCCAGAATCAATCCGCCTAAGCACGCAAAGCCTTTACCGCCCTTAAATCCCATATAAAAAGGGAACATGTGGCCAACGATACACATAACTCCTGCCACAATAGCGGCATGCTTATTTTCAGGCAGGAAATACATGATTGCCGTAACAACCAGGTACGACTTAAAAATATCAAGAATCATGCAGATAGCGCCGATTTTGTTACCCATTGTAATGAGAGCATTGGAACCGCCGGCATTTCCCGAACCTCTTCCTCTGATATCAAAACCCTTAATCTTTGCTATCAAGTATGATGGATTAATGGTTCCCACCAGGTAACCGATTACTCCACATGCAAGTACCCATTTCATATAATTACTTCTCCTCGTTCAACTATATCGTCTTCCCTAAGACCTGAGATATCGCTTTCAATTTCACCATCCTGATTATCGTAAGGGTCGTTTCTGAAAAAGGTTTTGGCCGGTTCCAAATCCGCCTGGAATCTGGAATTTGCCACCATTCTGTAGGGATCGAGATTTCCGAAGTAAAACCGTCTTCTCTCCTCATTCCCATAACGGTGAGCAGCCACTCCATAGGAAACATCCACGGGAACCCAGCCAAATTCCGGAAGGAAAGCTTCAGCCCAGTCATGCTGGCCGCTTCCCGACGGCTCCATGGTTCTGCTGCTTTGCCATCTGGCACCCACGCCAAGACATCTGCAGATTGTTATGAAAAGAAGCGCCATAACTCCGCAATCTCCACGCATGAAAAGTGCTCCATCCTCCACGATATCTGGTAAAAGAATGTAGTTTGGTGTGAATGTATATTTAAGGTTAAGGGTCAGATAATCGTAGACCCTCTTGGCGATAACGCCTTTATCCCTGCAGCCTTCCCCAATCTTTGCCGCAAGAGCCCTGATTATGGGAGAGAAAACAATGTGCGGTCCCTCCTCTGCGAGAAACTCTTCTCCGGGATCATACTCGCCGGATGATGAGCCGCCCACCTCACCATAGCAGTCCTTGTAGACATTGGTAAAGGTGTAGGAATAAGTCACCTTAAATTCATGATTCTCACTGAGTGTATCCTCAAAATACACGCACCTTGCCTCGGAATTTGCCTCGCCAATCACGGCATTTTCGGGGTAAGTGCTCTCAATCTTAATGTTTGTCTGCTCTATACATTCAGCCGGAATGGGAATGTGAACCTTCACCTTCATTCCGGGTCTAAACAAATCATCTCTGACCTTGAGACTATGGGTATATCTGATGTTTTTGGAGATTTTGCCTTCTTTTTTACAAATCTCAATAGCTTCGTTAAGAAGCTTGTCGGGATCTGAAGTATCAAGGCCCGCTCTCTTAGCCATTTCAAGGTCTGTCTTTAAAACGGTGCGGACACTGCTCTTAAAGTATCTCTTCTCGCCCTTAAGGAAAATCCACCTTAATAGACCGTCATCCTCTTCCTTCTTAAAGTCTTCCTCGGTAAAATCAGATATTTTCTCCTTAAACTGCTTAAGAAGGTCATCTTTGGAAAGAGAATACTCCCTGGGAATACGTCTGAAAATCTCTTTCCAGGCAAGGAAACAATACTTAAGTTCATCAGGGGTATCAGGCCTTGCAGCCTTAATGTCCATAAGCCTCATGGCCTCATCATAGTATCCGGAGTCCTTAAGTCTTCTTATGTCCTCAGGTAACCCCATGTTAATGTATTTGAAGTAGTCATTTACATTCATTAATGTAATCCCGCCCGTTTAATTATTTAAGGAAGCCGTTAATAATCTGCTCTTCCGCTTCCTCTTCGGTAAGTCCGAGAGTCATAAGCTTAATAAGCTGATCTCCCGCAATCTTTCCGATGGCTGCCTCATGAATAAGTGCCGCGTCAACATTTGCCGCGTCAAGCTGAGGAACCGCCAAAACCCTTGCCTCATCCATGATGATGGCATCGCACTCTGAATGTCCGGAGCACACAGCGTCTCCGATAATTCTTGAGTCAAATTTCTGATAGGATTTATCTCTCGCAACAGCTCTTGAAACAATGTCAGTGGCTGCTCCGTCACCCTTTAAATCCACCGTATAAATACTCTCGGCGTACTGCTCTCCGTGGGTCATAAGTCTTTCGTGAACATTAAGCCTTGCACCGGCCTTGAGCTCGGCCTTGCTGGTTCTGACGGTGGAATCAACGCCCTTAATCTGAACCATCTCCATCTCCATGAAGCTGTCTTCCTCCATGTAGACCTCGGTTCCGGGATTAAGGATTCTCTTTCCGTTTCCGTCACCCTCGCCGTAGTGCTTCTCAACATATTTAACCTTGGAATTCTTGCCAACGTAGAATCTGTGAATTCCGTCATGCTGCGAGTCCTGATTGCCGCAATTGTGAATTCCGCAACCCGCAACAATCACCACATCACAGTCATCTCCGATGTAGAAATCGTTATAAACCACTTCCTTAAGTCCGCTCTCGCTTAAAACCACGGGAATGTGCACGCTCTCATGCTTGGTGCCGGGCTTAATTCTGATATCGATACCGGAAACATCGGTCTTACTTGTAATCTCAATATTTGCTGTGGAATTTCTTCCTGCAGAAGCGCCGTTTGCTCTGATGTTGTAGGCACCTTCAGGCACCTCGTGAAGATCGGCTACTTCAAGAAGAATCCTCTTTTGAATCTCATCCATGAACAATCCTCCTAACCTTGCAGCATGTCACAGGTTCCGAGGGCTGAAGATGTGCCGATAATCTCAGGAAGAATATCTTCCTTCTTGCCCTGTTTGCTAACCTGTCCGTTTGCTATTACTACTATCTCATCTGCTATGTTAAGGATTCTCTCCTGATGAGAAATGATGATTATTGAGCCCTTGATGTTGTCTCTCATGTGCTCAAAGACCTTTATAAGGTTCTGGAAGCTCCAAAGGTCGATTCCGGCCTCAGGCTCATCAAAGATTGAAAGCCTTGTTCCTCTTGCCAAAACCGTAGCTATCTCAATTCTCTTTAATTCACCGCCGGATAAAGAAGCATTAACCTCTCTGTTAATGTAATCTCTGGCGCAAAGGCCAACCTCCGAAAGGTATGAGCAGGCGTCATTTATGGATAAGTTCTTGACTCCCGAAGCAAGTTTCAAGAGGTCAAAAACCTTTATGCCCTTAAACTTAACCGGCTGCTGCATGGCAAAGCTTATACCTGCCTTAGCTCTGTCGGTAATGCTAAGGTCTGTAATGTCTTTCCCGTCAAATAAAATACGCCCGTTGGTAGGCTTCTCGATTCCTGCTATAAGCTTTGCAAGAGTTGATTTGCCGCCTCCATTGGGGCCTGTAACCACAATAAATTTGCCTTCATCAACATGAAGGCTCAAATCCTGAATTATCTCCTTCTCGGCAGAGCCATCCTCTACCTTAAAAGAAATATCTTGTAATTCTAACATCTAAAATCTCCTATATCACGCCTCACAAGGCCTAATGTCTCTTGTTCGGTAAGTGCTTATATTATAACATTTCATATTTATTTTTCCAAACATAAAGTGTATATTATATGAAGTACGTATTGAAAGGTTGAACACTATGAGAAGCAATAAATTCAACAAAGGAATGATTATAGTTCTGACAGCCATTCTGGCGATTATTATTGTAGGTGCCATCGCCATCTATTACATCGGGCAGGACAGCTATCAGGCTATTGAATATGAAACTGTGGGCTTTGCCAACATGCGTGGAAATGAGGGCAAGGTTTATAAAGGAATCGGCGGCGCCTGGGGCGAAGACATTCCCGTAGAAGCCAGTGCTTTTGCCGTATATGATGGCAAAATCTACTACGGTGACCAGATTACGGAAGGTTACGTGGCTAGCGATACCCGCTACGGAAACATCTTCTCAGCAGATATGCCTTCAGGTTCCAATGAGGTTACTTTGGCCGATAACGCTTATAACGTTGGATACGGTCAGGAGAAGTTAATCGGCGACAAGATTTTCTACTGTACCGGACTGGATGACGATTTTAACATGATGTATGCATGGGTAAGCACCGACGGAACCGAGAGAAATCCCATTCTTTCAAGAAGAATCAACAACATCTTCGGTTACGACGGAACCTACTTCTTCTACAGCGGATACGACAAGAAGACTTCCAAGAACATCGTGGGCAAATACAACCTTGAGACCAACAAGGACAGAACCCTTTACTTCTACGAGGATGTGGGAAATGTTGGCAGCATCGTTGGAATCAGCCTCTATAAGGGTGAGATTTATGCCATCACCATGACCAAGGCTCCCGAAAACTACGATGATAGAACCGCCGAGTACAAGGTTGAGGTTCGCGACAGTAAAAAAGGAAAGGTCACCAAGAACCTTCCCTTTACTCTCACCGGTGCCGCAAACTACGGCTTCCTATTCGACGGCGATACATTGATTTACTCAACCGCCGATTCAATTTGTAAGATTAATCTCAATAACGAATCCGAAGGAACCGTCCTTACAACTCTTGGAGAGCTTGAATACTGGGGAATTCCACACTTTGCTCCCGGTGACGGATACCTTTATTATGAAACTCTGGCAGATCTTGACCCCGACACAGGCTTCAATGATTACTTCTATCGCGTAAGCCTCGACGGAGGAAAGCCTGAGTTACTTAACTCCTGGTTTACCAACTGATCTGTAAAGCTTTGTTCCCGCATATGCTGCAAGAATCAGGCTTATCCATTGCGAGGTGCTTAATCCTGCGAACACTCCGCGGATTTCATCGCCTCGATAGAACTCCAAAATAAAGCGAGCAATTGGATAAGCTATGAGGTATATGTAGAGAACAAGGCTTTTTTCTTTTATTCTAATCCCAATAATTACAAGTGTTATGAAAATTGCGAACTCTATCACTGCTTCCGTAAGCTGAACGGGCACCAAAGCCACGTTATTGGGAGCGTAAATGGAATCCTGATAGGTCACACTAAAGAAATGTGAGTGAGTGGGTGCGCCATAGCAACATCCGACCACGTGGCAGCCGATTCTTCCGAAAGCATGCACAAGAGGAATACAGGGAACAAGGATTGAGATGTAGTCGTTTTTGACAAGGCCATAATATCTGGTCATGACATTGATGCCGATTAGGGCGCCTATGAGACCTCCGTAAAAAACGAAGCCTCCTCGAATAAGCTCAACGGTGAGACCCAGATAGTTTGTGGTGTTACCGTAAGCTTTTATGATGTCTCCGGCGCTGACCAGAAGATAGAGGATTTTGGCCCCAAGCATGGCAAAAAGTGCCGAGAAGACATAGATATAGACCGCGTTCTCTCGCTGCATCTTCTCCCTACAACGAAGGAGAAGATACACTAATCCGCAAAAGAACCCGGTCCCACCTAATAGTCCGTATGTTGGAATATTAATACTTTCCATAGAAATTGTAGAAGAAATCATCTGCTGCTCTTTCAAACTCTCTGGAGCTTGAAACTGCGCCCAAAGCACCTACACATGCTACGCAAGCAAGCAGGGCAAGTAAGCCGCCGATCAAACCGATAAGGCATGTTACGAAACCTGCTGTTCTGATTCCTTCGTTAAATCCGTCCTTCTTAGCAGAGCTTGCAAGAACAAGACCGATAACGCTCAAAATAAGTGAAACGAATCCTGAGAAACCGCCCCAAATAAACACGATTGAAATGATTCCGAGAACCAATGAAGCTACCGCTTTATTCTTTCCGGGAACTACTACGGGATAGTTGGGAACCTGATAATACTGGTTCTGATTGTTCTGTCCGTACTGGTTCTGGCTGTACTGATTCTGATTTGAGAACTGTCCCTGGCCCTGTGTCTGATTCTCAGCACCTGTGGTGTTCATATTCTCATTATTCAAGTTATTGCTGTCCATTTCTACTACCTCCCTCGAGTGATATGAATCACTTAGAATTATACTATTTTGCGAAATTAGCGTCAAATCCCTGCCCTGGCCGATTGGAAAACCATTATGCGAATATTTCTTGCAATTTCAATTATTGTCTGATAAAATAAAGAATACTTACCGGGGAGCAACGTGTTGAGAGGGAATACATATGTATGATGACTATAGGCTAAGAACCAAGAGTCTGATTAAGTGGTACGAATACCAAATGCAGATGGGCAATCAGCCCGAGCAGCCGCCCACAAAGGAAGAATTAGAAGCGGCGGCCGAAGAAGTCCTGACAGAGGCAGGTTTAGATGCCAATAACGCTGCCGGAGTGGCTGAGGAAGCTGCAAACGCTGCTGCAGGCGGCTTTGGTGACGGAGAAGAAGAAATCGATCTTGATGCTGCAGGCTTAAGTGCCGAGGATCAGGACCTTTATGCAAGCATTATGGCCAAGTTCCAGGATGCTAAGCAAAATAGCGTAGATGACGTATTTGCCATGGCAAATGAAGCTATAGCGGCGGAAGGCGGCGACGCAGGTGCACCTGCAGAGGAACTTTCCGAGGAAGATCTGATAGCTTCCATATGCAAGCCCAAGCAAAACAACGTAGACGACCTGGTAAAACAGGCCAGAGAACAATAAGGCAAACAAAAATCCGAGCTCAAAGAGCTCGGATTTATTTACATACTGAATATATTCTCCCCGGAATCTTCAGCCGTATTAAAGTTGAACTTTCTGGTATGAGAAACTATAACATCATAAATTGCTTCCGGCCGGGCCTTTAAAGCCTCCGCCTCAGAAGCAGATATTTCAACAACCTTTCCGGCAAACTCTATAAAGAATCTTCCGTCTTTCTCTACAATTCGAGGTTCCATATTATCCTCTCATCTCCTCAATGTGGTAAACGTAATCAAGTGAACCTAAGGCCTCAATTATCTCCTCATGAGTCTTATACTTCTTAAGCTCTCCGCTGGTGATAGATACAGCTACAGAATATACGCTTAAGCCCGAGTTCACATATGCGGGGTTAAGCTCGATATCGTCGATGATTACGCCAAGTTTTCTTATGGTTGTAACGAAATCCTGAAGATGGCTGGAGCTCTTAAGTTCCAGGTGAATCTCGAAGTGGTTGGAGCGGTTCTTCAAGTATCTTTCCATTGCAGGGAAAAGATTCAGAGTGCAAAGCAATGCCACAAATCCGATGATGGTTACGGAGTAGAATCCTGCTCCGCTGGCAAGACCGATAACTGCACAGGTCCAAAGGGCTACGGATGTGGTAAGACCCTTAATCTGGTTCCTCGAAGAGAAAAGCACACAGTTTACGCTCACTGTAGCTCCTGCAATTATAACTGCTCCAGAAAGGAAGAAAATATGCGTTGCATACAGATCACAGATGAAGATATCCGTCAACATGGCGATTGTTGCCCCGAGGGTAACAAGCATAAATGTACGAACACCTGCGGAATGCCTCTTGGTTGCCCTCTCACAGCCTATAATCGCCGCAAAAACAAGGGAAATAAACACCCTTAACAATACAGACCCAAGAGTCAGAGATGTGGCCCAATGTCCAAGCATTCCCCCGATGGGGTCGGCAATATTTAAAAACATCATTTTAGAAAATCCTCCTTAGAATCTATGTCTTAAGCCCCTGCGGTTAGGTGTCCTTATGGGACTCATCATGTCATATTCTTCAGCAGCAGAGGTAAAAGCTGCTTCCTCCTCAGAAATTGCATGTTCGGGAATTTCTTCCTGTATAGCCTGAATTCTTTCTATCAACAGTTCAAGTGAAGTCTTGGGAACTCCGTTTTCATCGGTTTCCTTAACCTCCACAATGTCTTCAATCTTCTTGGAGTAGGAACCTGACAGGTAAAGGGATAACTTACCGCAGGCAGGTCCTATAAGCTCATAAAGTACACTGGAAGCAAGGATTATGGTCTGAAGGGCATTTCCCGTCTCTCCTCCCAAAGTTCTGGCACCAAGGGCTGCAAGACCAATGGCAACTCCTGCCTGAGGGATCAGGGCAAGTCCCAGATAATCTCTTACTTTCTTATCTTTGCCCACAGCAGCACAGCCCACAAAGGCTCCTGCGTACTTACCCACAATTCTTACAACGAAGTACAAAACTCCGATTACAAGTAAAGGTGTGGCTCCCACTGCTCCCGATGCATGAACCAGGGAATCCAAATCAAATGACACTCCGGATCTTACAAAGAACAAAAGAAGGAGGGGTGGTGAAAAGTAGTTAAGCTGCTTAAAGAGCTTGTCATCATCTGTAAGATTGACGTACACCGTACTCATGGACATACATCCGAGAAGAGGTGATACATCAAGCATTGCACATACTCCGCAGAAAGCGAAAATAAGAGCAATTGAAATAATCAGTCTGTTATCCTTGGATCTCTTTTGAAAAAGCAAAGCCTTTAAGAAGAATCCAAAGAGTCCTCCAAGGGCCATAATTCCAATATTTACAAGGATAGGCTTCACGATACTCATTGCCGAGAAAGCCTTGCCGGAAATAGATGAAACCGCAACGGAAATGGCTATACTGTAGGCAACAAGGCCAACTATATCGTCAAGAGCAACAACCTGCAAAAGGGTCTCTACGAAATCGCCCTTCGCCTTGGTCTGTCTTATGGTCATAACTGTGGATGCAGGGGCTGTAGCCGAAGCAAGAGCCGCCAGCACAATGGAGAAAGGAAGGTTTAATCCAAGGATAAAATACGTAAGGATAAACACCAGAACCGAAGCCGTAAGAGCTTCAAGAACGGTAATTACAACAACCTTTAATCCATTCTTCTTAAGGGTGGAAAGTCTGAAGAACTCACCTGTAGAAAAGGCTATAAAAGCAAGAGCAATATCCGGTAAAAAGTCCATTCCGGTTACTACTCTGTCAGGTATCATATTAAGGCAGAATGGCCCTATAAGAATACCCGTCACAATATAGGCGGTTACGTTTGGAAGTCGCAGTTTCTTTGTAAGTCGGGTCATCAGAAAACCCAGAAACAGCATTAGTGATATGGAAATAATTATCATGGCTACCGGCGATGATGCGTCCGGGTAGTCCGGATATAGGTACTTAACCATTAATAACCTTCCCCCTAAGTAATATCCTTAATTTTACTTCTTTTTTCACTAATAAGCAATGAAAAAAGCGTGGAAAAAATCCACGCTTTTTGGTCATATCCGCTATACGATTGAATATCCGAAACCGTTACAGAGTGCATCTACAGGCATGCCTGCTTTACACATAGGACACTCTTCGGGTTTGTATTTGAAATAGTCAGGTAAATCAGCAGGACTGTAAAGGTGATAAATGGGAATATCCATAACCTTTGTAGCCGCTGAGAATATAGCTGAGATACCAACAATCTCACCACCGTAGTAGTTAACTGTGTTGATAGCCTTGGTTACTGTTCCTCCGGTTGAAATTGATGCCAGAAGAAGAACAACCTTCTTACCCTTAATCATATGTTTGCTGTTCTCTCTGAAAACGATCTGTCCTGCAGAGTCATATTCGGGAGTCGCAATGTAAATGGTCTGGTGAGCGTTAAGTGAATGTACACCCGCTTTAGTAAGCTTATTAGCTAAATATGCACCAATAACTTCCATGTTATCAAGACAAAGCACCGTATCCACAATGTCTGTTACCATGTAATGCTGCGCCAGCTCTTCACCGGTTGCCCTTGCCTCACGCTGACGGGCTTTCATGTCCGTTAAATCCATATAGTAATTAACGTGTGAATAAGGAGTGATGAAATGTCCTGGAACATATCTTAAAACCACATCCTTGTTGGTAGCATAGTCGATTTTCTTATAATCTTGCATAATACCTACCCCCTGATTAGATTTGATACTATTATTATACAAGAATTCTGACAATAATGGAAGTCTTTAGTTAAATTTGCCACAAATTTCTATACAAGCTTCATCAACGGAGTTCTTAAGTTCAAATGCACTTAAGAGTTCCTGA
The DNA here is from genome assembly GCA_017619295.1 of Lachnospiraceae bacterium. Taxonomy (GTDB): domain Bacteria; phylum Bacillota; class Clostridia; order Lachnospirales; family Lachnospiraceae; genus G11. The sequence continues at coordinate 76,186 of JAFZSQ010000033.1, forward strand.
CTGATAACTGCCTGTTTATCCTTAATATCGGAGATTACCGGAAGGATGTAGGAAGAGTCCTTAGCCTCCTCTGCAAAAATAAAGAGATTGTTGGCTTCTCCGATATTGTCTAAAAGGGCCTGCTCTGTTTTACTGTAGGCCGGAATTCCATGGCAAATCTCCATAAAACCCTTGCTTGCCTCAGCATCCTTTGTAAGGAAAGCAATCCATTCGAAGGCTTCGTTTTTGCAATTGGATGATTCAGAGATACAATTTGCCCTTCCAACCATGGGCGTAACTCTGTTGCCCGAAAGTGTAGGAAGATATGTACAATTATAATCTGCAGCATTCTCGGAGGCTTTGATAGCCTGATAATCGGATGCCCATCCGTAAATCATGGCCGCCTCGCCATCCATAAGCTTGTTTATTGCATTCTTCTCTTCCATGGATGCCACGGAAGGAATATAGCCCGCATCTATCAAATCCACGAAGCATCTGATTCCTGCTTTTGTAAGGGAATTGCCAAAATCAGCCACATCTCCGTTTTCATCATAAATAGATCCGCCCATCTGGGCTATAGTAACCATAACAGGTGTTAGGTTTGCGTAATCCACGGCCATTCCGTACATTCCGCCTGCTTCATCAGTAAGGCTTCCAAGTATGTCAACAACGTTCATCCAGCCTGTATCCGCATTGGGATATGACACTCCCTTGGCGTCAAATTTGGTCTTGTTATACCACAGGCCAACTGTGTCATAACTTTCGGGAAGGGCAAACAAATCCCCACCCTTAATGAACATGTTAAGGACAACTTCACTATAGTCATCCCTGTGGAGTCCGGCCTTTGACATATATGAATCAACGGGAGCCACAAGCCCTGATTCTATGCACTCTCCCATTTCCATTGAATCCACAAGAAACGCATCCGCCTGGCCCGCCGAAAGATTCCCCGAATCTCTCTTCTTGAGGACAATATCGATATCCTCATTCTTTGCCTCGTACGCCTCCTCGCACTTCTTAAGCCACCCCTCCATTGAATCGTCAAAGTAGCTGTAAGTCACCTTGGTCTTAACGATTTCAGGCGTAGGCGTAGGTGTGGGAACCTCCTCCATAATAACTTCGGGTTCAGGCTCCTTGCCGCAGGATACAAGTCCCGTAAGCATTATTCCTGTTAATAATATTGGTAAAAACTTCTTAATTCTCATTTATAAACCATCCTGTAAAAAACATAGCCTCCACATTATAGCATGAGACCCACATCTCTAGCAATTAAGCAACAATGTAAAAAGGACGCGACAGGCTTTTAGACCAAGTCGCGTCTCTTTCCAAAAGGATTCACCTTTTACACACTTATTATTTTGCGATCTTTGAAATAACTGCGTGCATGTCGTCCATCTTCTTTTCCATGTCCGCTACCAAAGCAAACTGGCAACGGCATCTGTCAAGGTTATGGCCGGGACGATGAGTCTTGAAGTATACATCACCTTCAAGATAGTCTGTGAGGAATCTCATTCCACACTCCAAAGTCATCATCTTTGCTCCCATGGGAAGCATTGAAAGCTCAGCGTCTGTTAACTTGCCGCCGCAGCCCTCAAGGAAGCCTTTGGCATAGGTTTCAAACAATTCAAGAGAAAGGGAAACCTTACTTAAATCTGTCTCGTCCTCAACTGCAGTGTTGGCGCCAAATCTGATGGAATCGCCGAAATCATTGATGGAAAGACCGGGCATTACTGTGTCCAGATCGATTACACAAAGACCCTTGCCTGTAGCGTCATCAATCATAACGTTATTAAGCTTGGTATCGTTATGTGTAACACGTAAGGGGAGTTTGCCGGCTTTTAACATATCGACACAACTTCTCATGTCCTCTGCTCTGTCCATGCAAAACTTAATCTCATCTGCCACGTCCTTGGCACGATTCATCTTATCCTCGGCAACTACTGTCTTGAATCTCTCAAATCTTACAGCTGTATTGTGGAAGTCCACGATGGTTTCCGTAAGAGTTGAAGCATCGAAATCTGCCAGGAGATTCTGGAATTTACCAAATGCATAAGCTGACTGGTAAAAATCTTCGGGCTTCTCCACCTTGTCAAAACAGGTGGCGTTATCTATAAATACATATACTCTCCAAATATCGCCGGAGGGGTCCTTTTCGAAAACCTCACCATCCTTTGTAAGGATAAGGTTCATGGTCTCTCTCATAGGGTCTCCGCCTACTGCAACGATTTTCTCCTTAAGGAAAGAAGTAACCTTTTTAATGTTCTCCATAAGACCTGCGGGATCTTTGAAAATTGTGCAGTGAACACACTGTAAAATATACTTTACCTGTGTGCCGTCATCCTTCTTGCAGACAACCAGATATGTATCATTGATATGTCCGTTGCCGTACTTGGAGCACTCTGTTACTTCGCCCTCAAGTCTGAAATATTTACAAGCCTCAACGGGTGTCATTTATCTGATATCCTCCATGTGAATAATCTCATCGTTAACACGAGCCTGCTCTGCCGCATAAGCCATTAAGTGGCTTTCGATAGAACGGTCGATGGATGAACGAAGCTCTGTTCCCTTGTTTTCAAGGGCTTCAATGAAGTCCATGGTAAGTCTGTAGTCTCCGCCGCCGTGGAAACCTTCCTCGTTATTAACGGGAGCCTTCTGAACTTCACCTTCGTACTTGTGGTTTGCGGAATAGTGAGTAACTGTTACAAAATCTTCGGAATCATCACCGTAGATATCACCGTTTTCGCACATGATCTTTATGGTACGGTGCATCTTGTTGGTGAGACCTGAAAGGTGGAACGTTGCGGTTACACCATTCTCGAAGAGAATATTTGTAATCTGGTTATCACAAACGTTGTTATCGCATCTGAATACGCATCTTCCGTAAGGGCCCTCTCTTAAAGCTTTAAGGAGTCCTTCCTCGGACTGGTCCTCTGTAAGAACAACTGCGGGCCAATCTCCTCTGATGGGCATATATGCTTTTCTAACGTCGAATCTGCACTTCTCGGCTACAGGACAGTCAAGGCAACGAGCGGTACTTCCTTCAGGTGCATTCTCCTCTCTGAAGTATGAGAGATTACCGAAAGAAGAAATCTCTTTACAGTTGCTGTCTACAAGCCAAACGAGAATGTCCATATCATGGCAGGATTTCTGCATGATGATGGGGCTTGATTCGTCGCTGTTTCTCCAGTTACCGCGAACGAAAGAATGTGCCATGTGGAAGTTACCGATGTTCTCGGCGTGCTGGATGGTGACAATCTTTCCAAGCTCACCGGAGTCGATAATCTGCTTGATTGTTGAGAAAAACTTGGTGTATCTCAAAACGTGACATACTACAATCTTTACACCATGTTTGTGTGCATTCTCCTGGATTTTGCGGCATTCCTCGATGTCGGGAGAGATGGGCTTCTCAAGCAAAATGTTATATCCAAGGTCAATGGCAGGCATCACATGCTTAAAGTGATCTCTGTCCATTGTTGCAAGGATTACGGCATCTGCAACCTTACCAAGCTTGTAGAAATCATCTACATTGGTAAACTGCATGTCAGAAGGAATGTTAAACTTCTTAGCAGCCGCCTCTCTCTTCTCCTCGCTGATGTCGACAACAGCAACAATTTCCGCATTGCATTTCTCGTATGCATAATGCGCATAAATCATTCCTCTTTGTCCTGCTCCAATAATTGCCAGTTTCATTTTTTTCCTCTTTTCTTAGTACGTAATACTGCTACCGCAGCGATACATGCTGCAACAACTCCTCCGCCGATTACATAACCGGTAGCACTTGTCTTGGTAGTTTCTACGCTTGCGGTTTCTGTGGGAGCTGCCTCCTCACCTGTTTCCTCAGTAGCGGTGGCTGATTCTTCGATAGTGCCTTCGTTAACCGTAAGCTTGTATAAATCATAGCTTCCGTCCTCGTTGCCGTTTTCCATGGCAAGATTGATTACCTGAGCCTGTTCGTCGGGAGTAACCATCTTAACTGCCAATGTGTACTCTCCGAGAGCTACATCTGCGGGGATGTTGAACTCTGCTTTGACGTTGGTTCTGCCGGGAAGCCATTTTGTTGTATCTGTGTCTATAACCTGCTCGTAAGCGACTTTTCCGCTTGCGTCCTTAAGGATTAAGGATACAGGGCAGTTATAGTAGATGGGAGCTACACCTGAGTTGTTCCATGTCATCTCAATGGTGTTCTTGCCCTGGTTAAGGTCACCCTCTGAAATAGAGAAGAGGTTGTAACGATAACCCATTGTCTTAAACATTGTCTCGATGTTGTACTTGTAGTAGTCGTAATCGGGATCACCAACCTTGAAGTCACATGCTGAGCAGGGACCTAACCATGTGGTATGGCTGTCTCTGATCTGACCAAGGACTGCACAGATGTTTTCATCAAGTGCGTTGGTTCTGAAATCACCGTTTGCGAACTCACCGCCGGAGTAGTTAAGTTTCCACCACTCAGGCATTGCGGAAGCTGCTATATCCTCATCAGTTCCTTCAGGCATATCAGTATTACCTACTGCCGCCCACTCAAGGAATGTAGGTGTTCCGCCATCGGAAGTTACACCGAAGATATCGTTGTAAAGACCCCAGTTATTCTCTGCTGCGAGAGCGTAGGGCTTTCTGATACCGACTTTTACATTGTGGAAGTAATCCACGTAAGGCTGCATGTATTCCTGAGCAAGACCGGGTTCAGGGAAGTAACCTGTTCCTGTAGGCCATGTGTGGAATTCTGCCCAGTGACCGAGACTTCCGACCTCAACGTATGCACAGATTGAAGGATCGTCGTATCTTTCAGCCAAAGCCTTGATAATATTTCTGTGGTACTCAAGGAGTTTGGGGGACTTGTAGTTAGGTGAAAAACCGCAGCCTCCAAGTAAATCCTTAATGCTCTGACCCAGGTAGAATGTACCTGCGCCTTCCCCATCGGCATTCTCAGCTTCAAGCTCATCATAGAGCCACTGAGGAATATCCATTCTCTCCTTGTCGGGATCGCCGTCAAGGATATTGGGGTTATCCATAACAAAGCGGATTACCATTCGATAGCCCTGCTTTGTCCACTTATCAAACTGATACTGCTTCTCGATTTCATCGAAAGCAAACTTGCCTTTTTCAGGCTCCAGCTCGCTCCACTTGTAGTCAACGTATACAAGGTTGTGAGCGGAAGCTACTGTATCAACATCGCCTTCAAGAGTGTCGGCCCAGCCAACCCAGCCTTTGAAGGGATTGTTGTAAAAATCAAAGCTCTCTACGGGATAGAAGAAGCCTTCATCTCTGCTCTCTTCAATGGTCTTGGTTACGGTGAGCATTCCGCTTTCAGGCAAAACATACTCGCCATTGTTGGAATCTACAGCAACGCTCACTTTGGAGGGGTTGCCGATTTTTTCCATATAAACCTGCATGAGGATTGCGTCAGTCTCGTAGTATGTGAAGACGTTTACGCCCTCTTCGGCTACGGTGTCGTCACCTGTAACCTCATAGAGAACACCCTTGTCAACTACGTATGAAACGTTCTCTCTGCCGTCTACTGTGAATCCGTCTTTGTCTGTAGCAATGTAGAACTTGTTGACTGTTGAGAGGTCGCCGGGTGCGGTAACCATTGTGTAAAGCTTCTCATCAGACTTGACTGCTACAAGGTTTGTTGTGTTAACGTGCTTTAATGACACGGGAACGCTCTCCCAGTCACTTATATCCGAATCACCCATGGTGATATCGAAGGTGGTGTTGTACTTGGGTACCTTAGCAAAAGAACCGTTCTTGGGGTCTCTTGCAGGTGTAAAGCCTTCGGGTGTAAGGCGCTCGTAGGTCTCTTCATCTGTCTGGCAGTCATTTCTGTCGATACAAATGTAGAGCTGATCGCCGATTCCGGGTGTAATTCCTCTGAGTGTTTCAATGGGAACCAGGTACTCTGCGCAGTAAACACCGGGGGTGCTTGTGGCAGCGATTGCCTTCTCATAACCCTCTACGGAGTTAGTGAAGTTCTTCATGTTCCACTCAAGAATTACGGGCTCTGATGCGTAGAAAATCTCAAGATTTCTGTCGGGGCCGTATGAATGCCAGTCCTGAACGAGAACATCACCTGAGTTGTGTGTTGCATAGCCGCTGTGCTGGAAACCGGTCTTATCATCGTTGTCAACGCTGATGAATAAGCTTGTGGTGTAAGCAGCACTGGATTCGGGGTCTTCAACCCCTTTTATGTATGTCATTACGTGAAGGGCGTCATTATCTCTGAAAGCATAAAGGTCGCCGAGGCTTCCCTCTCCTTTGCCGATGGGCTTGATTCCTGCCCAGTCGGAGGGATCACCGTCTGTTTTAATAACGGGTGCTTCTTCTCTGATGGGAGCGGTAACTGTTAACTTATCGCCCTCTTCATCGGGAAGACGCTCACCTTCTTCGTCAATGTAGATTTCAAATTTATCAGTGTTTCCCTCAAAGATTTCAACAGGGATGGCGATTTCAAAACCGGTGTCGCTCTTAAATGAGCCTTCGGTCTGGGTACCCATATCCATCTTCTTGCCGTTTACGGTGTGATAAACGCAACCGTTGGGCTTAACTTCATAGGTAGCCTTATCGGTGTTAACAAAGATTGTGAAGTTGTTGCTTAATGCCTTTGCTTCAACCGAAATGTAAAGAGTATCGCCGTCTGTTACTGCTTTAAGGTTTTTGAGGTTGGAGTTCTTATAAACCGCATCGTACAAAATGGAATCCCACTGTGAACGTGTGCCTGCGAACTGCTTTGATGCCAGGTAAGCTACCTGCTCATCCTCTGTGAGACCAACCATCTCTTCTTCGTTGTAAACTTCCTCAAATGTAGGTACATCGAGGTATTCATCCTGTGCTTCGGGATTGTTTGCCACATCTGCCCAGTTTGCAACTGTTGCACAGTGGATACCGATCTTCTCAGGATTTCCAAATGCTTCCAAAGGAATAGCAAATTCCAATGTCTTTCTGTCTTTGGAGAGCTTATCTTCAACGGGTGTAGCCATGCCTACCAGGCCGTCCCACTCACCTGAATCCCCTTGGTATTCGTAAAGAATGTCCGTTTCAAGTAAGTAGTCTGCACCAGCCTTGTAAAGGTGGTTTGTTGTATCCCCGTCTGTCTCGAAATAAATATGCCAGGTATCGAAGTTTCCGGAAGTGGACAGCTGCATCTTACCGTAGAGCTTGTCCTCTGTTACAAATGCCGATACCTTGTTAATTACACCGCCACCGGAATATATTGGTGTAATGTGAAACCAGTCTTCCCCTTCACCATCTATAACGATAGGGGCATTCTCTTCTGCTTTAACTTGGGGTAAGAATAAGGAATTCAGAAATGGGGTAAACAGGGAGAATGCCGCTACAATAATGGTGATTTTCTTTAATAAACGCTTCATTGTATCTCCTATCGTTAAACAACAGGCAGGAAGATTTGAATCCTGCCTGTTGTCGTAAGCATTATTAATTACTCAAAACCGTAATTAGTGGTTGTAGCCGTTTGCTGCGAAGAACTCGTCAAGCTGACGCTGTACTTCTGCTACGTACTCATCGATACCTGCTGCCTTAAGGTGCTCAAGAGCTACAGGATAGTTGGTGTCGAAATCAACGTAACCACACTCAATGGGAGTGAACTCCTGCTTAATAACTTCGTTACAATCTGTCTCGATCTCAAGAACGTTAGAGTTGTCGAAGTGGAAAGCGATAACATCAGATGTCTTAGCGTTGTCATCCCATGACTCATATGTCTTGATGAAGTCATCAGAGATGTCAGATGTGAACATTGTGTAGTTAGCGTTTCTGAACATCCACTCATAGAAGTAACCTTCAAATGCGGGATCGTTAAGAACGATTCTGCCGTCCTGTACTGTGTAGTTCTCACCTTCGGGTCCATAGAGAGCGAAGAGATAGTTCTCCTGGCTCTTGTATAACCAGTTGAGGAACTTCATAGCGCCTGCAGGGTTTTCTGCAGAGTAAGGTACGCAGAGAACCTCACCGCCACAAGCTGTGATGTACTTGTCAGCTGTAGGGTTAAGAAGGTATGACTTAAGAACTGCGTCAGGAGCGTTACCACGTACGGAAGAGATGATCTCGTTCTCTTTTCCGAGTGAACCCTCAACCCAGAGGTATGTACCCTGCTGCATACGGGAGTCACGCTCGTTGTAGTTTGTTGTTAACTCATCGTTGTAAAGACCTGCTTCATACATGCTCTGGTTGAACTTGGAGAGCTCTTTGAATGCATCTGTCTCGAAATAGTCGTAAGCTTTCTTGGTTTCCTCGCCGTAAACTACGGAATCACCGTAAGCACACCATGTGTACTGCTCGTCAGCGAAGTTTCTTGTTAAGGGTTTGAAGATGATATCAGCGGGTCCCTTAAGCTCAGGGAACTGATCGTGTGCCTTCTGTGCAAACTCCTTAAGGTCATCAGCTGTCTTAACGTCTGTCATTCCAACTGCGTCAAGGATATCCTGTCTTAAGCAAACAAGCTGGAACATGCAGCTTGAAGGAGCGTAAGCTGAAGGAATACCATACTGTACGCCGTTTACAACACCACCTGCCAACTGTGACTCAGGAATAACCTTGAGCATATCAGGGCAGTTCTCAGCGATAAGATCGTCGAGAGGCTGGCACTGTGAAGCATTAACCATTGATGAAAGATCGGGAAGTCCATCCCAGTAAAGGTCGATTCTCTGGTTAGCTGCGAGCATAACGCCCTTCTGATCCCAGTACTGATCCCAACCTTTGTAGATTAACTCAACCTGGATTCCTGCTTCGTCAGCAAGACGAGGGTTAAGTTCGTTGTTGATGAAGTTGTCCATAGCGTCTGTTTCTTCTCCGGGATAGAGAATAACTACTGTGGAAACGTCACCTGAAGGTGCTGCTGCTTCTGAAGAATCAGAAGATGCTGTTGCTGTTGATTCTGAACTGCTGTCTGTTGATGATGCAGTCTCAGTTGTTCCGCCACAACCTGCAAGGCAAGATACCAACATGGTTGCTGCAAGTAACAAAGATAACTTTTTCTTCATTTTTTTGCCCCCTTTTAGGATTAAAAAATTGGTTTCTATAAATCAAACGATGCATTTGATTCGCTCGTTTAATTCCTTGGTTACTCTTTTACCGCACCGGTCATAATACCGTCTACGAAGTACTTCTGAATGAAAGGATACAAGAAGATGATGGGTCCGATGGTAATCATGGTAACCGCCATCTTAACTGTCTCTGAAGGAAGCTTGATGTTTGCTGCTGCTCCTGCAGGAACACGTCCGCTTGAAATAGCGTTAACGTTTGACAGTATGTTGTATAAGAAGTACTGAAGCGGGAACTTGTCTCTGTCGTTGATGAACATGAGAGCGTTCCACCAATCGTTCCAGTAGCCCAGTGCATACATAAGACCTACAGTAAGCATTGCTGTCTTACAAAGAGGAATAGCAATTGATACGTAAATCTTCATGTAGCTTGCACCGTCAATCTTCGCTGACTCATAAAGGGACTGAGGAACCGCATCGAAGTAGGTTCTCATAAGGAACATGCTCCATACGGAGAACATAGTAGGAAGAACAAGTCCCGCATATGAGTCTGTCAGGTGATACCAGTTGGTACATACGTAATACCAGGGAATCAAACCTGCGGAGAAGATGATTGTAAAGTTACAAATGTAAGCTATCTGGTTTCTGTATTTCAAAGCTCTGATTGAAAGAGCGAATGAAATCATACTTGTAATAATCATTGAAAGCGCTGTTCCGACGATTGTTACGCAAATTGTTACCACATAGGAACGAAGGATTCTTGTTCCACTGTGGGCAAACAGATAAAGGTAAGTATCTGTTGAGAAATCCTGAGGTAAAACTGAGTATCCATACTTTGTAACCGCTGTGTTGTCTGAGAATGATACGCTAAGTACCATTACCAGAGGATACAGGCAGGCAATTGCAAGGAATGCAATTAGGAAGTATGCAAAAGCTTTTACCCAAAAGTCTGCGGAGAATGCTTTGGTTTTTCTTCTGGTCATTAGAACAAGCCCTCCCCTTCATTAACTTTCTTGGCAAGCTTGTTGGAAAGCGTTACCAGGATGAGTCCCATTACTGACTGGAACAAACCGATTGCTGTGGTGTATGAGAATCCTAAGGATCTCATTGCCGAGTAAACGTATGTATCGATAACCGCTACCTCATCATAGAGGAGTGAGTTGTTACCAACGATACCGTAAATCATACCGAAGTCACCGAAGAAGATACGTCCGATGGATAAAAGTGAAAGAACAACAACGGTAGGCTTGATAAGAGGTAAGGTAATGTGGAGTATCTGCTGGAATCTGTTGGCTCCGTCTACTGATGCCGCATCGTAAAGTGAAGCATCGAAGTTGGTCATTGCTGCCATGTAGATAATGGAGTTATATCCTGCCCATTTCCAAACATCGGCTGTGATGATGATGGGCTTCCAGTATTTCTTCTCTGCGTACCAGCGAATTATGTCGTGGCCGTTCTGAGAAAGAACTCTGTTGATCATACCTGTGTCTGTTGAAAAGAATGCGTATACGATGGCACCAACTACTACCCATGAAAGGAAGTAGGGGAAGAACATCGCTGACTGAGTAACCTTCTTGAAGATCTTTCCTCTTACTTCGTTAAAGCAAATAGCGATTGTAATAGGAAGAATTGTTCCGAAGATTAATCCCCAGAAGTTGATTACCAAAGTGTTCTTGATAACCTTAAGTCCCATTCCTGTGGAACTTGTGAAGAAGTACTTAAAGTTCTGAAGTCCTACGAACTCACTGCCGAAGATTCCGTCTTTAATGTTGTACTTCGTGAATGCCATCCAGATACCTGCCATGGGGATGTAGCAAAAAGCTAAAAGGAAAAGCAGGGCCGGGAGGCACATCATATACAGTTCTTTGTTTTTCTTAAATTCTTTTCTCATCTGTAGCCCCAAACTTTCATTGAATTGTAGAAATCTTCTTCATCTTCTTTTGTGAAATAAAACTCACCGTTCAAAGCTTCTTCTTTAAGAATCATCATTCCGGTGGTGCAGAATCTTCCACCTTCAAGTAAGAAGTCTCTTGCTCCCTTCTGAAGGGAAGTCTCGCAGGGATATTCGGTAACTATGTTATCCATATCTCTGTAAAGATGAATGTAAAGCATATGTCCGTTCTCGCCGTCGCTGTAGCGGAACATAAGATTCTGACAATTGGTAATGTTCTTATTCTTACCGATTATGAGTTCAAGTCTCTTGTCATAGAGCCAGCTGGAACTCCAGAAGCCCTTCATATCCAGTTCAGGGTAGTACTTAGCGAAGAACTCTAATGCAAGTCTCATTGAGTTCTGCATTCTCTCGGGTGTATATCCTTCACCTCCGGGAATGTGGAGAGCTATCAAATAGTCTCCTCTCTTAAGTACCTTCTCATACTCGGATTTCTTAATGGTAATCATCTTCTCCTCGGTGTAACCGATGGGGTTCATGTAATTACCTGTAATCTCATCTTCTGTCTCGTTCTTAACTGTAACGAAGGTTCTTGGATCCTTTGCAGGTCTGGTTGCAAGTACATGTCCGGAGTTGGGGTCGTACTCTTTCTCCTCTTTAACCTCTTCGTCTACTTCAGGCTCATCCCACTCTTCGGATACCTTCCACTTAAGGACCTGACCCTCTGAGTCGTAAATGTTCCCTGCATCGTTAAGAGCGATTACCTTGCCGGTGGTTTTGTTTCTGTACATTTCAAAACCTTCGCCGTGCTCATAAGGTATAAATAAGAATCTGTCCAAAAGGAAGATAGTCAATGTGTAGAAGTTCATCTTCCAGGGCATATCAAGGACATCAATCTTACCTGTTTCTATATATCTCTTAAGCTGATCTCTGAGCATTCTGTGAGGAATGTCTTCATAATAATGTTCGGGAATTCCTCTTCTGTCCATTTCCTTCTTGGAAACGGGTACACATGCAAGTAATACCAAAAAGCCGTATGCTTCGTTATATTTACCTAAGCAGTTGGGCATCAGCTCAGTGTAATTGTCAATGTCGTACTTGTTTCGCATTGAGCACATGTCCCATACAAAGAACTTGGAGAAGTTAAGGACTGTCTCATCGCCTTCTATAGCTGCCAGGGCTTCGTCGAGGTACTGCTTCTTATCTTCAGGTAAGTTGTAAGGAGCGAGTAATTTCTCGTACCAATCCTTGGGTATTAACTCTTTAGAGTCATCGGGCTCATATAAGGAAAAAGCTTCTTCAAACCCCTTGGGAAGCTTTCTCATCCCCATATAATCAAGAATTTCTTGATATTCTCGATTCTGTTTCATAGTTTTCCTCGTTTTGTTTACATTTTGTTTCGTTTGTTGCGTAACCATAATAACACTATTTTTTGTGCTATTCAATGTGGGTTTTTGCTAATTTTGCATATTCATTTTTGTGAAAAAAGCACAATCGTGTTTTTTCCGGTTACGTTCTCGTGTTGCGTGAATGATGAAACAACAATGTGCAAAATGGGGACAGGCCCCAAACTGCACCGTGCAATTTGGGGCCTGTCCCCATTTTGCACATAAATAAAAAAGGGCGGAGGAATGAATCCTCCGTCCTTCTTATGTAGGGCAAAAAATACCGGGTCGTCTTAGTGCTGGTGACCGTTTGCTGCGAAGTACTCGTCAAGCTGACGCTGAACTTCTGCTACGTACTCATCGATACCTGCGTCCTTAAGCTCCTGAAGAGCTACGGGATAGTTCTCGTCAAAATCAACATAACCGTAAAGGATGGGTCCCAATCTGTTCTGAAGAACTTCGTTTACGTTGGTCTCAATCTCAAGAACCTTTGAGTTGTCGAAGTGGAAAGCAATTACATCTGATGTCTTGGCATCATCATCCCAGTGTGAGTACATCTCAATGAACTCATCAGATACATCTGAAGGGAAGATTGTGTAGTTTGCGTTTCTGAACATCCACTCATAGAAGTAACCTTCGAATGCGGGATCCTTAAGAACCAGTCTGTCGTTCTCGATTGTGTAGTTCTCGCCTTCGGGTCCATATAAGCAGAAGAGGTAGTTGTCCTGGCTCTTGTATAACCAGTTAACGAACTTAAGAGCTCCTGCAGGGTTCTTAGCGCAGTAAGGAATCTGTAAACACTCACCGCCGCAAGCTGTGATGTACTTGTCAGCTTCGGGGTTAAGGATGTATGACTTAAGAACTGCATCGGGTGCATTCTGACGAACAGCACCAATCTGCTCGTTCTCTTTTCCGAGTGAGCCTTCTACCCAAAGATATGTACCCTGCTGTAAACGGTACTCTCTCTCTGAGTACTTGGTTGTAAGTTCTTCTCTGTAGAGACCCTGCTCATACATGCTTCTGTTGAACTCAGCAACCTTTTTAAACGCATCTGTTTCAAAATAACTGTAAGCCTTGTGTGTCTCCTCGCCGTAAACTACCGACTCAGCGTATGCACACCATGTTAACTGCTCATCTTCGAATGCTCTTGTTAAGGGCTTGAAAATAACGTCTGCAGGTCCGTTCATTTCAGGGCACTGCTCAGCGGCTCTCTTTGCAAACTCTCTTAAATCTTCGGGAGTTTTAACTTCTGTCATGCCTACTTTTTCAAGGATATCCTGTCTTAAGCAAACGAACTGAAGCATGCAGCTTGAAGGAGCGTAAGCTGAAGGAATACCGTACTGAACGCCGTTAACTACGCCGCCTGCCATCTGTGACTCAGGAATAACCTTAAGCATATCCTGGCAGTTCTCTTTAATAAGGTCGTCCAGAGGCTGGCACTGTGTCTTGTTAACTCGGGTTGCAAGGTCTGACATACCGTCCCAGTAAAGGTCAACGGTTTCGCCGGCTGAAAGCATTACTTCTTTCTGCTCCCAGTACTGATCCCAGCCCTTGTAAATGAGCTTAAGGTTGATGCCGATTTCCTCATTAAGGCGAGGATTCAGCTGATTGTCGATGAAGTTCTCCATCGCATCGGTCTCCTCACCGGGATAGAGCATAACCACTTCCTCGATTTCACCTGATGAAGCTGAACCTGATGAAGCTGCAGCTCCATTTGTTCCGCCACATCCTGCAAGACATGAAACAGCCATTGCAGCAGCGAGGAACACTGATAACTTTTTCTTCATTTAAGAAGTCCCCCTTTTACATAGGATATAGTTTTTGTTGCATAGATTCAACACGTCAAAGGTGCTTTGTGTTGCGTCGTTGCGTAAACATCATATCAATTATTATATCGTTATTCAATGGCGTGTTTTGCTAATTTTGACATGTTATTTTTGTGAAAAAAGCACAATGCTCTCCTTTATATTTTATGAAATCTGTTGCGTTGACAACGAAACAAGCAGGGTGTATCATTACGTTGACAAGAAAAGGGATTGTCTCGTTTTATATTTTTGTTAATCACGGGGACGAAACATGAGTACAATTAGAGATGTCGCTGCTTTGGCCAATGTCTCTGCAGCAACGGTATCCAGGGTAATAAACCACGATACAAAATACAAAATGACAGACGAAACCATAGAGAGAGTTTGGAAAGCTGTGGCAGAGCTTAACTACAAGGCTCCCACTTCTTCTCAGGAACAGATGAGTTACGTTCAGAAGTCTCTCCCCGGTAATCAGGCTGTCCATAAGATCGGATGTATCCTTAACGTTCGTGGCGGCAAGTACACAGACCCCTACTATCTCGCCATTCTTTCAGGCTTCGAGAAGTCTGTAATGGAGAAGGGTTACGAGATATCCTTTATAAGAACCAACGAAGAATTGGAGAATCCTCTTATTCTTTATAAGACATTCGATGAACCGGTCAGCGGAATCATCATTATGAACACCCTGACTGATGACACTTTCAATTTTATTAAGAAGAAAACACCTTTCATTGTTGGTATAGACACAGATCATACCGATATAGATAATGTAGCTTATGATCACTACGCTGCTTCCTTCATGGCAGTTAAGCATCTTAAGGAGTGCGGCTATAAGAGAATAGGCTTCATCGGAGGCTCAGGTGCGGCAATGAAGACCAGCCGTCGTTTCAACGGTTATTATGCAGCTCTCCACTCTTTCGATTTGGAGTTTAATCCCGATTGGATTCTGGCAAGTAACTGGGACGAGGAAGAATGCGCCGAGGCAGTAAGGAATGCTTACAAGGCCGGCAAACTTCCGGATGCGTTCTTTGTAGCCAGTGACCTTATGGCCATCGGAGCTTTAAGAACTCTCTTCGATTTGGGAATCTCGGTTCCCGAGGAAATGGGTGTAGTTGGACTTTCAAACATTGAAATATCCAAATACTCCAACCCTCCTCTTACAACAATTGCACTGCCCATTCACGAAATGGGACAGGTTGCAGCCAACGTGTTGTTTGACAGACTTTCGGGTGATACCACCCCCACAAAGGTTGTCACACTTCCATCCACATTACTTAAGCGTTCAAGTACTTTATCGAAATAATAATATCTCCCTAAGTAAAAAGCACAAGATATGGTTTAGACCCCATATCTTGTGCTTTTTATATTGACTGTACACCATATATTCTGATATTATTGATACGGATTTGTTTATCCACTACATATTTCAGGAGGGTGTTTCAATGTTTGAAAAGTTTTTTAAACTGAAGGAAAACGGCTCCGATGTTAAGACTGAGCTCATTGCAGGTTTGACAACCTTCATGACCATGGCTTACATCATCGCTCTTAACCCCAACCTCTTAACAGGCTTTGGCGCTGAGGGCCCCGAGCTTTGGAACGGTGTTTTCCTTTCAACATGTATTGCATCTGCAATCGGTATGTTCTGTATGGCATTCCTTGCCAACAAGCCCTTTGCTCTTGCTCCCGGAATGGGTCTTAACTCATTCTTCGCAGTAGTTGTAGGAAACCTTGTGGCTATCACAGGTTTGACCTACCTTGAGTGCTACCAGGCAGCACTTTGGATTATCTTAATCGAGGGTATTGTTTTCATCATCCTCTCCGTACTTAAAGTTCGCCAGAAGATTGTTGAAGCTATTCCCCTTTCCATCAGAATGGGAATCACTCCTGCCATCGGCCTTATGCTTATGAACATCGGCTTTGGCTCCAACGCAGGTATCTACTCAGAGACAGGTGGTCCCTTCTACGCATTAAGAGATTTCTTCGGAGCTCTTACTCCTTCAGTAGCGCAGGATTCCATGGGATCAGGCTACGGCATGATGGTTCTTACCGTAGTTACCATGTTCGTTGGTATTATCGCCATCGTTCTTTTAAGCCACAAGAAGGTTAAAGGCTCTGTTTTATTCGGAATGCTGATTGCTTCAATTGTTTACTGGGTTGGAGAGGCTGTATTTTTTGCCACAAATCCTTTCGCATCACTTGCAACAGCTTCATGGCTGCCTCCTTTCAAGGATATGGCATCCACCACACTCTTTAAATTCAACGGAACAACATGGTCCAACTTCGTTGATATCGGCTGGTTCACAGTATTGACTCTCATAGTCACCTTCTGTATCATCGATATGTTCGATACCATCGGAACCCTTGTGGGAACAGCCGAGAGAGCAGGAATGCTTGATAAGGACGGCAACATGCCTCAGATGAAGGAAGCTCTTCTTTCAGACGCTATCGGTACAGTTGCAGGTGCTTGCACAGGTACTTCCACAGTTACAACATTCGTTGAATCCGCATCAGGTGTTGAGGAAGGCGGACGTACAGGTCTTACCGCTCTTACAACCGGATTCCTTTTCCTTGCATGTATGTTCATTTCTCCCATTGCCGGAGTTATTCCTCCCGCAGCTACATCAGCAGCCCTCATCTATGTCGGTGTATTGATGCTTTGCGGACTTAAGAATATCGATTTCTCAGATATTACACAGACCCTTCCCGTTTCCGTAATGCTTATCGCAATGCCTGTTTCAGGCTCCATCGGACACGGCATCGGCCTTGGTCTTATCTGCCACACCATCATCAAAGTCTTCACAGGAAAGGCTAAGGAAGTTTCCATTCTCACATATGTACTCTCCCTTATCTTCCTGGTTAAGTTCTTCTTGGCTTTGTAAGGTTAACTTAAACAGTTCATGAATTAATGAAGGGCGGGCGCTTCGGCACCTGCCCTTTTTGTTTATTTCGTAAGTTTGCGACGCCTGTTACGACGCACCCTGTTTATATGTCTTTCAAAATCACCGCTCTTTAATAGCTCCGCCAGCACGTACTGATCGAATATGGGAACAGTACATGAATAGAAGCCAAGTTTGGCATTGAAGTCCTCCACAAGAGACGCTGGGAGAATCATATAGCCTATTCTCATGGAAGGCGCCAGAGTCTTCGAGAAGGAATTAAGGTATATGACCTTGGCTTCTTCATCCATGGAAAAAAGCGGCGTCTCTACTTTCCTTGATACAGTCAGCTCTGAATCATAGTTATCTTCTATAAGAATTCCGTCACGGTTCCTGGCCCAGCGGATATATTCAAGCTTCTTTGAAATATCGGCCGTAACTCCGGAAGGATAGCTGTTGAAAGGAGTTACATGGAGAACTCTTGCTTTGGTTTTGTTAAGTTCCTCAGAGGAAATTCCATCTGCAGCCAGAGTAAGCTTGTCGCAGGTTAAGCCCATGGCTTCATATACATCCTCTATCTTACTGTACGAGGGATTCTCGATAGCCACGGTTCTATCCTCAGCAAACATCTGGGCTATGAGTCCATATAGATACTCTGCTCCGGATCCGATTATTACCTGCTCAGGTTCTACCACTATTCCTCTGCTTCTTGCAAGATAGCGGCAGATTTCATCACGAAGTTCAGGACAGCCATGGTTAGGGGATTTCGTAAGAATTCTCTCCCCATAGTCAAGGAGAACCTTTCTCATGGTCTTGGCCAGAGAAGGAAAAGGAAATGTTTCCGAATCCGAGCTTACTGAAGACGCAGTATCTCCGATACGGTTCACCTTGGTTTGCTGCTTCGCCCCAAGGAAGTCCTCATTCCTGTATGTCACAAACACTCCGCTTCGCTCTCTGCTTTCAGCGTATCCCTCTTCAATGAGGAGCTCTATGGCATGTTCCACAGTTATGACGCTGACTCCCGTTTCCTCCGCTATCACGCGTTTGGAGGGTAGTTTGCATGCGTAGGGGTAGACGTTTTTAACAATATCATCAGCAAGAAGCTGATACAGCTGCATATATGCCGGGGTTCCTGTCCCTTCTTCGATTACGTAGTTGATCATATTTCTTTCCGCTCATCAATATTAGTCTGACTCCATATCCATAATACCATGATATAATGACTCTATGAACACATATAAAGAATACGCAACCACACTTTGTTACATAATTAAAGACGGAAGGGCTCTGATGCTCCATCGCACCAAGAAGGAAAACGACATTAACAAGGATAAATACATCGGTGTCGGCGGCCATATTGAGTGCGGCGAGTCTCCGGAAGAATGCATTTTAAGGGAAGTCAAGGAAGAAACGGGGCTCATCATGAACTCCTTTAAACTAAGAGGTATAATTACCTTCGTTCTTGATGATGTGCATGAGTATGCTTTCCTTTTCACCTGTGACGATTTCTCAGGGGAAATGAATTCAGATTGCAATGAAGGTGACCTTGTCTGGGTACCTTTTGACGAAATAAAAAATCTCCCTCTCTGGGAGGGAGATAAAGTATTCCTAAAGCTACTTGCCGAGGATGCACCTTTCTTCTCACTGACCTTAAAGTACAAAAAGGACGTGCTGCAGCAAGTCTTCCTCGACGGCATTCGCCAATAATGTGCAAGTGGGGACAGGCCCCGATTGCACGGTGCAGTTGGGGCCTGTCCCCAATTGCACCTACGCCTTCGAGAGGAGGGCGCAGGTCTCTACCCCTGAGGTCCAGGGGAATTGATCTACGGCAACGGCCTTCACAAGGCGATAGCCGTTGTCGATAAAGATTTCCAAATCGCGTTTAAGGCTGGTGGGTTTGCAGGATACGTATACGATGTTCTGAACCCCGTAGTCGATAATCTTGCCGATGGCCTTGGGATGAATTCCGTCCCTGGGTGGGTCAAGAATAATGTAATCCGGCTTATCCTCGATATCATCCAAAACCTTAAGCACATCCCCGGCAATAAACTCGCAGTTTGAAAGGCCATTTAAAGCGGCATTGGCCTTGGCCGCTTCCACTGCCTCCTCAATAATCTCAACGCCGATAACCTTGCCGGCTACAGGCGCCATAAGCTGGGCAATGGTGCCGGTTCCGCTGTAAAGGTCATAAACGGTTCCGCCCTTCTTAATTCCATTCCCAACATACTCTCTTACGGTGTCGTAGAGAACCTCCGCTCCCGCGGAGTTTGTCTGGAAAAATGAAAATGTGCTCACCTTAAACTTAAGGCCCAGTAACTCCTCGTAGAAGTAATCATGCCCATACAAAACATGTATAGCCTCAGGAGTTACAGTGTCCGCCACGTTATCATTGTCTATCTGAAGAATACCCGCAAAGCTTCCCTTAATGGGCAGCGCCAGCAAAGTATCCCTGTACTCTTCCATAGTCTTGCAGCCTTCAGCTGAAACAGAAGGATCCTGTGTTGACATCACCAGTCCCACAAGAATCTCACCGGTAGCGTGTCCTTTACGAACCAAGAGATGACGAAGAACACCCTCATGCTTAAGCCTGTGATAGTACGGCACATTCCTATCCTTAAAGAACTTAAGAGTTGCTGAGAGAATCAATCGGTAGTCCTCATCCACAATCTTGCAGGTATCAACCGTTACCACATCATAGAAGCTGCTTCTCTTGTGCATTCCAAGAGACAAAGGCCCGTCCTTATACTCATCTCCGAAAGAGAACTCCATCTTGTTCCTGTATCCGTATAAAGCGGGACTTGCCTTGATTCCCTGAAACTCCCAGGGCTCACTCTGCTTCGAAGCCCCTTCACTCACAAGCTTTCTTACCTGCTCCTTCTTAATCTCCAGCTCCGAATCATAATTAAAGGACAAATAAGTACAGCCCCCGCAAACACCGAAGTGTTCGCACACTTCACCTGTTTCGTGGGGGCTCTTTTCCAATACTCCAAGTAAACGGCCTTCTGCTTTGCCGTTTCTCACCTTTGAAATGCCTATATTTATCTTCTGTCCGGGAAGGGCATTCTTAACTGTAACAACGCCTTCCTCAGTCTCTGTAATTCCCTTATTGGGAAAATCTACTCTTGTAACGATTCCTTCGATTATCTGACCCTTTTTCACTTAAAAACTATTCCTCTTCGGAACCGTAGATTTCGTCAAAATCGTCGTACTCATCTTCGAGTCTCTTTCTCTCACATCTCTTGGTGATTGAAACGATGATACCAACGATTGCAGCCACACATACAATGGCACCTACAATGATAAGAATCCACTTGAGAATATCATCATCGTCGTCCTTCTTGTCGAGCAGTTCACCCAGCTTAACGCTTGCCAAAAGCTCTTCAAATCTCTTGGTTCCGTATCTTCTTAATAATCTATTCATCTGCTTCATGGTGCCCTCCAATCGTCATTATATGTAAAAAAATCATAGCACAAATCTATATCTTCTTCAACTTGGAGAAGATGGCATACATTATCCTTGTACCCGCTGTATCAAAGTCCACCGTAACCTTGTAATCCCTGGGTTCCCTGTCAATTTTCGTCACGGTTCCGTCGCCGAATTTGATGTGGTGAACCCTGTCCCCAACGGTGTAATCAAGCTCTCCCAGGTTCATGTCGGAACCCTTGGCCAGACCCGAAATCTGGTTAAGAGCCTTCACCTCTTTGGCCATTACAGGCATCCGCTCCGTCTGTTTGGCCCTGGCAATTGCCTTTGGCTTAAATGATGAGGCAAAACCGGAATCATCTCCGTAATCGTCAAAGTCTCTTGTACGTCTTACCTGGGGCTTATTATCCAGAAGCTCCATGGGAATCTCTTTAACGAAGCGACTTACCGCATTATACTGAAGCTCGCCTCTTTGCATTCTGCACTTGGCGCAGCATAGAGTCAAATCAACCATCGCTCTGGTCATTCCCACGTAGCAAAGGCGTCTTTCTTCCTCAAGCTCGTCTCTCTCATCCGCCACTATGGACATCATGCCGGGGAATATTCCGTCTTCCATACCTGCGATGTAAACATGTGGAAACTCCAGTCCCTTGGCGGCGTGAAGAGTCATGAGCATCAGCTTCTCCACATCATCTTCCGTCTCGTCAAGATCTGTAACAAGCGCCACCTCCGCAAGGAAATCGGAAAGCGTGGCCTCCTCGTTCTCGTCGGTGAAGGTGTTAATCTTCGTAATCAACTCGTCTATATTTCCGATTCGATCAAGTGCCGTATCGTCACCGTCGTTTTTGAGTTCCTCCACATATCCGGTCTTTGAGATGATTTCATCCATCAAATCAACCAGTGTATATTCCTCAAGACGATGTCTGAAGTACTCGATTAAATCCGTAAATCTTTCTATCTTATCTGCCGATTTGGCAAGGGATGGGATAGATCTGGCTTTTTTCAATGCATCGTAAAAAGAAATGTTCTCCGCATCCGCCGCCTCTTGCGCCCGAAGAATGGTTGTAGCACCGATTCCCCTTTTGGGGATGTTGATGATTCTCTTTACGGCCAGATCATCTTTTCCGTTGTCGATGGTCTTTAAGTAAGCCATCAAATCCTTGATTTCTTTTCTGGAATAGAAGTTCACGCCACCCACAACCTGGTAGGGAACTCCGGACATAATGCAGGCTTCCTCTATAAGTCTGGCCTGGGCGTTGGTTCTGTACAAAACTGCACAACCCGAATAGCCGATAATGCCTTTTCTCGACTTTGATTTAATGTCGGAGACTATGAATTCAGCCTCCTCCTTACCGGTCTCAAACTGCCTGAAATGAACCTGATTACCGCTATCCTTCCTGGTCCAAAGAGACTTGTCCTTACGCCTTACGTTGTTGTGAATTACGGCATTTGCAGCATCAAGGATATTCTGGGTTGAACGATAGTTTTCCTCAAGTTTTATAACTGTTGCATTGGGGTATGTCTTCTCGAAATCCAGAATGTTTCTTATGTTTGCACCTCTGAATTTGTAGATGGACTGGTCATCGTCACCTACTACGCAAAGGTTCTTATTCTTATCCGCAAGAAGTCGTACAAGCTCGAACTGTGCGGTGTTTGTATCCTGATACTCATCCACATGGATGTATAAGAATCTCTCCTGATAATTCAAAAGAACCTGAGGATGCTCCTTAAACAACTTGACTGTGTTATAAATCAAGTCGTCGAAGTCCATGGCGTTGTTCTTCTTAAGGGTGGTTTGATACTCTCTGTAAGCAGCTGCGATTTTCCTCTCGTTCATGTCGTAAGCTGCGTCCTTCTCAAACTGCTCAACGCCAATAAGCTCATCCTTGGCATGAGAAATAGCACCCCGTATAGCCTTCTCTTTGATATACCGGGTGTCGATGTTTAACTTCTTGATTATTTCTTTGACTATTGCTTTGGAATCATCTGTGTCATAGATTACAAAATTGGTGTCGTAACCGATTTTGTCGGCAAAACGCCTTAAGATTTTGACACACATGGAGTGAAATGTACTTACCCAAATCTGCTCGGAACCAAAGCCGATAAGCTTATCGACCCTGCTCCTCATTTCTCCCGCCGCCTTGTTTGTGAAGGTGATGGCAAGGATATTAAAGGGGTTAACCCCCATTTCTTCAATCAGATACGCTATTCTGTGAACCACGACCCTGGTCTTGCCGCTTCCGGCTCCCGCCAGAAGTAAAACCGGGCCGTCTGTAGTAAATACACCCTTCTTCTGCTGCTCATTTAAGGTGTCATATATACTCATTAAAAAATCCTTCCAAATCTATTTCCAAGGTTTAGCCTTGGCATTGTACTCTAACAGGAACTTCTTGAATTCCTGCATGGGCATGGGCCTTGAGACAAAGTATCCCTGAACCAGGTCACACTTTGTGCTGGCGATGAATCTCATCTGCTCTTCTGTCTCAACACCTTCCATGATAATCTGGTAGCCTAATCTGTTAATCATTTCAGCCAACAGTGTTATGAATTCCTTCTGGTTGTCCATATCTTCAAGGAAAAGTCTGTCGAGTTTAATTATGTCGGCAGTAACCTTTGAAAGAATGTTAAGGGATGAATATCCGCTTCCAAAGTCGTCGATGGAAACCAGAACGCCCTGCTTCTGCAACTCGATGATTGCAGGGTTAAGGCTCTTAATATCGTGAAGATAGTTATACTCTGTTACCTCGGCCTCAAGAAGTCCGGGATCAACCTCATAGGTCTGCAGATATTCCATAATACTCTCTGCAAAATGAGGATCGTCGTAGTGGACTCTGGAGAAGTTTACGGAGATGGGAATAGGCTCTATTCCTTCACTCATAAGCTCTTTTAAGTATCTCAAGGTCTCCTCTAAAACGTAGTAATCCACCTTGGTGATGAATCCGTTCTTTTCGAGGATAGGAATGAATCTGTCCGGGGAGAAAAGTGTACCGTCGGGCTTTCTCCATCTTACAAGGGACTCGGCGCCAACGATTTTACCTGTTTTAAGGCTGATCTTGGGCTGTAAGTATACCTGGAACTCGCGATTGTTCAAAGCATCGTTAATGTTAACGTAAACCTGCTTCTCATCCTCGTTACGCTCCCACATCTCTCTGGTGTAGTGGATGCATCCGTTTTCGCCCTGTTCCTTACCATACTTTCTGGCTGCGTTGGCTCTGTCCACCAATACGGATATTCCAACATCCGCATCTTCAACCTTGCACATACCGCAGATAACGGTAAGTTTGCACAGAGGATAACGCATTTTTACTACGTCGTTAAACTGGTTGAAGCTTGCAAGGAGCTTGTTTCCGGGATCAACACCCTTCTCCATCTCGCAAAGTCCTACGAACTGGTCACCGGTAATTCTGGAACTCAAAATGGAAACCTTGGTGGCTCTCTGAAGTCTCTTACCGGTAAGTTCAAGAATATGGTCACCGGTGTTGTAGCCATAAAGTTCATTGACGTAGTTGAAGTTTACAAAGTCGCCATAGCATACGTAGTAATCCATGGTATCACTGGGAACATGGCTCTTTATGAACTCTTCTGCGAGCTCAAGGAACTTGGTATAGCTGGGCAGACCGGTTAAGGTATCGTAGTTTATACGATACTCGATTTCCTCTCTGTTACGCTCGTCGTTCTGCATCTGAATAATCTTGCTGACAAGCATATGGGTCAATCTTATAAGGAATTCAGACTCATGCTCCCAGGAGCGGTCTGTAGTCTTATCAATGTAAGCGATATACTGGGTTGAATACTCGGAAGCCTGCAATCTGGCAACCAAAATGGATGCGTACTCACCGAGCTTCAAATCCGCGAGCTTCTTGCCTCTGATAACCACGTAATCCGTCTGATCTGTGAACATATCTTCAATCTGTCCCCAGTTCTGACGCTGATTTCTGGGATAAAGCTTTCTTGCATAGGGATGAGCCTTATCACCTGTCCAGTCGAAGTTAACCGCGTAGGAATCTTCGGAACTTGTAATAAGAGCCATCTCATCAAAGCCCACATAGCTGCAGACTCTGTCCGCAACAATGCCTAGACCCTTTCTGTAGTTGCTTACGCTGCTCATAAGTTCAAGAGCAAACACAATCAAATCATCATCTGATGAAATAAGGGCACTTTCCTTATCGTAAGTGTCTTCGGTATCCTCCTGCTCCGCAATATATCTGTGGCCGTCCTCAAGAACGTCATCACCCACCTCACAGATGGTGTAGGAGTTCTTACCGGTCTTCTTAATCAAATAGAGGGCCTTATCGGCCGTTTCAAAGGCCTTCTCGTAGTCCTTGGTATCCTTTCTGCACACAGCAACGCCCATGCTGCAGGAAAGGGTAAATGAGCCCTGATTGTCCTCACTTAACTTACTGAACTCATTAAGGACATTGGAAAGCTTCTGTTTAAGTTCGTCAAGTTCGATTCCCTTCACGAATACCATGAACTCATCGCCACCGATTCGTCCCTTGATACCTGTGGGGAAGTTAACCTTCATGGCATCTGAAAGTGAGCAAAGTGCGGCATCTCCGTAGAGGTGACCATTCTCGTCATTGATGCGCTTAAAGTTGTCCACGTCGATAACAACCAGATATCCTGCTTCATTGCTCTTGATTCTGGCCATCTGCTTCTTAATCTTCTCGATGCAGACCATATGGTTATAAAGCCCTGTCAGAGGATCTCTTTCGGAGCTCTTGATAAGTTCTGCCTCTCTGTTCTTCTCCTCGTCAACGTTAGTGACTCTTCCGACGATTCGATCGGCATTTCCTTCGATTGTATAAATGGTCCTGCCTTCTACCCTTAACCAGTGATACTGGTTGTCTTCCATCTTTCTTCTGAAGGTGGACTTGATAACTCTTGCACCGCCTCTTAATGCGTCGGCAAAATCAGAAACTATCTCCTCATCATCCGGATGGGTATTACCCACAATTGTAATAAGTGAGGCGTAGTTCTCAATGGAAGTTTCAATTTCGTTCTCGTCTTTTTGCTTGGCGAGGAACATAATATCATCCGCAATGCTGTATTCAAAAAGCGTATCCGAGGTCATCTCGATAATATACGCAAATTTCTTCTTCTCCAGACGAAGCTTCTCCTGCTCCTCATAACTTCTGGTTATATCTATAAGGACAAACTGAAGCAAGGACCTGTGGACAGTGTGTCCCACAACTTCGCCTCTGGCTTCCACCCAGATAACTTTGCCGTCCTTGCGACGCATTCTAAACTGGGTCACTGCTTCCTTTTCTTCGGTGATGGCCGCATCAGAAACAGCCATGAGCTGTAAAAACATCTCCTGAAGGAACATGAATCTGTCTTCGTTCTTAACCAGATTCTCATATTCCTCCTCGGTATAACCAAGGAGCATACTCATGGATTCCGTCACGTTAAGAAGTTCAAGACCTGTCTCTCTGGAGAAAAGGCCTTCAACTACCGCAACAGACATATTCTTCATAAGTGTGTGGGTTCTTGTCTCCAGCGTCTTGGTTTGTGTGATATCAACCATTACAACGGTAACGCCACAGACGTGATTATCTTCGAAAACATAAGGTTTGATTCTGAAAACCCAAGCCTTATTGTTATAAAGAACTTCTCTAAATACAGTGGTATTCTTGTTTCCCGCCTTGTGAACATCAAGGGCAAAAGAACGATAAGATAAAGGGAAATTTATCTCGTCAACAAGTAAACCTAAAGCAGACTCATCGATGAAACCTGCCTTAACAGCCATATCAGTTAATCTTCTCAAGCGGTAATTCTCATCAAAGAACATGAGTCCTACGCTGTTACCGCTGATAGCATTTTCAAAATCGTTCTCCCAGGAAGTCCCTAAAGAAACACTCATCCCCGCCAGCTCCTATATCTAGAATTACCTTTCTTAATTATAGAATACAAACTAAGGTTCTGCAAGCAAAAAAGCCCTCACACCGGGTGAGGGCTTTCTAAAATCTTAACTGTAAATCTTAACCTAACTGAGTTCCGCAGTTTCCGCAGAATTTGTTACCGTTTGTGGGGGTTCCGCAATTGGGGCAGAATTTAGGAATGGCACCATTTCCTGCAGGTGCTGCATTCTGTGCTCCCGCATTGGCGTTATTCATCTGATTCATCATCTGCTGACCCATCATCATGCCCATCTGCATGTTCATCATGTTGGCAGCCATGTTTCCGCCTGCATTGTTTCCCTGACCCATGCTGTCAGCCATTGCCATCTGAGTATACTTGTTAACATCCCCAACCATTGACTGTGCAGCAGCCTTCTCCTGCATCTTGGCAACTTCTTCGGGATATGAGAAGCTCTCGATGTTAAAGTCGGTACAGGAAATACCAATCTTAAGAAGATCCATGTCAAGTTCTTCCTGAATACCTTTGGCAATGCTTCTTGCATCTGCCTGAAGGTTGAACATATCGTGACCTTCCTTGGCAATCCAGCTCATGAGAAGCTGGTCAAGTTCAGAAACGATTCTTTCCTTAACATCTTCAACAGTATACTGATTCTTAACGCCGGCAAGCTTGTCAATCAAAACCTGATAATCGGCGATCTTAACGCTTAATACTCCGAATGCTCTAATAGGCATTCCTCCGGGAAGACCCTGTGCAGGAATGTTTATGGCATTCTTTGTGCCCCACTTTACAAGGTGCTCTTTTGTATTGATAAAGAGAACCTCGGCACGCATGCCGGAATTGAATCCGAACTTAAATCCCTTAAGTGTTGAAAGGAAAGGAATAATCTGGGTTTCGATGTCATAGCTTCCCTCGTCCTCAAAAATTCCTTCGATTCTTCCGCCATTTAAGAAGATTGCGTCCTGGCCGGGACGGATTATGAGTTTGGAACCCTTCTTAATCTCGTCGTTATGCCATTTCCAGAACAGAATATCGTCACGGGACTCATTCCATTCAATAACGTTTAGAAGCTGGTTAGAAAAAATACCCATTAACTCTTATCCTCACATTCCAAGTTCTGCTTTAAGTGCAGCAAGTTCATCATCGATTGCCTGAGCTGCCTTCTTGCCATCGTACTTCTTCTCAAGTTCTTCGAAAGACTCTTTGCTCTCGGTCTTGTTAAGCTCGTCCATAGCATCAGCTTCGTCAAGCATCTTGTTAACTTTCTCTTCCATTCTGTCAAAAGCAGCCATGTTGTTGCCTGCAGACTCAAGTCCTGAACCAAGCTGGCTCATCTTCTTCTGGGTCTCTGCAACTTTAACCTTGGTCTTTAAGGTATCTCTCTTGCCCTTAAGAGTCTTAATATCCTCCTCGAGCTTGTCATGCATCTCACGCATCTTAGTTGCATTGGCTGCGCAGATGTCATACTGCTTCTGTAAAGCGTCAACCTTCTCGGTTAACTCGTTCTTCTTTGTAAGGAACTGACGAGCCTCGTCATCGTTGCCTGCTGCAACTGCTTTCTTGGCATAGTCAGCCATCTTTGCTATCTCTTCTGTGCACTCATCAAGTTTACGCTTAGCAGACTTCTCCTCAGCCATAACAGCTGCTGTCTCTGCCTTAACGCTTCCGAGATCGCTCTCAAGGTTTCTTAAGTACTGGTCGATCATCTTCTCAGGATCTTCAGCCTTGTCCAGAATGCTGTTGATGTTTGCACTCATAATGTCTTTAAATCTTGTTAAAATACCCATTTGAAATATCCTCCTGTAGTTACTTTCGATATTCTTGTGCGGCATTATTTAATACGATTGCACGCCCATTTATTATACCTCAATTCACGAGGTGTGTCGATGATTTTCCTTCTTTTCCTTATCCTTTTCCTCTTTCGCTTTCTGCTCACTCATCATTCCGTCCACGATTTTCTCCATCATGAGCTTCTTGGTGAAAACATCAAAGCAAAGCATGCAAAGGAAGGAGAATCTCTGAAGAATTTCCTTATCTTCTTCCTTCTCGTTTACAAAGGTCTGCTTGGCTCTGTTGTATCGCTCCACAACATCGTCCTGCAAAATCTTAACCTGCTCTCTCTCCATGGAGAAAATCTCCTTGTAGATTTCCTCAAGAGTCAAAGCTCCCTTGCCGTCATAGTACCCTTCTATAACGGGAGCGAGCATGGTCTGAATATCGTTAATGGAAAGCATGCTCTTGAAATAGTATGTGAAAATCAGTAAAAGAACATGTTCCTTGGAGTATTTCTTCTTTATGGGCGGAGGCAATAAATCATTCTTTGTATAGTTGTTGATCATTGTCTTGGTAAGGATCTTGTCATCCCCGGGATTTCTTGTGGTACTTCTAAGCTTCCCGTCAATGAGCGTTGTTACCTGGTCCATGTAAAGATCGATGTCCGGAATATCGTCCAATTTGATGCAGTCAATTCGCTCAACACTGTCTACTATGCTGTTTAATAAGTCCTCCATGTCAAGTGTCATATTCCAATCCTCCCTTTTATGCACTCTCGCCATTATATGATACAGTATTTGAAACCACGTTGCAAGGAGAGTTGTTCGGAAAATTCGAACAATGTTCTTTACTTTAAAACTTTAGTATGTTAAAATGTGAGTGTATTGGGTAAGACATACGGAGTTACTAAAAATTGTGAGGTATCGTTATGAACAAAAAGATTAAGACAGAAGCTGTTGATTTCTTATTTGATGCTATCCTTACTTTAAAAGACAGAGATGAGTGCTACAGCTTTTTCGAAGATCTGTGTACCGTTAATGAGCTCCTTTCACTTTCACAGCGTTTCGAAGTTGCAGCAATGCTCAGAGAGCACAGAACATATCTGGAAATTGCTGAGAAGACCGGAGCTTCCACCGCTACCATAAGCCGTGTTAACAGATCACTTAACTACGGAAACGATGGTTACGATATGACTTTTGACAGATTGGGAAAGAAATAGAATCAGACAAATAAAGCGGGCGAAATCGCCCGCTCTTTTGTTGCAATAAATTATTCTGCTTTCTCTTCTTTAGCTTCTTCCTTAGGCTCTTCCTTAACTTCTTCCTTAGGTTCAGCAGGCTTTCTGCCTCTCTTCTTGGGCTCTTTCTTCTCTTCCTGCTTCTCTTCTGCAGGCTTCTCCTCTGAAGCGCTCACCCCTGACATGGTTGAACGGCCGTTGAAAACAGCTTTCTCATCCACAACCAAAACCTCTGTTGTGATATCACCCTTAACATTGGCTGTGTCCATAAGCTGAACTTTTCCCTTAGCCTTGATGCTTCCGGTAACTGTTCCGCCAATCATTGCTGCCTCTGCCTCAATGTCACCGTTAACGATAGCCTTCTCACCAAGAATCAAAAGACCCTTTACCTTGACGCCGCCCTTAACTTCGCCGTCAATTCTTGCTGAATCAGGAGCATTAAAGTCTCCGCCAAGTACAGCACCCTTGCAAATAATTGTGCTAACTTTGCCGTCAAATTTGTACTTCTTTCTCATCATATATTCCTCCTCCGTGTTAGCCGCTTATAGAAATCAAATCCATGGGGTTGATGTAAGCACTGTCCTGCTTAATCTGATAACCCAATGTAGTGTTTTCTGAGCCGATTACATATATTAAATCGCCCTGGGTAATTTCATCTCCCTCCTTAACCTTGGGAGTTCCCTCGTTAAGGTAGTAGGAAATGTATCCGTTACCGTGGTCGATAACTACCTGATTTCCATAATTGACATCTTCATCAACAAGAATTACCGTTCCGGAACCTGAAGCAACTACCGTAGATCCTTCCTCTGCGGTAAAAACCACTATAGGATCTCCAATTGCCTGAGCCTGGCCGGGATGCTGGATAACTGCACCCGTGGCCTCAAAAAGCATGTCTGCAATGGCTGTTATGGTATCCGTCTCCTTGGCCTGGGCTGAACCTGTCAAAGGGAATTCTGAGGGGATATGCATCTTCTCCCTCTCCTCATTCAGTGCGTTCTCAGCCTGAACCTTGGAATTAAGCGTCTCGCTTAAAAGTTTAACCTTGTTTCCCAGTTCTTCGTTCTCAATCTCGAGTCTGGCTTTCTCCAGGGACAGATCTTCGATTGTTCTGGAGTGTTCAATGCTTTGTTTAGCGAAGAAATCATAAATTCTTGCTTCATATATTCCAAATCCGATCATTGCTCCAAGTATTACGCAGAACAGAACAACAAGGAATTTGTATAGTCCGTTATTCAGTTTTATCTGTTTAACCTCGCCATCGGCTTCATCGGTAGTAAATACAATGTAGCGGGTTTTCTTTTGCTTATGTTTCTTACTGAAAAAATAATCCAAAAAAGTCACCTCCGGCAAACTTTAATAATTTTACCACAGATGACTTGTTTCGTACAGGAAATTTAACAAATTTGTAACATTTGACGATACTTAAGTATCAAGTTCCATGTCTCCGCTCTTAATAAGTCCGGCTTTACGCATAACTTCGGATATGGCAAAAGCAACAACTCCGGGAAGAACAAAATGCATTATCACTATAAGTGAAATTGCAAGTCCGGGAGCCATTCCGCCCTCAACCATGGAGCCGTAAGCGGCAATCTGACCTACAAATCCCGCAGAACCCATTCCCGAACCAACAGGAGTACTTGTCATTTTAAGTACTGCGCTGGCAACAGGACCAAGAATCGCACTGGATATTATTGCAGGCAGCCAGATAATGGGCTTTTTCACAATGTTGGGAACCTGAAGCATGCTGGTTCCCACGCCCTGGGCAACAAGGCCGCCAAAGCCGTTCTCTCTGAAGCTTGCAACCGCAAATCCAACCATGTTACAGCAGCATCCGATTGTAGCCGCACCTGCTGCAAGTCCCGAAATACCCATGGAAATACCGATGGCTGCTGAACTGATGGGAAGTGTAAGAATCATTCCCATAAGAACAGATACAATGATTCCGCCCACAATAGGATGAGCTTCAACGTTGATATTTACAAGGTTTCCCAAGAAAGCCATGAACTTACTGATGGGAGGTCCCATAATAAATCCTGCGGCAGCACCGGTACCGATGGCCACAAGGGGTGTAACGAGAATATCTACTTTTGTTTTGCCTGCCACAAGATGTCCAAGCTTAATTGCGACAATTGCAGCAATAAATGCACCTAAAGGTTCACCCGGAGCTCCAAGAGTGTATCCTTCCATTGCAGCGACACCGGGAAACGCCCCAATCATGCCTGCTACAGCAGATGATACGGTCACAAGAGGACCCTCTTTAAATTTGCTGGCAACTCCGACAGCTATTCCCGCGCCTGTAAGAGTCTTGGCAACCTTTGCAACTGCCCCTATATACACACCGGCATCTCCGCCGATCAATGTTCCGATCTGTGCAATGATGGTTCCGATAATAAGCGTTGAGAAAAGGCCAAGAGCCATTCCGCTTAAACCATCAATGAAGATTTCATTCAAAAATTTGGTTAATTTTTTCATACTCACTCTCCTATAATGTCTGCTCACTGTAATTACACCTGTCAAGTCCACTGTCTTGTCAGTCACCGAGGAGTTTAGCATAAGTGCACAAAAAAATCAACGCTTCTGCTTGAATTTTCTTTACTTTTAGAAAATTTGATGATAAAATGATGATGTTGTAATGGTGCAACATATTTATTTTTTTTATTTTCCGGAGGTATTCTATAATGAACAAAGGTACAGTGAAATGGTTTAACAACCAAAAAGGTTACGGTTTCATCTCTGATGAGGCTGGAAACGACGTATTCGTACACTACTCAGGTCTTAACATGGAAGGCTTCAAGTCTCTCGAAGAAGGCCAGGCTGTTGAGTACGATGTTGTTAACGGCGAGAAGGGACCTCAGGCTGTAAACGTAACAAAGCTCTAAGATTTACTCTTACAGCACTATTAATCGGATAACCTAACCTGTTTTTAATATATAAATTGGAAATTTTGTTTTTTGATTTTTTTATTAAGAAGTAACGATTTGGTCAGATGATTAAGAACTAAAGGGATTGGCAGATGCCAATCCCTTTTTTCGTCTACATGAGTTTCAATATCTCTTCTATCTCCAGCTCGCCTCCGAAGATCTTCAAGGCGCTGCCTACGGTGACATTTATCTTGGAATCACCGATTTCCTTAAGGAGCTTGATGTCATTATAGGAATGAACTCCTCCGGCGTAGGTTACGGGAAGTGTCTCCCATGCTGCAAGGCTTTCAGCCAGGTCTCTTTCGATTCCCTCTGCTTTACCTTCCACATCAACGGCATGAATCAAAAACTCATCACAGTATGCTCCAAACTCTTCCATCAAAGCCTCAGTTATTGCGATGTGGCTTAACTTCTGCCATCTGTCTGTGGCAATTACATAACCTAAGGGTGTCCACTTACAGCTAAGGTCAAGGACAATGTGCTCCTTTCCCACTGTATCAACCAGTTTCTTTAAATTGTCGTAATTGATCAGTCCGTCCTTAAACACATAGGATGTGACAATTACATGGCTTGCTCCTGCATCAAGAAAAGCCGCTGCACTGTCGGCATCAATGCCACCGCCTATCTGGAATCCTCCGGGATAGGCCTTAAGCGCTTTAACGGCTTCCTCCTTCGAGGCTTCATACTCAGGCGTACCCACCTTATTAAGAATAATAATGTGTCCGCCCTTAAGCCCTAATCTTTGTATAAGCCGGCATAGTACTCTGCGCCCTGCTCAGAGATAAAGTTCTCCTGAACCTTTCCCTTGTCGCTCAGAGTACTTCCGACGATTTGTTTAACATGACCATCGTGAATATCGATACACGGTCTAAATTGCATTATCCTTCACCTTTTAATTCTAGCCTATAACATCAGACATATCGTACAGGCCGGGACCCTTTCCTTTGAGGAACTTGGCTGCTTCAATCGCTCCTTTTGCGAATACTCCCTTTGAGTAAGCTCTGTGGGAAAAAGTAATAACCTCATCATTTCCCGCAAAAATTATATCATGGTCACCCGGTATTGTGCCACCCCTTACGGCGCTTATCCCGATTTCCTTTACCGGACGCTTCTCACTCCTAGTGGAGCGATCGTATACATATTCATACTCTTTGTTTAATTCCTCATTGATGGAATCTGCGAGAGCCAAAGCTGTTCCGCTTGGTGCATCTTTCTTAAGGTTATGGTGTTTCTCCACAATCTCGATGTCGAATCCTGCGGGTGCAAAGGTCTTTGTGGCTTCCTTCAATAACTTTAAAAGCACGTTGATTCCGAGAGACATGTTGGCGGAACGAAGAATTGCCACCTTCCCACTTGCCTCGTTTATCTTTGAAAGCTGCTCCTCGGTGTAACCTGTGGTGCAAAGGGCGCAAGGGACGTTTTTGCCTATACAATACTCAAGCACATCATCAAGTGCCTTAGGGGAGGAAAAATCCACTAATACCTCCGCAGCCTCCTTACACTCGGAAAGGCTCGCGTAGACGGGGTAGGTTTTGCTCTCCTGGTTGAAGGCGTCGATTCCTGCCACAATCTCGATATCTTTATCCTCGGCCACAAGATTTGTGATGGTCTGACCCATCTTGCCGTTGCAGCCGTTCATTATCATTCGTACCATCTTCTACCTCTTAATCAAATTAAAGGATTCCGTAGTTCTTCATGGCTTTCTTAAGAACTTCCACGTGGTCAGGCTCCATCTCTGTAAGAGGAAGTCTCAAAGGACCTGCGTTATAGCCAAGAAGTGAAACTGCCTTCTTAACGGGAATGGGGTTAACCTCACAGAACAGTGCATCGATAAGCTCGATGGCCTGGCACTGAAGTTTTGCAGCCTTAGCTGTATCTCCGTCAAAGAAAGCCTGGCATATATCATGAGTCTGCTTGGGAGCCACGTTTGAAAGAACTGAGATAACTCCAAGTCCGCCAAGGGACATGATGGGAATAATCTGATCGTCGTTTCCTGAGTAAATCTCAACCTTTCCGTCAGCCATAGCAGCGAGTTTTGCAATCTGTGAAATGTTTCCGCTTGCTTCCTTAATACCTACGATATTCTTCACATCTGTGCAAAGTTTCACAACTGTTGCGGGAAGAATGTTGCAGCCGGTTCTTCCGGGTACGTTGTAGAGGATGCAGGGGATTTTGACCGCATCAGCTGTCTGTTTGAAGTGCTGATACAGGCCGCCCTGTGTGGCTTTATTGTAATAAGGTGATACAAGAAGAAGTGCATCTGCTCCGTACTTCTCTGCCTCTGTTGAAAGGTAGATTGCTGTCTCTGTGCTGTTGGAGCCTGTTCCTGCGATAACGGGAACTCTCTTATTAACCACTTCTACGCAATACTTGATAACATCCAGATGCTCCTCGTGGGAAAGTGTGGATGCCTCACCTGTTGTTCCGCAAATAACAATGGCGTCGGTGGAATTTGCAATCTGGAACTCGATAAGTTTTGCGAGTTCATCATAATTAACACTTCCATCCTGATTCATTGGGGTTACGATTGCAACCGCCGCTCCTTTAAATACTGACATTTCATGTCCTCCTTATTTTGAAATAAGGGCTTTAGCTTCATTTCTGAGTACAAAAAAACCTGCTTATCAAAGCAGGCGCACACATAGGAAAAGACTTTCCTTAAATGATAGCGCCCCATCTACTTATTAGATGACAGTCATTGAATTATTCACCCAATGCCCAAGAATCGGTCTGCAGAAAACCTATCTTTCGGCGTTC
Source organism: Lachnospiraceae bacterium (assembly GCA_017619295.1). GTDB lineage: Bacteria > Bacillota > Clostridia > Lachnospirales > Lachnospiraceae > G11. The sequence continues at coordinate 111,083 of JAFZSQ010000033.1, forward strand.
ATCCCTTTCGCTCTGCTTCGCCTGCGTCTGCCGCATCCGCAGAGGTACTGATGAATCACGCAACCTCTATCTTGTGTAAAACATTACACTATGTGTTTGCTTATGTCAACATTATTTTTTATCTATATCAAGTCTGGATCACAGCTAGGATTGGCAACACACTAATTCACTCCTGCTTGATGGCGATTTTATCTGCTTTCGTTTATTATTTTCCCTCTTTCGACATGCGAAAATGCATGCTTCTGTGACTAAGATGCAGCCACTACTGGGGCTTAGTCACACATTTTGAGGCTTTTGGGGCATCCAAACCCCTTTTTTCTCCGGATGATCTAAATTTTTGTACCTAAACAAGGGCATATTCCATGTTTTAGTCACACTCTCCCTCATTTTTCTGTGACTTAAATCAGCGATTTCCTTACTCTTAGTCACCAATGTTCTATTTCCACAAGAAAAGTCAGGGAGCGTTCCCTGACTTTATCTTCACTCCGTAATGGAGCTACGTAAGAATCCATTTCAATTATTTAAAAAGATTAATAACGCTGGCCGCTGCCGATACCCCACTCCTCTTATTAATAGATTTAAGAGTCTCTGTCTGACGCATCTGTTCTGCAAGCATTGCGCTTTGAGTATTTTCTATCTTCCATCTATGTAACTGCTCATCATATAAAGAAAGTGCTTCTCTCATTTCATCTGCTCTATCAGAAGATACCATTTTCAATATATACGAAGAAGCAATAGGGTATCTATAGTCTGGGGGAATAATAGATAACTTTTCTTCTCCCTCAGTCATTATATTAATTGCGACGCCTTCTTCTGCATTCGCCTCTAGCATTATATTCTTTGACTTCCGAAATAACATGATCCCCACAAGAATCAAAGCAATTGTCAATAGAACAAAAATAATTGGCATTATAATACTACCAAGATGCCTAGAAAAATAAGTTAATGCAGCAATAAAGAAAAGCATGGCAATCAAACATGCAGAAGTTCCCGCCGTATCTGTGTTTTTTGCTTTGGTTTTTAATTGTTTACATTTTTTTAAGTGTGTTTCACTACCAATAATAACTTCATTGGCCTGTTGTAATTTGTTGAGTAACTCTGCGTTCATTATTTATCTCCTCCATCCCCTCTAAATCTTTACAATTCACTCATGTCAGCTCGAATACACTGAGCCAGCCAAGCAGCTTAAACTGTATAGGCAATCTCCTGCCTTTGGGGTTTATTCAATTCTAGCATCCACGCCTATAGAATTCAAGTATATTTGGATTACATGGGCGGTGTTATTATGGGACTAGAAATGAAAAATACACAAAAGGAAACAGAAAAGTTAGATTATAAAGCCATTGGAGAAAGAATTCGCAAGTATCGTAAAGCTCTTGGTTTGTCTCAAGAAGAACTGGCTGAAAGAGTTGATATTTCCACAACACATATAAGTCACATAGAAACAGGCTCAACCAAACTTAGCCTTCAGGTTCTTGTAAATATTTCAAACGCTTTATCTGTACAGACTGACCAACTATTATTTGATTCTGCAATCACTGATTCCGTTCAACTTGAAAGTTCATTAATTGAAAAGATTGGTTCGTGTTCTACTGGTGAGCTTCTCGTCCTGACAGATATTGTTCATGCAACAATTAAATCCTTACGTGCTCATCACATTAACAAATAAAAAGCTTGACCTTATGTGGGATGTTCATATATGGACATCCCATTTTGTTTAAACAAATACAATAAGTTGTATACTATGTTTGGATGTGTGGTAAAATTAGGTTGCGAAAGGCATCAAATGAAGGGAAAAGAAGGGAAATCAAGCACAAATGACGACCAACACAAAGAATAAAAAGAGTACCGCAGATAAGTTCAAAACCAAATTCAAGATAAAAGGCAATATCATCGGCTTAATCGTGGCCGCTATAGTCTTAGGTTCCAGTGGATTGCTTGGAAACCTCACCGGAGCTTTTGATGAGCTGCCGGGGTTCGGCGGAGTCATTCATTTCAACATCCAGACCGTATTAAGAGTTATTATTGCCGTGGCATTCACATACGCTTTCAACTCCGTGGCGCAGATTATAATCAAGTTGATTCCAAGGAAGAACAGCCGAGCAAATACCTTGATAACAGTTCTTGCCAGCGTTGTAAGATATGCTGCTGTTTTAGTTGGAATATGCTGGGTATTAACAATTCTTGGTGTTGGCGTCGGTACAGTCTTTGCCGGTGTCGGAATCGTAGCTTTGGTAGTCGGTTTTGGAGCCGAGAGTCTTGTGGCTGATCTGGTTACCGGACTTTTCATTATATTTGAGAATCAGTTTAACGTTGGAGATATTATCGAGGTTGACGGCTTCAGAGGAACCGTGGATTTTATCGGAATACGTACTACCGGCATCAGAGATATGGGTAAGAATTTAAAGATTATCAATAACTCTGATATCAAGAATGTATTGAACCGCTCAAGGAGCACTTCCGTTGCTGTTGTTGAAGTGGGTGTTTCCTATGCCACAGATTTAAGAAAGATTGACGAAGTGATTGATGATATTCTTGCAGATATCAAGGAACGCAATTCCAAGATTTTCAAAGGTGATATCACTTACCTTGGCGTCGATAATCTGGCTGACTCATCCGTAGTTCTTAAATTTGTTGCGGATGTTAAAGAGGCTGATATTTTTACAGGAAAGAGACTTCTTAACAAGGAAATCAAGTGTGCCTTTGATGATGCGGGAATCGAGATTGCATTCCCTCAACTTGATGTACATATGAAGTAGGGGTTTTAGAATTATGTCTGAATACAATTCCCCCACAAACGAATACGGAACCAAGGCGTCGGATTATTTCGGTAACTACGACGAGTACGCCGCCGAGAAGGCGTTAATCGACGAGTATACCCATCCTGCGCCTTCCGCTCCCACAGAATCAAAAAGCAAGAAACGCCTTAAACAGATGTTTCTTGCTTTGTTCGGTTTGAAGTAATGTGCAATTGGGGACAGGCCCCAATTGCACCTAGCTATAATATTTATTGAGGTACAGTGGGCCGTACCAGGGGATGGTATCGTCCACTACCACGTTCTTGCCTGGGATAGTGACATTATATTCCACGTTTTCATAGGTATAGTTAAGGACAAGGGTTATCTGGGGATTATCCTTAAGCTTTCTCATAGTTGTAATGGGAAGGCCTGTTACCCCCCAAAGATAAAT